>CAMBQP010000106.1 GCA_945869955.1 Schlesneria paludicola DSM 18645
ACTTGGGGGCGAACTTCGGGGGGGGCTGGTTTTTGTTTGGGGGCGGTAGAATTGGCGGAATCGTTTTAAACGGTGGAATTTGTTTGATGGGGAATGGGGGATCTTTCGTCGTCGCGTCGCTGAAGTTTGGGGAGTTGCCTCCTTCCTCGGGTGGCATCAGTTGAAGGTTGATGAGCGTTTGTTAGGATACAGGAAGAATTTTTGGTGAATGGTCGTCGGCAGACGGCAAAGATTACCAGAAGCGACCGGGCCGATGATGGTTCGGAGGAGATCGGTTTGATGGCAATCCCCTGTGGACTGCCTGTTGAGGTGCGATTTTTTTGTGGAAGAGCCAGAATGTTTTCATTTCTTGGCGGTTTGTTAGTCGTGTTGATGGCGATTTTCAGGGATTTTTCCCAGCGAATCGAGCAAGCAATGGATTGGGCT
The DNA here is from genome assembly GCA_945869955.1 of Schlesneria paludicola DSM 18645. Lineage (GTDB taxonomy): Bacteria > Planctomycetota > Planctomycetia > Planctomycetales > Planctomycetaceae > Schlesneria > Schlesneria paludicola_B. The sequence continues at coordinate 427 of CAMBQP010000106.1, forward strand.
GGCGACGGCTTGATTCAACTCTGCTTCGGTCCATTGAACTTGAACGATGAATCGTCTGAGCAGGCGATCGCTGCAGCGAGATTCGCTGCTGGTCCCCCTCGGGACTGGTGGAGGAAGTTGCAGTCATTGGTACGTCCGCCGTCTCTGGCGCTCGTTCGTGTCCCGTCACGCCGCTCGGTCCGCTAATTTTCGTGGTGCTCAATCAACCCTGCTCACTCTGAATAACGACGCGTAATCGCGATCGTGCAGCATCGGCGCAAACTTCCGCCGAACGAATCCTGCGTTTTGCGTGAGGTCTGGTGGCTCTGTGACCAGGATCTTTAAGGCGCTCACGTATGGATACCGTATCAACTCTGTTAGGTCTCGTGTTTGGTGGCGCGGCAGGATTTTTTGCCGAGCGACTGATACGTGGATCTGCCTACAAAACACAAAATGAAATCTTGGAACTCGCCAAACGGGATGGCGAAAATCTGCGCCGGGACGCCGAGTTATCCGCCAAGGAAGAGGGGCTCAAACGCCGCGAATCGGTAGAAAAAGAACTCAATTCGCTGCGTGACGAAATCCGTAATCAGGAACGAAAACTCGACAAGCGGGAATCGGGGCTGAAGGACCAGCAGGATGACATCGCCAAGAAAGAGCGAATGCTCGAGACGACCCAGTTAAAACTTTCCGAACGGGGCAAGGTGGTTGATGCCCGCGAGAAAGAACTGGAAAAAATCATCAAACAAGAGCAGGAACAGCTCTACAAGATTAGCGGACTGGATCAAAAAACCGCCACGTCGATGTTGATGGACCAGTTGGAACGCGAACTGAAGAACGAGACGGGCGGGTTGATTCTCAAGCATGAAGCCGAACTGAAGCAGCAGTCGGAAAAGCTGGCTCGGGAAATCATCGGCATGTCGATTCAAAAATATGCATCGGCTCATACTTCGGAAACGACCGTCTCGACCGTTGATATTCCGAATGATGAGATGAAAGGCCGCATCATTGGTCGCGAAGGGCGCAACATACGCGCTTTTGAAAAAGCGACCGGCGTGGACGTGATCGTGGATGATACGCCGGGTGTGGTGGTTGTTTCCGCGTTTGACAGTGTTCGTCGTGAAACCGCAAAACAGGCGATGGTCAAACTGATTCAGGATGGCCGCATTCATCCGACGCGCATCGATGAAATTGTGCTGGAATCGCAAAAGGAAATGGAAGAGTTCATCCGTCGACAAGGGGCCGAAGCGGCTCAGGAAGCGGATGTTCCGAACCTGCATGAAAAGGTGATTGAACTGATGGGGCGGCTTTATTTCCGCACCAGTTACAGTCAAAACGTGCTGCGACATTCGATTGAAGTGGCTCATTTGACAGGGATGATGGCGGTTCAATTGGGTCTGAACGGCAATCTGGCTCGCCGCTGTGGATTCCTGCATGACATCGGCAAAGCAGCCGATCATGAAATGGAAGGGGGCCACCCGGCAGTCGGTGCAGAACTTTTGAAGCGTTATGGTGAAAAGGGAGAAGTCGTACATGCGGCCAAGGGGCACCACGACGACATTCGTCCAGAATATATTTATACGGTCTTGGTCGCGGCTGCCGATGCCTGTTCGGCATCTCGACCGGGGGCTCGCCGCGAAACGCTCGAAAAATACGTTCGTCGACTGGAAGAACTGGAAACCTTGGCGTGTGGTTTCCCAGGGGTTGAGCAAGCGTTTGCCGTGCAAGCGGGGCGTGAAATTCGGGTGATTGTAAACCCGGCGGACGTGAATGATCGTGAAGCGGCCAAGTTGTGCCGTGATTTGGCAACCTCGATTGAACAGACGTTGACCTATCCGGGTGAAGTCAAAGTAACCGTGTTGCGAGAGACAAAAATCATTGAATACGCCAAGTAAGGCGGCTGGTCGGTAAGAAGGAGCTTTTCGTGCCGAATAATCCTGTTGAGGTGGGGCAATGGAAGTGTGGTCGCGGGCTTCCGTTGCTGTTGATCGCCGGTCCTTGTGTGATTGAAAGTGAAGAGCTGGTGCTGCAGGTCGCTTATCGACTTGCAGAACTCGCTCAGACGAAGAACGTGCAAATCGTTTTTAAGTCGAGTTTTGACAAAGCGAATCGAACCAGTGGTGACAGTTTTCGGGGCCCGGGGTTAACTCGGGGCCTGGAAATCTTGCAAAAAGTTCGGGAGACCACTGGGCTGCCGGTGACGACCGACGTGCATGAACCGTCACAGGCCGAGCCTGCGGCGAAGGTCTGCAAAATTTTGCAGATCCCCGCTTTTCTCGCGCGGCAGACGGATCTGGTCGAAGCGGTCGCCGAGGCGACCGCTCGGAATGGCGGGATTATCACCGTAAAAAAACCGCAATTCATTGCCCCCGAAGACATGGTCCACGTGGTGAAGAAGTGTGAAGCGTTTGGGAATCCCAACGTGCTGTTGACCGAGCGTGGCACGATGTTTGGTTACGGTCGGCTGGTCAATGATTTTCGTTGCATTCCGGTGATGCAGTCGTTTGGTTCACCAGTGATTTTTGACGCGACACATAGCGTACAGTTGCCGGGTGGAGCGACGACGGGTGGCCGTCGTGATCTTGTTCCGTTTCTCGCTCGTGCAGCGGTTGCGTGCGGCTGTGACGGGGTCTTTTTCGAGACGCATCCCGATCCGGATCGGGCGCTCAGTGACGGACCGAACATGGTCCCGTTGGCGGAACTTCCCCAGTTGATCGATCAACTCACGCAACTCAGAACGATGATTCAGGGATTTTGATCGGGAGATTGAACTCACGTAGCAGTATGAACGAAGGAAGAGGGGAACGAGGGCTTTGATTCCTGTTCATATTGCCCCAAGTAACCGATAGCGATTCCCTGGACATCCCCATGGTGCAAATTCCCCTGCACACCGTCTTCAATGCCTGACCTCTCCTTCGTTATCTTCCCAAGCTTTTGTTCAATCCCCCGGTTTAAAAACCGGACAAATACAAAATCCAGCGGTCATAAATTCGATGTCGCTTGAGTCAACGCAAAAGGGGTTTGCATCCTAATCGGGTCTTTTCCATGGACCTGGCTGGACCAAAAATTCGCATGTACGTCCGCGATTGACCGTCACTTCTAATAGGACCTCTGTCGTCACGACGGTGGGTGCAAATTGGATGATCCGCATGGATTCACCTTGGACTTCCGTCGAATGGCTGCTTCCGGTTGAAATCACCTGACCGGTCTGATCGCGCACGTTAAAGAGCAACTCGGTCTCTTCGTCCAAGCGGGAATGGATCACATGAATGAAGGGTTTTGGCGACTGCAGCGTCACAAATGCTCGTCCCTCTCGAGTACCATGAGAAATTTTCCCTGCCGTTCCCGCAAGGAATTCGTTTTCGAATGGAAGATCGACACCATCATCGGTCACCTTTCCCGCCGAAGCGATGACGGTGGCACGACAGTCAATTCCCTCGATCCGCTGGTGGGCTGAAATTCTTTGTGCAGAGGACTCGGCCGGTAATGAGAAAAGTTTTGTTCGCCAGATTTCCTCGTCTGAAAATTGGGCCGAGGCTTTTCGCCGGAACTGGATGTTGAGCTTCCAGGCGGGTTCAAACGGAGAAAGATCTAATAACGAGGGGGATCGATTCCCGGTGACATCCGTTAACCACCAATTCCGCTCAAGTTCATCGACATTCCATCGCGGATCGGTGGAAGTCACGGTCAGGTCCTCATCGGATAATGTCGGTCTTTTAAACTCGTCTAACCCATGGTTTAAAGTGACGGTAAGCGGTTCAACTGTTCGGGAAGCCGGAAGAGATTCGGGTGACCACTCGACGTATGCCGCTTGAAAAGCGGGATTGGGAATTTTGATGTCTAAAAACCGCTGTTGGTTTTCTGGTTCATAACAGCGAATTTCCAGCATCCGATCGCGATGGGGAAACGGTCCTTGGCTGAGACTGACGAGATTCGCCACGGTATCCTGACCAGTGACTGGAGATTGAAAGATAAATCCCGTCGACTCGACAAAGTCGACTCTTGAGAGAAGGTAACCGGAACGGGAGGGAATAGAATTCACGAGGTCTGCATTGGGTTTTCCCTCGTTGGTGTGGACGGAAAAAAGCAGGCCGAGTTCCCGAGGTTGTACCGGAAATGTTGCTTGGATTCGTTCTTTTGACCGGCTTTGAACTCCGAAAGAGAAGGGATTCACCCTTCGGGTCATGAAAGGAGAAATCGCGTCGTAAGAGATGGAACCGACCCCGGCTTTCTCGAATCGGACGATTGTTCCATCACGCAATTTCGCCTGAATGGGACGGGGTGCAGCACGAAAAAAAAATGGCAACGTTAATCCGCCGCAAATCAACAGTATTGCGGCAACCCAAGTTCGGTATTGCAAAACGTACCCTCTCAGGATGGTGAATTGAGTTACAAGAACTTCGATGATGGTGAAGAAGCGGTGGAATATACCGTTTCTTGTGCGGGTACGAAAGAAAAGCAGACGGGCCGCAACAGATTGTCTCTGTTACGGCCCGTCTGTGGTATCCAAGAGTGCGCCACCGACGGTTGCTCGGTGGCCCACGGTTTTTGCGGCAATCATTCGCTGGTCTTTAGGATCACAAATCGGGAACTCTGTCCGTCAGCGACGAGCAGCAACAGTGTTTTCGTCGGATTCTCCTGGCGGACCAAATCGTTGAATTCCTCAGCGGTTCGAACTTTGCGGCGATTCACCTGCTGAATCAACATCCCCGGTTCGAGTCCCGCTTGGCTGGCGGGGGACCCTGGCAGCACCTCGGTGATCACGACCCCAGCATCCTCAGCATATCCAAACTTTTTCGCTAATTCTGCGGTAAGTGGTTGAACCGAGAACCCCCAGGAATTCCCCGATTTCGGACTTTCTTTCACTGAGGCGACGGCACCATTTTCGGGAAGTTTGTCGAGGGTCACCGTGACAGGCAATCGTTGTCCATCACGCACGATCGTCAGGTTGACCTTTGATCCCGGCGATTTCATGGCGATGGCGTTACGGAATGTCGCCGCTTGGTCGATCCGCTTTCCATCCAGTTCGACGATGACATCCGCTTGTTTTAGTCCTGCTTTGTCACCGGGAGTCCCCTTTTGAACATCACCGACGAGCACACCTTGCGACTCTTTGAGTCCAAAATGATCGGCCAAATCCTGATTCAGCCCCTGAATTCGGACCCCCAAATAACCTCGTACGACCGTTCCATGATCGAGAATCTGATCGTAAACCTGTTTCGCCATCTCCACCGGGATGGCAAAGCCCAGACCGACGGATCCTCCCGTTTTACTGAAGATCGCGGTGTTAATTCCGATCACTTCGCCCCGCAGGTTGACCAGCGGTCCGCCCGAGTTGCCAGGATTGATTGCGGCATCGGTTTGGATGAAGTTTTCATAGTTGTTAATCCCGACGCTATTTCGTCCTACGGCACTGACGATCCCCGCAGTCAGGGTTTGCGTCAGTCCGAAGGGGGCACCGGACGCAAGGACCCATTCGCCGACTTCGGTCGCATTCGAATCACCCAGAGGCAACGGAGTCAGATTGGTGGCGTCGACCTTAATGACGGCCACATCACTTTGCGCGTCGCTACCAACCACCTTGGCAACCAGTTCTCGACCATCGTGGAACCGAACCGTCACTTTACTCGAATCCCCCACGACATGGTGGTTCGTCAGAATGTATCCATCGGTCGAGACGATGAATCCCGATCCCTGGCCGACGACCGCATTCCTCGGGCCATTTTGTTGTCGCTGTCGCAATCCTTCGGGAAGGCGATCACCAAAAAATCGTTTCAGCATTTCCTCGTTCAGTGGATTGGACGAATCATCACCGGGAAGATTTCCAAATGGTCCCTCGCCCCCCATTTTTTTCTCGACCTTCAGCGAGACCACCGCCGGAGAAATCCGCTTGGCGATCGCGGTAAAAGCCTTACCCGAATATTCCAATCCTTCAATGGCTTTATCCGCACTGATCCCCGCAGTGGGAGGTGTCGGACCGGTGGGGGGGGTTGCCAGAGCCATATAACCGACGCCACCAAACAGCATCATCGAGGCTGCAGTCAGCCCGAATGCACGTTTGAAGCCGGTGCGAAATAAACTTGATGTCTCCATGATTAATCTCCTGTTGTCACGTGTTGCGAATCGTTCCGGTCGTTCGTGCATCGGTGACGAACTGACTGGCGAGAAGGGGATTTGCAATTGCAGTGCCAAAACTAAACGATTCTTTTCTCTCACGGAGAATCGCGAGATGGCCAGGCGGGGGTCGCTCATCAACAGCGGGAATTTTGGCTGGAGCGATGCCGGATGTTTGAGCGGAAAAACGGGGCTTTCGCAGAGAAAAGGTTCGCGACTGCGGGGGCCAAGCTTGGATTTTTGAGGGGGATTCCACGCATGGCAGACACTGCTTCTTCGCAACTTGGGATGCGTTAGCACGTCAAGTTGATACCGGTTTCCGAAATCCTTCCATGGTGATTTTGCGGGGCAATCTGCCCCAGCGGGTCAATCTGCCCCAGAAACAGGGCACATCAGTTTAATTCAACATTCCGGTCGAATCGCTGATCCGCAGTTCGTGGCGTATCGTGTTGGCAAGGCGTTTGCGGCTTGTCGAGCGACTGCGGTTTGTTGAGGGTGTGTGGACATGCCCCCCAAATGGCCACAACGACGGAGTGGAAGGCTTACCACCGCCTCAGCCTGGATCGAGTTGGCGCCGATTCGGAACAGGAATTCGCCGTCGTGGCCACCGTCGCCGGTTAACCCCAAACGATCCGTGCCAAGAGCCGTCGAAACGATAACCCGGATTGATGTTCGTTGTCGTATTTCGAGCTAGTCTTCGAGATGAAACTCAAATCGATTCTGGCCCCCTGCGGTGACGGGCGCTGTGAGTGATGTTTGTGTGACTTCGCCGTATTTCGCCGGAATCAGCTTCTTGAAAAAACCTTGCATCGTCGGATTCCCCTTGCTGAAGTTATCCATGACCTGCTTGGGGTCGATTTTTTCCACTTTGGCCACGGTGACTGTGAATTCACCGGGAGTTGCCCCAGACACTTCATGCGTCGGGTCGAGATACGTGGATAATGTAAATTCCCCGCTTGCATTGGTAATTCCGCGAGCGGCAAAGACATCTTTGTTTTCGAGTTTTGATATGAAGGCAACCTGCGCACCAATGACCGGTTGACTCTTATAAGTGATTTTACCACTTACGGGGACTGTCCGCGGTGCTCTTCGCCCGCCGGAACAGCCGACGCTGACGAACATCAGCAAACAGAAAAAACTGCCGATCAAAATCGGGGTGCGACGAAAAAGAGAGGATTTCATGGTAAGACTCGCTAACAAGAAACAAAAATGACCGAAGCGATCGGGCCCAAACGACTGAAAGAAGTCTTCCTGCGGACGACTCGGGCAGCCGGAGGGTATACGATCGACAAACCGATAAAAACGTCTGATTTCATGACGATCCGGCGAGTGGCTGCCCGCTCGAAATCCGAGCGAGCAGCACGCTGTTGGGGCGCATTGCAGAATTAAAATTCCCCGACGGGGTAACCATCCGCGCGATCACCTAACTTCTGGTAAGTCAGGTGGTCCATGTTCTCGCTCAGAAACCGAACGGATCCGTCGCACAGCAAAAAATGTGCACCACCCGTATGTTGGGATTTAAAGCCCATCGCCGTATTCCACGAAGAGACATTATTGCAGGGAGCTGCGGCAGCTGCGTCACTGGGGATGCCGCTTTCGCCAGGGCAAGTCGGGAAATTGATGGGAGCCGTTGTCGAAAACCAGAGTGACTCGGAATCGGCCCAGCCCCCCCCACCCCCCTGCGTCCAATAGCCCAACGCATCAGAACACCAGCCCCGAACTTCTCCCATACAAATCGTATTCGACGAGCCATCCGTGATATCCTTGAGATCGGCCGACCAGGAACTTTGGGCCATCACACCAGAAATATTATTCGGATTGGGCGTATCCGTCCGTGCATACTGACCAATCGTTGCTCGTGAGAAGTAATCTTCTCCGTCCCTGTTCGGGTCAAAGAGGGGGCCTGGATTCGGAACGAGCGTACTCACGTTACATCCGGTAAGACTCTGCATTAACGTCGACCCAGTGCTACCGGCGTAACTCGTCATGGCGCGGACGGGATTTGCACCACCAAACTGCCACGTGGTCGCCAACGTCGTTCCGCGTGACTCGCTCGGACACTGAAAACCGGGGATGACGACTTGATTCAAAAAGAACACAGACTTCAACTCTTATAAAAGCTTTAATAAACACTCAGATTTTAGTGACATCTGAAGATCCGCGACGCAGCTCTTTTGAATCTCGTGATATCGGAGGCAGGTACGATGAGACGAATGATGGTGACGATGTTGATCCTTGTGGAAATCGCGGGTTGTGGCAGTCGCTCGGGCAACGGGGGGCCCCAGCTTGGGAGCGGTTCGGCAACAACTCCTGCCGATCCCTTGCAAAAACCGGTGATTCCGGAGCCAGTTCCATTTGATTCGATTGCACTTTCCACCGATACGACTTACACAAGTCGGCTCGTCAGCGACGGCAACCAACCGGGAGAAATCCGGGAATTGACGGCCTTGCGGATCAAATTTTGCTGGTGCCCCGCAGGGGGATTTTTGATGGGTAGCCGTGACGACGTACCAGGGCACCTGAACAATGAAGCGCAGTTCGAAGCCCGTTTTTCCAAAGGATTTTGGATGCAGCAAACCGAGCTGACTCAAGAACAATACCAGCGGTTAATGGGATCGAATCCAGCCTACTTCCAGGGGGGCGAAAATCCCGTCGAGTCGGTGACGGGGATGGAAGCGGACGAGTTCTGCCGGCGTCTGACAGAAATTCCCCCGGAGAAGGCCGCAGGAAATTTATTCCGTCTGCCTACTGAAGCCGAATGGGAATATGCTTGCCGGGCCGGGTCTACGACCGAGTTTTCCTGTGGTGATGACGAGGCCGAATTGGAAAAATTCAGTTGGCACAGTTCGAATTCGGGTCGAATGACGCATCCCGTTGGCCAAAAAAAGCCGAATTCCTGGGGACTCTATGACATGCACGGTAATGTCTCGGAGTGGTGTTTGGATCACTACGGAGACTACCCCGCGGGACCGACAATCGACCCGCGAGGCCCCGAAGCGGGAGAAAAACGGAATTTACGAGGTGGCGGTTGGTTCTTTGTTCCCATGTTCGCTCGATCCGCTCATCGGGATGGCTTTGCACCAGCGGCACGCTACGCGGGACTGGGATTTCGGATCGTCGCCACCTCTGCGGCGATGGCCGAATCAAAGCATGGCAAGTCGCACTGAGCCTTTCGGGAGGTCCTTGGGGAAGTTTTTTGGAGGAATAACGCGGCACTCATGGCGTCTGCCGCGTCTGTGGACCTGCCACCGCAAGACATTGTGTGTTTGCTTCGGTTTTTGTCGTACTTCCAAGTGATCGCAGTGTTGCCACGGACGGTCCCCACGGCCCGTGTTGCCACGGACCCCTTCTTCATTTTCTATCGTCCTTGATCAATTCTCCGCGATGCTTGTTCTTCGGTTTCTTCCATTCTTTCGCAGTATCTTCCTGTTCTTTCATCGCGTCGGTAAAAACGTCTTTGGCACGAATGGCCCAGTCACGTTACTTGCCGACAGGTTTGGCGGTCATCGCATGGAACTGCTTCCAGGTAATCACTTCGATTCCCAGCGTTTTGATCTCTTGCATCACTTCAGGGTCTGTAAAAATTCTGCGGTCGCCATCACGATTCGCAGAACTTCCGGTGATCGCCTGCAGTTCCAGATTATCAATTCCACAATGAATGATGATTTCCGTCACGCCCGGCTTGAGTTCCCGTAATGACCTCAGGTAACTGTCTTTCCGTTGCTGATGAGTTTCCCCGCCGTAGAACTGGGCCAGCGAATCGAGAATCGGTAACCGCTGATCATCCAGTAACAGGGACAATTCCGCCGTTTTTTCGGCGAGTGCGGGATACTCTTTGGCGGTTCGCTCGTCCTTGTGTGCATCCCGGATGAAGAGGACCGGCAGGTTGAATTCCAATCCAAGCCGGACATAAACCTCGACCAGGTCGGGTCGGCTGACCAGTGCCCCCATGTGGGTGTCGAGATGCGTGAATGGAACCTGAAAGTCGCGGGCTCGTTGGATCTGTGCCCGAAGTTCGATCTCAACTTCTTTCGCCTTGACGTTGGCAGCCACGGCGGGAACACCTTGGTGCAAAAAGCCATCTTTGTCGAGCAGGCTGGGGACTAAGGCTCGCGGTGCCACGGGACCCCAGCGATAGATCTGCCATTCGGAATTGAGCGTCAGATGCAGCCCGAAATCCTTTTCCGGGTGATTTTTGGCATAGAGGGCAATTTCCTGAAACCACGGGCAGGGGACCATGATGCTTGCCGATGAAACGCACCCTTGCTCCATCGCCTCAATCGTGCCCACGTTCACTGAATGGGACATCCCCACGTCATCGGCATGGATGATCACGTAGCGTTTACCGGTTTTTTCCGCAGCGGAAGCGAAGTCTGACCACACGGCAACAGCGGTGATCACGAACAACAGCTTGGCAAAACGAAGCGACATACAGAATGGCCCTTGGAAAGTTTTTGAGAATTGCGGAAACAATGCAAACCTGATTCGAACGGGAATGCATCCCAGCGGGAGTGCATCCCATCAAGTACCGTTGCTTCCATCGCAACCAACCTGCCCGAAGCGAGGAACCAACGGCAACAATCTCGTCGTGGTCCCAATCTTATGTCATTCTTAACTCCGATTCCAACGCACGGCGATTTCAACGCACGGCGATTCCAGCGGACCAGAGATCATGAGGCGACACGTCAGTCAAAAACCAGTCACTTGCCCGAACAAACGGCAGCGATCCGCCGCCATCGTGGCATGCAGTGGGGCGGGGATTGCAGCGTGGCTGCCGATTTTCCGGAGAATCCTGTTGAGGAAATGCGTGTCGTCTGTGATTGGGGCGAGATCATCAAACATCTTCGTCACGTGGCCATTCGGCCCTGACGGAAGATTTTTCTTCGGCGAAGAATGGTCGTTCGCGCCTCGTTTCGGTAATCTCACTGCGATCGAAAAGCGGTAATGAGCCAAAAGTCCAAACCACGGGACTCGAATTTTTCCCTTTTGGACCATGGCCGATTTTGCTGGTTTTTCCCAAAAGTATTTCCCTCCGCCAAGTATTGAACGGTTGACGATGTCGATGCATTCCCTTTCCTTTGCCGCACAAGTGACTGACTTGCCGGGGTATACTGATTCCGAATTCCTGCAGGCTCTGACGTGGGATCGATCTGCCGGCGCTGCGATGCGGGAAGCGGCCGAAGCGGGGGATGTCGCGGCATTCTGTAAAGCCTGGCAGGCAAGTCATCGGCCGGCGGAAGGAGGAGCCCGTGCGGGGATTGGCTGCGGTGAACGGGCACTCTGGTCACTGCAGGCGTATCCCGAAGAATCGATCCTGGGTCAACTGATCATTCGCTCCGCTGGACCGACTCCCCGAAAGCCTGCGTCCGGAGCCAAACGTCCGGTGAATAAACCGGCCGTCAACTGGTCTCAGCGGGTGCTGCCACTCGTTACCGAATTAACCTCTGCAGTCAGCTCGGTCGAAAATCAACCGTTGGCATTGCTGGCGGCACTCGAACTGCTCGATCATTCCGGCTGTCGGCTGGCTCCCGGCCCGTTTTTTGGCCTGTGGCGGCATTCGTTGTCCGAACTGCTGATGTGGCCGACGGTCATTCACGTCGATCCAACGATGACTGCTGACATGCGGTTGGTCGAGCATGGAGAGATTCCCTTTGCCGGGGGGTTAGTTTTTCACGAGATCGCGGGAGCGACCAATCTGGTCAAATCGGGTCGTAAAGTGATGATGAAAGAGCTGATCGATAAAACGGACACGGACGGAACGCCGCATGCCGAAATGGTTCCCCGATTGTCTCTCTGGCTGGCACCATTCATCCGGGCCACGATGACGGCTGAGCGGCATCAGGGAAGTTTAGGGAACGATGAGCAGCGGCAATTGCTGACTAACGTAGTGGACCGAGCGATTTTGTTGTGTCGTCCGGATGGACAAGCCGCTCTGACGGATGGGACGCGGCTGGATCCACTCCCGATCCTCACGGCAGCGGCCGAGTTATTCGGATTGGGGCTGGTCGGTTCGACGGGGGCCTACCTGCAGGCGGTTCGGCGTGCCGTTGCCGGTAAGCCGCCACGTCGAGGGCGACCCGAAATTGCCACGATGCCATCGAGTCAGTCCGATTGGGCTCGGTTTGCCTTGCTGCGCAGTGACTGGAGTGTCGATGCGGACAGCGTGGCAATTACCCACCATCAACCGCTCCCTCAGCTCGATGTGACCGCTCTGGGGCGATCCTTGATTCATGGTGATTGGAATCTGAAGCTGACGATCGGTGGTGTTCCGGTGGAATTGGCCGAAGAGTGGTCGTGTGTCTGCTGGCAGTCCGATCCCGATGCCGACTATATCGAGCTGCAAATGGCGGGGCCGGGAAAGCTGCGCGTCGAGCGGCTGGTCCTGTTATCACGCAAGGAACGCTTTTTGGTTGTGGCCGATTCGGTCAGCGGGGTTCCGCTGGCGGATGCCTCGCCACGAATTCGGGGGGCCGAGGGGGTTCGGCAGCGGATTGAATACGAATCACGACTGTCGCTCAGTCCTGGGATGGTCGGTGCTTGTGATGGAACGACGCGCGAGGGTCGTATCAACGGCAATCGGCTGAAGGCCCGGATTTTTCCGCTGGGGATTCCCCAGGACCGCGTGCTCAGTACGCCGCATCAGTTATCGATCGAGGGGAATCAGGTCATTTTGAAGCATGTGGCCGAGGGGGAAGGATTGTTTGCCCCGCTGGTTTTTGTCTGGCACCCGGAAAGAACTCGCGTCGAGACCACTTGGCGCAAGCTGACAGTGACCGAAAATGGTCAGGTTGTTGGCCCGGACGCGGGGGTAGGCTATCGGTTAAAGCTGGGGGATTACCAGTTGCTGGTCACGCGGACCTTAAAAAAATCAGGACACTCACGCGCCTGCCTGGGGCACCATACCTTCAACGAAACGGTTTTTGCCACCTTTGACGCCAATGGCGAGATTGAGCCAATTCTGATGGTCGAATAATCGCCTAGACAGAACTTCTGCGATCGAATATATCCTCATTCTCCCACGTCTGTTTTTTGAACCTATCGTTTTTTTGCGATGTAACTTGAGTGATCATTGACGGCATTCGCCCTCAGCACTCAGAGATTTTTTCCGGCCAAATCCGATTTTATTCATCGCAAATTCGCCACCCATTTCGAACTCTATCAGAGAGTGCTCTTCGATGAAGTATCGGCTCATCGCTACACTGCCGCTGTATCTTGCGCTCTATGCCTTCTCCATGATGGCAGCGTTTTTGTTGCGCTTCGACCTGGAACTCCATGCGGATGTCACCAATCGGTTGATCGAGACCCTGCCGCTGGCTCTCTTGGTCAAAGCCTCGATTTTTACCGCCACGCGGGAATGGCGGCGACGTCACCGATACACGACTATGACTGATGTCGCCTCGATCGTCATGACCGCCAGTTTCAGTTCTGCGTTCCTGCTGGCACTGCATGTGGCAGGCATTTTGGATAGCCTGCCCCGGTCTGTGATTGCGATTGATTGGCTGCTGACGATTGCCACGACGAGTCTGTTGCGTGCGACCGTCCGTGTCATGCTGGAAGGGTCACACTATGGTCGAAAGCAGCCAGCCCGATTGCGGACGCTTGTTTTTGGTGCGGATTCGAAATCGATCGCCATTTTGCGGGGGCTTCAGTCTCGGAGATCCGAATATAAAGTGGTAGCACTTGTTGATCTGACCGGGGCCGGGGCCAAAGCCTTGATTGGTGGCGTGCCGGTGGTCACCTCCAGTCGAGGCGTGGCGCAGATCGCTCGGCGATTTCACGCGAGTCACCTGCTGATCCCCAGCGGAATTCCTGGTCACACCGTGCGAGAACTGCACCAGGTTTGCCGGGACGAGGGTCTGACAGCGCGGGTGATTCCCGATGTGAATGAAATTGTGGCGGGTCGCGTTAAATTGACCATTCGGGATGTCACGATCTCGGATCTGCTGCGGCGTGAACCGACTCAGCTGGATATGGCGAGTATCGTCGGCTGCATTGCCGAGAAGACGGTTCTTGTCACGGGAGCGGCGGGAAGTATCGGCTCGGAATGCTGTCGCCAGATCGTCGATCTGAAGCCAACGACACTAATTCTGGTCGATCAGTCGGAATTCGGGATGTTTCAAATCGAGCAGGAACTTGTCGCTCGTAAGTTGACCGATGTGAATTTGGTTTACGTCATCGCCGATGTGAACGACCAGGTCACGCTGGGGCATGTTTTCAGCGAGTATCTGCCGGATCTGGTGTTTCATGCTGCCGCCTACAAACATGTGCCGCTTATGGAGCACAACGTCCAGATCGCCATTCGAAACAATGTGTTAGGGACGAAATCGATCGTCGACCTGGCAGACCGTTTTGGCGTGGAACGTTTTGTGATGATTTCTACCGATAAAGCGGTCCGCCCGACGAGTATCATGGGTTCCACAAAATTGGTGGGTGAAAAGTACCTGCAGGCCGTGGCGACCCAGTCCAAGACGAAATTCATTACGGTCCGCTTTGGTAACGTCTTGAATTCCGCCGGAAGCGTTGTCCCCACTTTTCGCCGCCAGATTCTCGAAGGGGGGCCGATCACGGTGACCCACCCGGACATGACCCGATTCTTCATGACGATCCCCGAAGCGGTTCAGTTGGTACTGCAGGCCGGTGCGATCGGAAACAGTGGCGAGGTTCTGATTCTGGATATGGGTGAACCGGTCAAGATTGTCGATCTCGCTCGAGACATGATCAGTCTGTCGGGTTTGCGGTACCCGGAAGATGTCGACATTGAATTCACCGGACTGCGGCCCGGTGAAAAAATGTATGAAGAACTGTTCTATGGCAACGAAAAATCGGCCAAGAAGATTCACGAAAAAATCTTCTGCGCAGAGCGTGAGCCGATCAGTGCCAGCACGATTAAACGGCATATTCTGGATTTGGATCGCGCCTCGCGTGGCACGTCAAGTGAAGCGCGACAGGCGATCCAGAACGTGGTTGCCGAGTATGTCAACGGTGATGAATCGCTACCAATGATCCGGCCATTTCAGCCGGAAGTGGTGTCCGACCGGAAAGCCGCCTGAGTTCTCGACGGTGACCAGCGTTCCCTCACGATCAACACCCCCGCGAACTCGATTTGTCGTGGAACCCTTTTTTTCCCATTCGTGGATTTCTTCGGCAAAAAAATCCCCTTGGGATTGCCAATTGGGGTAGAATCTCGCTTCGATAGGAGATCGAAATTACGAGAACGGACCGTGGCTCATGTGAACCAGGTTCGGTCTTGGCCCCACCCGAAATTATCGCACCCATGAAGATTCCAGCTCCCACCCGGTGTTTGTCTGGTTTAACTGCAACGTGGCTCATCAGCCTGTTGCTGATTTCCAACCGACTCGACGCACAGACAATCGATTTTCAACGGGATATCCAGCCGATTCTCGCGGAAAACTGTACGCAGTGTCACGGCGGCGACGAAGCGGCACGCGAGTCTGGCCTTCGTCTGGATCTCCGCGAGGGGGCTTTGCTCGGAGGGGTCTCGGGGACAGCGGCACTGATCCCTGGCAAACCGGAGCTCAGCGAGCTGATTCGACGTATCACCTCGACCGATCCCGCCGTGGTTATGCCTCCCCCGAAGGAAGGCAATTCCCTGAAGGGACCGCAGATCGAAACGCTGAAACAATGGGTACAACAAGGAGCCCCCTATACCGCACACTGGGCATTCGTTCCGCCCGTGAAGGTTGCTCTCCCCGCTGGGACCGCGATGAATCCGATTGATGCCTTTGTGGCACAGGGGCTCAAGACGCATCAAGTGACGGGATCGGGGCCCGCCCCTGCGGCCACGCTCTGTCGCCGGTTGTATCTGGATCTGGTGGGACTCGCCCCCTCACCACAAGAATTGGATGCGTTCGAGCGAGACGGAGCGGCTGCCACCATTGATCGCTTGCTAAAGAGTGATCGATATGGCGAAAAATGGGCGCGTCATTGGCTCGATGTGGCTCGCTATTCCGACACCAACGGTTATGAAAAGGATGTCGCACGTGATCAATGGATTTGGCGAGACTGGGTGATTGGCGCGCTGAACCGTGATTTGCCCTATGACCAGTTCCTGGTCGAACAGATTGCTGGGGACTTGCTTCCCAATGCCACTCAGGAACAGCGGGTCGCGACCGGTTTTCTCCGTAACAGCATGCTGAACGAAGAAGGGGCAATTGTTGCGGAAGAGTTTCGCATGTTTGAAATGTTCGATCGGATGGATTGTCTGGGAAAAGCGGTCCTTGGCCTGTCGGCGCAATGTGCACAATGCCATTCTCACAAATTTGACCCGATCAGTCATGACGAGTACTACGGCATGTTTGCCTTCCTCAACAATTCGTACGAGGCCCAATCCTGGGTCTATACGGCAGAACAGCAGCAACAAATTCACGAACGGCAACAGGCGATCAAAGCGATCGAAGCACGGATACCAATGCTGCATCCGCAGTGGCAGCAGGAACTGGCGACGTGGGAACAGACGGTGCTGCAGCAACAGGTGAACTGGACGCCGCTGGAAGCGATCGAAATGGGAAGTAATAGCGGTTTGAATCATCCGACCCAACTGGCGGACAAATCGCTGCTGATGCGCGGCCATCCCAGTGCGGATGTGTTCCTGATTTCTCAACCCGAATTGAAGGGGGTGACTGGCCTGCGTCTGGAAGCACTCACCCATGGTGACCTCCCTTTCGGCGGCCCGGGCCGGGGTGCCGCAGGGGTGTGGGGGATCACCGAGATCGAGGTGCTGATCCAGCAACCAGAAAGTCCCAATTGGGAAAAGCGAAAGCTCATTAATGCGACGGCAGATTTTTCCGAACCCGATCAGAAGGAAGATAAGAAGTCCAAAGGGCCGGTCGGTTATCTGATCGACGGCACCGACGACACCTCGTGGGAAGCGGATCGTGGTATTGGTCGACGCAATCAACCTTCCGTGGCGGTGGTTCAATTCGAACAACCGCTGGATCTTCCCGCCGGAACAAAGTTGAAATTCGTGTTGCGCAGCAGTGACATGCTGGTATGTGCCCGCATCAGCCTCACCCAGGCCCCCCTTCCCTCCGCAGCACCGATCGACCACGCCGCGATTCTCGCCATGCAAACCCCCGTTGCCGAACGAACGCCGCAGCAACACGAGGCCATTTTTGCGGCGTGGCGATTGACTGCCCCGGACCTGAAGGGGATCAGCGACGAAATCGACGCACAGTGGAAGCGATATCCCACGGCATTGACCTCCGTGCTGCATCTGGCTGAGCGACGTGGTGACAAAGTTCGTCCAACCCATTTGCTGGAACGGGGGAGTTGGGATCGTCCGCAACAGGTGGTAAAGCCGCATGTTCCCGCAGCCTTTCATCCTCTGGCGGCAACGGCAAATCCTGCGGGGCGATTAGAGTTTGCACAATGGCTAGCGGATAAACGTTCGCCGTTTACGGCGCGGGTTGCGGTGAATCGGATCTGGCAAGCAATCTTTGGAGAAGGTTTGGTCGAGACGGCCGAAGACTTTGGTACCCGAACCGCGGCTCCCGAGTACCGCGAATTGCTCGATTGGCTCGCGGTCGACTTAATGGAACAGGGGTGGAGTCAGAAACAACTGATTAAGACGATCGTCAGCAGTGCGACCTATCAGCAAAATTCGGCGACCACTCCGGAATTGCGCGAGCGGGATCCGGGAAATCATTGGCTGGCTCGCGGTCCCCGCTTTCGTGCCGACGCCGAAGTCATCCGCGATATTGCCCTGAGCAGTTCTGGATTGATCACGCATAAAATCGGCGGCCCGGCGATCATCCCCCCCGTTCCTCAGAACGTCCTCGACTATAATTATGTATACCCCACTTATTGGAAGCCGACACAGGGGCCAGACCGCTATCGCCGCACGCTTTACGCATTTCGCAAGCGATCCATGCCCGACCCGGTGTTATCGAATTTTGATGCCCCGAACAGTGATTCTGCTTGCGCCCGACGCGTTCGTTCGAACACGCCCTTGGCGGCACTGACAGGTTTGAATGAGCTAATTTTTGTCGAGGCGGCGCAGGGGATGGCCCTGCGGATTCTCAAAGAAGGGGGCCAGGATGATGCGGACCGCGCCCGCTATGCTTTTCGGCTTTGCACCGCCCGCTGGCCGAGTCCCGCTGAGCGGGATGAAATGCTCGCGTTACTGAAATCGCGCCGACAGCGACTTGCGGAAGGCTGGCTGGACATTCGAGAGGTGGCCACGGGAGACCCGACGAAATTACCTGCACTTCCGCCGCACACGACTCCACAAGATGCCGCCGCCTGGACGCTGGTCGCACGGGTGCTGTTGAATCTCGACGAAACCGTCAATAAACAGTGAGTTCGCGTGTGTGCCTGAATTGGTCTACCCGTAAACAGCCCATCCGGGCGACATCCCCATTGGTCGATCGACCGATGCCTGATTCATGAAACCATGAGGAACCGACAGATGACTCAACAACCACCCCTGCAAACCGCGTTCGCACAGTACCTTAGTCGTCGCTGGTTTCTGCGAGACTGTGGCATCGGACTGGCCGGTATTGCTGCGAACTCGCTGGCAGGTCGTGGGGCTCAGGGGGCCGGGGAATCGACGAACCCGCTGGCACCTCGTCAACCCCATTTTCCCGCGAAAGCCAAGCGGGTGATTTATATGTTCAACGCCGGAGCTCCGAGCCACCTTGAATTGTTTGATCCGAAACCGGAACTGACCAAACGGAATGGCCAGCTTCCCCCCGCCGAATTACTCAAAGGGTATCGGGCGGCGTTTATCAACCCGAATTCAGCGCTGCTCGGCTCGAAATTTAAATTTGAACCTCATGGTCAGTGTGGCATGGAGTTAAGCGAAGTTCTGCCCTACACCGCCAGTATTGCTGATGAAATTTGTTTGATTCGGACAATCCAGACCGATGCGGTGAATCATGCACCGGCCCAAATCATGATGAACACCGGTTCACAACAGTTTGGCCGTCCGAGTTTCGGTTCCTGGTCATTATACGGTTTGGGGAGTGAGTGCGAAGACTTGCCAGGCTTCGTGGTTTTGACGAGTGCCAAAGGGACCAGTGGTGGGGCGAGTAATTACGGCTGTGGTTTCCTGCCCACGATGTATGGTGGGATTCCGTTCCGTAGCGCCGGCGACCCGATGCTGTATCTGTCGAACCCCAAGGGGATCGATGCCGAAACGCAACGATCCTCGCTGGACACTCTGCAGCGACTCAACCGGATGACGATCGAGACGGCAGGCGACCCGGAAACGGCGGCGCGAATTCAGAGCTATGAAATGGCCTATCGGTTGCAGACGAGTGCCCCCGAACTGATGGACCTCAGCCGCGAATCGAAAGAGTCGCTCGAGATGTACGGGATTAAAGACCCCAAAGAATCGAGTTACGCTCGCAATTGCCTGCTCGCCCGCCGACTGATCGAACGGGGCGTCCGCTTTGTCCAGCTTTTCCATGAAGCTTGGGATCAACATGGGAACCTGACTGCGGGGGTCAAACAAAATGCTCTCGACACGGACAAGCCGAGTGCCGCACTCGTTCGCGATCTGAAGCAGCGGGGCCTGCTGAACGAGACGCTGGTGGTGTGGGGGGG
>CAMBQP010000107.1 GCA_945869955.1 Schlesneria paludicola DSM 18645
GGCATCATATCAAACTGGACGAACCATCAGCACAAAAGAACTCGCACAACTTAACCTAACTAGACACTCATTTCATGGCGAATGGAATTATAAATTGACGCCAAACCGGTAACATTAATTTGATCAAGTTATTCTTGCACGGCACCTTACCTCCTTTAACTACACGTTTAAGACCTTTACGAACTGATCAAGAGAGAATGACGTTTCTGAATAAGCCCATCAGCGTTATCCCCGCCGGGGAAGGTAGGCGGTCTGCCTTGTTTCGTGTTTTTAACTGATTTTAAACCATTTTACCGGATCCCATCCCCTCGATACCAATACTTTTGAAACCTGGTGAATGTGTTCAGGATCTGATCGGCCGTGCAGAATAAAAAGGGGGCAGGGTGCGCCAAGAGAAATCCAAGGGGTCAGTGATGGTCTCAATTTTTGTCAACAGTCGATTTCAGATGAGTCGAATTCTATGCTGAGTGACTGCCACACCCACGCTGCGCGATCACGCTCATGACCACACATCTGGGGAAGGCCACGTGGATCAAGGGGGTTTCAAACGTTTTCCGATCCAGGACGATGAGCACTTTCTGACGGTCTGCCGGTACGTCGAGCGCAACGCGCTGCGAGCCGAATTGGTTTCCCGAGCAGAACCGTGGTGTCGGGGATCGCTTTGTCGCTGGATTCAACATCCCGAGCCGAAACCGGCCCTGCTGTCCTCATGGCCAATTCCTCGCCCCCGCAGCGGGATCGAACGAGTCAATCCACCTCTGACCGAAAAGGAACAGGCTGCGGTCCGCGACCGCGTGAAACGTGGATGTCCATGAGGCGATCTCGAATGGGTGAAATCGACCGTCAAACAATTGGGTTTGCAGTCCACCTTGCGAACCAGAGGACGACGACGCGTCAGAAATCCCCCCTCGATCGACGGAAATGACTCCTGACCGCGTTGAATTCTCCGCCGGTTCAGGGGGCGACAGTTTTGAAAGTTTCTTCCAAACGTTGAGAAGTTTGGTCTGACGGCACGGTCGTTTGTTGGTATCATCACCCAATCGCGTCGGCAGAAAGGGTACAGGCACCGCGGACGGAGCCAGTCCCCTTTCTGCCTCAATCGGCCTGGTGGATCGGGCGTCGGCAGCAAGGGTACAGGCACCGAGGACGGAGCCAGTCCTCTTTCTGCCTCAATCGGCCTGGTGGATCGGGCGTCGGCAGCAAGGGTACAGGCACCGAGGACGGAGCCAGTCCCCTTGCTGCCTCAATCGGCCTGGTGGATCGGAGGTGATCCTGATCGACCTGAACGCCGACTGATGCTCATGTTGAAAATGCTCATGGAGAAAATGCTCACGGTGAAAATGAATCTGCGTGAGAAATCGCCGGGGGGTTCGTTTGCGTTCAATAGCGATGTGTGGGAATCGGTCTGTTGTTCAAGAGAAATTTCGGAGGGATTGGCCACGGGCTGGCCAATTGGCCAACCCGTGGCCAACCAGTGGCCAGCCCCATGTCCTGTAATCATTGGAGTTTAGGGATTTGTGGGAAGGACTGGCCCGGCTGGCCAAGGATTTCGCGAAGCGATTCCGTCGGCCCGGGCGGATAAGTGGAAGCATCACCCGCGAGCTGGCGGGATATGTGGAAGTGTAACCGTTTACGGGTGAGGATTGATCATTTCAGAACCCGGAAAATCTGAGGCATCAATCTCAAGACACGAATGTCCGAGATATCCATCGAGATTTTCGCCGCGATGACGCCCGCTGTGCGAGCGACTGTCGAGGGATTGCTGTCGATAAACAGCGCCCTACATAACCAAATCCAAAAAAAAGCAGGCGGAGATTGACGAGCTCAAGTTGCAAGTGAAGGGACTGACTCCGCAGAATTCTTGGTTCAACCACAAACCCAGATCGCGAGGTACAAATCCTTCACTCTGCAGCAAACAGGACGAGCAGCAAACAGGACGAGCAGCAAACAGGACGAGCAGCAAACAGGACGACTGCGGTCCCTGATCCGTCCCCTTTGACGACGATGACGATCGGACTGCTCGGTCTCGACTGGCTTCGTAATCCCCTTCTCACAGCAGCGATTGGGCAACTCCACGAAATACGGCGTTCGATTCGTGAATCACATCCTTGGCAAAAATGCGAAGATTGTGAACCACGAATAAAACGAATCACACGAATAAGAAATTTGAAGATTCTGAAAACTGAAAACTGAAAACGGAATTTCCACCGCCGCGCGTTGGGTTTGTCGTTGAACCCAAAAATCGCGCAAAATCGGCGATCTCATACATCCAAAACGGCCGATTCTCGGCTCAATTTTCCGAGTGAAATCCGGTTCAACCCATGATGGAAGGCGATAAACCGACTCAAATCCACGTTAGCTGAGGTTCCATCTCATCCCGTTACCCAATCAAATGCAAAGACCCGCACAGATTCGACGGTCTCCTTGAACGGAGGTATTGATTCCGGCTCGAAGACTCGCGGAATAAAAACCGAAATTTGTTGAAATTTGTTGTGCTCTGTTCGGCGGTTGCGTGCTCAGTTGTGCTCGCGCGCTCCGAAATCTTCGGCGAAGTGACGTGATTCGGTGAGAAAACCAGGAATTCTGGCGGGAGCCGGGATTTTACTCGGTTTGTCTGCTCGCAGATCGTATAGTGCAAGTGGCATAGCGGCGGAGTTTGACAACTCTGCGGATACTGAAACCGAAGGGCAGGAACAACCGGAGGTGGGCAATCATGGCTGCGATTTACCTGACAGAAGAGGACGTTGCGTGGTTGCTGGATATCGATTCGGCGATCGAATGTGTCGAAGAGGCATTCCGGCAATTGGCGACTGGCCAGGCAGACAACCAGCCACGACGCCGAGTGGTGGCGGGAAACGCGACATTGCATGTGCTCGCGGCCGGGTCTCTGGGTTTGGGTTATGTCGGTTACAAGTCGTATGTCACGACCCGCTCCGGGGCTCGATTTCAGTTTTCTCTGTCAGATGCGACGACGGGCCAACCAGTCGCCATTATCGAAGCCAATCTCTTGGGGCAAATGCGAACGGGTGCGGCATCGGGGGTCGCCACGAAGGTGATGGCTCGTCCGGATGCCCGGATTGTCGGGTGTTTTGGTACCGGCCTGCAGGCTCGAACTCAATTAAAGGCGATCTGCAGCGTCCGACGGATCGAACGTGTCGATGTTTACGCTCGGAACGATGTGCGTCGCCGCGCCTTCGCGGATGAGATGGCGGAATATTGCAATGTTCCAATGATTCCTGTGCATACGCCTGAGGCGGCTGCAGCGGAAAAAGATATTGTGATCTGCGCCACGACCAGTAAAACACCACTGTTTGACGGACACGTCCTGGACGAAGGGACGCATCTCAACGTGGTCGGCAGTAACTATTTAACCAAGGCAGAAATTGATGTTACCACCATTCGACGAGCCGACCACATTGTCTGCGACAGTATCGATGCCTGTCGAATTGAGGCAGGAGATTTTGTTGCGGGGTTGACAGACGGTAGCCTCGATTGGAGTCGAGTTCGCGAATTATCCGATGTGGTGGTAGGTCAAGAGACCGGTCGAGCGACGTCTCAGGACATCACGCTCTTCAAGTCGGTGGGACTGGGGTTGGAAGATCTTGCTGTTGCGGTGCGGGTGTTTCAACGGGCTCAAACCGAAGGGATTGGCCAGGCACTTCCGTTCTAAGTCGCGAGACTTTGGCAGGAAAGATTGGCAGAAGAGAGCGGTCGTTAACGTGATCTCGCCGGCTGGATGAGGGAGGTGGAATGGGTTCTCAGGGGTGATTCTGCGGAAAACCGAGATATTCCAATAAACCATGAGGGCTGGTTGAAATCTCAAATTTGATAATCTGTTTGCTGGAAATCAGATCCACGTCACTGCTGAACCCCCTTGTTTTTAAGTCGATTTACAAGTTTTTCCGAAATTTGGGAATTCTTGAGGTTCTGTGTGTGTGTGAAGGATGTCGGCTGATCCCGAATTTTTTTTCAAGAAAATTTTTCATTTGGACGGTTTTCATGACGCAGAGCGGTTCATTTTGTTAGCATTTTGACCCTTCGGAGCAGACGCTGCCCGAATCACTCGCAACGAAAGAAAGGATGCTGTGAATTGCGAACCTGACAATGCCGTTCCCTGCCGACTGAAAAGCCCCTCAGATGTTCTGTTTCGCAAGAACCTCAGATATTCTGTTTCGCAAGAAATAGCACAAGAATTGGCAACAGACATGGCAAGTTTGGCAAACGATTGGTTTGGCGAGTTTTCTTTTTGTAGAATACCGCAGGCCACCAGAGAAGTTCGCTGTGAGTGAATGTGGGCTGGATGGTTCGAAGGGATCGATTTCCAGCCCTCTGGTACGTAGACAAGTTCGTGCTGAATGTTCGTCAGGTGTTGACGAGCAGGCAAAAAATTTTCAGGAAGTTATTTTGTTTCACGACAGCTTGACCGCACAGGCTACAATCACATGGACGTGAACGAATCACAGGAGGTTTGACCCATGCATCGCTTCAGCCCGGAATTTGCCAAGTTATTGGATGCCTGCCGCACCAAGGGCTATGCCACGTATCAACTCGTGGATAAATACCTCCCCGATGAGGGGGGCGATCCCAACATGGTTCCCGAGTTGATCATCGCGTTTGAAGATCTCGGTTTGGATATTATCGATGAGCCAGATCCAAATGATCTGCCAAAATATGAAGCCATTCCCGAATCGATGATGGAGCCCGAGACCCCTTCCTCATCCCGCGATCCGATTCGGATGTACCTCAGCCAGATGGGGCACATCCCGCTTTTATCGCGAGAAAAAGAAATTTTTTTGGCGAAACAGATTGAAGTCGCTCGCAAGTGGTTCCGACGCAAAATTGCCGAATCCGATTTTGCTGTGGGGTTGGTTGTTGAAACGATTGAAAAAGTCTGTCGCAACGAACTGCCGTTTGAGCGGACATTGCGGACGAGCGAAACCGAAAATCTGCGAAAAGAGCAGATTCAAGGGCGGATCCCTGTCAATTTACCGACGATCAAGCGGTTGCTCAGCGAAAACCGGGTCGACTGGGCTGCCAGTCAAGTTACGAAAAGTAAACCCGAACTTGCCGAAATCAAGCTGCGGATGAAATCCCGTCGCCGGAAGTTGGCGTGGTTGTGTGAAGAACTGAGTGTCCGTACGCAGCGGATTCAGCCGATCATGCGACGAATGGAACAAGTCGGCAAGCGGATTCAGGAACTGCAGGGGCAGATCCAGAAACTGTCGGAGCGCCGTACCATTGCCGCTGCAAACGAAACCGAAATCCTGAAACGCGAATTGCACGACCTCACAGAACTCGTTGTGGAAACTCCTGCCGAATTCTGTGATCGTATGCGACGGATTATGGCCAAGTTTGATGCGTGGACCCGTGGTAAGCAGCATTTGTCCGGTGGCAATCTTCGTCTGGTCGTTTCCATCGCGAAAAAGTATCGAAATCGCGGCCTGAGTTTCCTGGACCTGATCCAGGAAGGAAACGCGGGATTGATGCGTGGTGTTGAAAAGTATGAGTATCGACGGGGCTACAAGTTTTCGACCTATGCCACATGGTGGATTCGCCAGGCCATCACGCGTGCTGTCGCGGATCATGCACGAACGATTCGGATTCCGGTTCACATGTTCCAGTGTATCTCGCAATTGAAGGCGAAAAGTGAACAGATTCGGCAGGAAACCGGTCGCGATCCGAGCATGGAGGAATTGGCGGAAGCGGTCGGAATGTCGCTGGAAGAAACCGAACGGATTATGAAGACCTGGAAACATCCGGTGAGTCTTGATACACCTGTCGGCGAGAGCGAAGATGGTTCGTTTGGTGATTTTCTGCAGGATGATAACGAAACGAATCCTGCCGAGTCTGCCATGCAAGAGATGCTGCGCGACAAGATCGAAATCGTGCTCCGCAGTTTGACCTACCGAGAACGCGAGATCATCAAGCTGCGATATGGTCTCGGCGATGGCTACAGTTATACGCTGGAAGAAACTGGGCGGATCTTCAAGGTGACGCGGGAACGGATTCGGCAGATCGAGTCCAAAGCCTTACGCAAGTTGCAACATGAAACTCGCGCCAACCACTTGCGTGGATTCGTTGATTCCACCGATGACGAAGTTCTGGCTGTCGTGGAAGTCGAGGGGGATGCTTCGGTCGATGAAAACGAGGAAGCCTTTGCCGTTGCCGGTTAGTCGTAATTGTCTGGATGCAGATGGAAATCCGGTCGAGCTGTTCGCCGGTTGATTGATGGATAAGCCCTTTGAAGTCAGGCGATTTCAAAGGGCTTATTGTATGGACGAGCCTATTGCCTGAACGAATCGTCAACGGGTCGGTCGCTGGCGGCGGGAGTCGTTTTTTCCGGATCCGATGAGCGGATTTGTTCCCGCAAGGTTTCGTTGCGATCTGCAAACATCGCACCCAAGGCGGACACTCCAATCGCGACCACCTCGATAATCAGCAGTCTCGCACCGTGGAGATTAAACCAGAGGTTCACAGGGGCATCGGGATCCCCTGCCAGCATGGCGACCATCGCAAAAATTGTCATGACAAAAGCCGTGGTGGCGACGGCTGTCAGTTGAAACAGTCTCTGTGAAGAAAACATGATCGTATTTTCAATGCAGTTGGTGTTGGGAAGACGCTTGGTTTTTGCGGCTTCGGTCTTCGGTCATCGGTCAGGGTCAGTCATCGATCGGGTTGGGTTTTCCGAGGGCTTGTGATTCCAGCTTCAGCAACCGTTTTTTGATTTCGGTTCCGCACGGAGCAGTATAGCCGCCCAGTTTCCCCCCCGCCGCCAAGACGCGGTGGCAAGGGATTAAAATCGGAAAACGATTATGAGACATGACCGTTCCGACGGCTCGCGCGGCACGGGGATGCCCCGCGCGTTGTGCGAGTTCTCCGTAGGAAACGGTCTGACCATAAGGGATTTTTCGGGTCAGTTCCGTGATCTTTCGCTGGAATAATGTTCCCGAAGACGGGAGATCGACCGCATCAAATTGGACAGGCTTCCCCGCAGCGTAGTCTTCTAAGTCGGATCTCAATGGCGGGGTCCAGTTTTCCATCCGAATATTCGTTGTTCGCGCGAGGGTCATGGCGGCATTCACGATGGATTGCTGTGCGGCGTGGCCAACGAATGTCGAAATTAATCGTTCGTCAAGTCCCAGCAGCCCCAACCAGCCGAGAGGAGTGCAGAAGCAACAGAGTCTTGGGATACCATCGCAGGGTTTCGTTGTATCCATCATGTTTTTTCGACGCGGGATCTGGTTCATATCCGAAAGTGACCTTGGCCTATTGGGCTCGTTTTTTCCGGTTTTGATTTGTCCATGTTTGATTTGCGCATGATGGAGGAATGGTGAAGCAGGATCAATGCTCAGCGCGACTCTTTGACCCCTGTTGTTCGGACCTGTACAATCAGGGGGATGAGCGAAACATGTTCGTTCCCCTCTTTTAACGAACATGTTTTTATGGTGGTCTTGGAGCCGCCCGCCCTGCGCACCGGATTTTTGGGCGAGGGTGGTTTGTTTGTCTGGTCCGATATTTCATAGAGGAAATCGTGCGATGTCATCGTATTCAAATCTGGCAGATGATTTCTATGTGAACATGAACCTTAACACCGAGATGGCACTCCCAGCAGGTCGAGATACGACACTCAGTTTTTTTGAACGCGTTCGCAAGCAATACGCAACCATGCGGAATTTCTACACGCGAGACAACGGCGATCACGTGCTGGAAGAAGACAAGGATCAAGGCCATCAGCGGTGGTTGACCCTCGAATCTCGACGAATCTGCAGCGGCTACATCAACCCGGTGGAGATTGACGAGGCGTTCGATCAGCACAGACTTGTTTTGGAACTGGTCCCCTACATGTTGTCGGTCAGTTCCTTGGATTGTGAAGCGTTGGATTACATGATGGGCTTTGATTTCAATTATCGTGGTAATCACGATGAACTGGTCGCCGAAGCCTTGGGTGTCAGTTCAGCACTCGACGGGTTGTTAGAGATTCCCGGGCGGCAGGTTTTAAATTTTGAGCCAACGATTACGATTGCGCTCGAAGAGACCTGTCGTCGACAAGCGAGATTGTTGATTGAAACGCGGACCAATGCCTATCAGGTCCGGCGGGGCGAATTTCCAGAGGACCACATCAGTGTCTTTTTCACCGTTCGCCAATATGGTAGTTTGGAATCCGAGAGTTCCTATGAAGGGACCTTGGCAGAACTGAGAACGCAATGCGAGTACCTGCTGGAAAAACATGTGATTGATCAGGTGCTTCGTCCGCTCCAGCAGGCCATCGCGTCGAAATAGTCTCCGCCGAAAAAATTCAGGAAAACGTGATTTGACCGTTGTCCTGTCGATAAATCATCCCCTATTTTGCAGAGAAGGTCATCTTTATGACGGTCCAGTTGAGTGATTTCGCCCAGTCTCTTTCGGTGGAAACCGCCTTTAATGTTCTTGCGGTCGCGAAAGCCTTGAAAGCCACGGGGAAAGATGTGGTGGAACTGGAAATCGGCGACAGTCCGTTTGACAGTACCGCTTCTGCCAAATCTTCAGGGATGGAAGCCATCCAACAGAATAAATCGCATTACTGTCCCTCGCCAGGTTTACCCGAGTTTCGCGAGGCCGCAGCCCGGTTCGTCAAGCACGAATTTCAAATCCCGGCCGCAGCAGCCAATATCGTGGTGGCCCCGGGCGCAAAGGTATTCGAGCAATATTTTTGTGAAGCCTTTTTAAATCCGGGAGATGGTGTGCTGGTTTTCAGCCCGTATTTTCCCACCTATCTGCCAAATATCTTGCGGCGGAATGCGCGGCCGGTGCTGGTTCCCTTGAAGCAATCGAATGGATTTCGGCCTGAGATTTCGGCAATCGAACACTTTCTAAAAACCGATCCTGCCCCGAAAGCGATTTTTTTGAATTCGCCACACAATCCGACTGGCGGAGTGATGACGCGTCAGGATCTGCGGGATGTCGCGGATCTGTTGCGTGGGACGAACATCGCGGTCTTTAGCGATGAGCCCTACTGCCACATGGTTTGGAAGGGGACGCATGAATCACTGCTCTCGGAACCGGGGATGCTCGAACGCTCGGTGGCAGCCTACACCTTCAGCAAAAGTTACAGTATGAGTGGTTGGAGGCTCGGTTTCTCGGTGGCCTCGATTGAGGTCTCGGATGCGATTGGAAAAATGATCAATACCACGCTTTCGTGTACACCGCCCATTGTGCAACTTGCCGGCAAGGCCGCGCTGGAGCGGGATACCACCGAGCGGGACTTGGTGATGCAGAAATTCCGCAAGAAGGTCGAATTACTGACCAGCGGGCTGAATCGCCTTGAGGGCTTTCGATCGCTGGATCCCGCAGCCACATTCTACGTCTTTCCTAACGTCGCCCCGATTTGTAATCGCCTGAAGATCACCAGTCATGGGCTTGCGCTGTACTTGCTGGAAGGTGCCGACGACCAATTCGGAGTGGCGTGTCTGGGTGGTGAATGTTTCGGGGAAGCGGGGGGCGGCTTTCTTCGATTCAGTTGTGCGGAACCAGACGAACGATTGCAGCAGGCGCTCGATTTTTTGCCGATTGCCATCGCACGAACCGATCGAATTGCGGCCTATCTGGAAAAACATCCCAAGTACCGTTTAATGGTCCCGTATTCGCTCGGCTGAACCGCGCGGGCGTAGGATCGATTGCTTGAGCTCTCCAGTCTGCTGCCTACTCAATCTCGTGTCGAAAATCAAGTCTGGTGAAGAATGCCTCGGTCTCCGTTTTCAGCAGGCGGAAAATAAAGCTTGTTCAGTGTATCGGGTACATGTTAATATCTTGAGAAATGTTCAATCTTATCATTTCTAATCAGTAACTCGTGAACATGGGTCAATCTGTGAAAGTTTTCTGAATCTAACGATGGGTGTATTCGGCTGCAGTGAAAATGCCGAAATCCTCATCGGCACATCGATTTTAAGTAGCGGCGTAAATCATTGCTGCGTACATTCACGAGAACAAATACGAATTTCGTAAGAGGGTGTTATCATGCATGCTGAGGGAGATGGCGCTATGGCGTGTGAGCATTCTGTTACAAATTGGCTGAAAGCACTGGGTGATGAGCCTCGTGCTGTGAGTAGCAGACTGTGGGACCGTTACGTCGAAAAATTGGTTCGCCTGGCACGAAAGAAGTTGACGCAATCCAATCGTCGCGTTTTTGACGAAGAGGATATCGTGCTTGATGTGTTTACGGATTTCTTGAGCGGGGCGAAAGAGGGGCGTTTCGAGCGTTTGAAAGATCGCAACGATCTTTGGCAAGTCTTGGCCATGCTGACGGAACGGAAAGTGATCAGCCATGTGCGACGCGAAAAAGCCGCCAAGCGGGGATATGGGACTGTTCGTGGCGAATCCGCGTTTCTGAACGTCTTGGGTGGAGGTTCGTCATTAGGGATTTCGAGCGTTGCCAGCCGCGAACCGACTGCGGAGTTTTCTTTTGATGTTGCCGAGACTCTGGGGCATCTGATGGGGCTACTGGAAACGGAATTACTTCGCTCACTGGTACGAGACAGCTTGGCCGGATATACGCAGCAAGAAATGGCAGAGCGAAATGGAGTTAGTCTTCCAACTGTTCAACGTAAAATGAAAATGGTTCGTGAAATATGGACAAAAGAAGAGCTGGCTTAACGCCAAACTTGGACGCAGCGAGCGAGAGTTTATTGCTGGCGGATTGTCAGCGGATCGATTCGATTTGTGATGAGTTTGAAGGGGTTTGGGGGAGCGAGTCTCATGTCAGCATTGGTTTGTTGCTGGCTTTGAATTCAGACGTTCCTCAAGCGCCCTTGTTGAAAAATCTGCTGCAAATTGAATTGCATCTCCGTCGTGCAGCGGGCGAGGTTTTTTCTTATTCCGACTATCGAAAACGGTTTCCTTCCTATCGCCGGATTGTGAATCAAGTTTGGAATTCGGCTTTTGGCATCGACGTGGAAACCACGCGCGACGCGGAATTCAACGCTCCGTCTACGAATCCCATGGAAAAGGGAGCGAACCAGCCACCGCCGCTCCCCGAAAAAATTGGTCGATTTCTGATTCAGCGATTATTGGGACGAGGGAGTTTTGGTGCGGTCTATCTCGCGGAAGATCCGTTAAAAAGTTGCAAAGTCGCCCTCAAGGTATTGCTTTCGAATGCTTCCTTGTCACCTCGATCTCATGCGAGCTTTTTTCGTGAAGCGCAGTTAGGTCAGGGGGTTGATCACCCGCATCTGGTACAGACGCTGGGATTTGAAAACATCGAAGATCAATTTGTAATTGTCCAGCAGTATATTGATGGTCAAAATCTGATGGACTGGCAGGCCTGGGTTCGTCCGACGCACAATCAAATC
Organism: Schlesneria paludicola DSM 18645; assembly: GCA_945869955.1. Lineage (GTDB taxonomy): Bacteria > Planctomycetota > Planctomycetia > Planctomycetales > Planctomycetaceae > Schlesneria > Schlesneria paludicola_B. Next base: position 11,325 of record CAMBQP010000107.1, read on the forward strand.
ATCAAACTGTTGATTCCGGTTGCCGGAGCCCTCGGTTATCTGCACGAAAAACATATTTTTCATCGGGACTTGAAGCCGAGTAATATCCTCGTTGATGCTCAGAATCAGGCTTTTATCGTTGATTTTGGTTTGGCTCTCCCCGAAAAAGACCAGCGCGATCGTGGCCGGCGCGGCGAGGTGGCTGGTACTTTTGCCTATATGTCGCCAGAACAGTTTCGTGGTGAACCGCATCTGATTGATGGGCAGTCTGATATTTGGAGTTTCGGCGTCGTTCTCTACCGTCTGTTGACAGGGCGTTATCCGTTTGGCGGGACGCCAACCTCAACGGATAGGAATGATGTTGATTACTTTCACGAAATTAAGTACGAGGTTGATGAGTACGATCCGCGGCCTCTGCGTCAGATTGACGCCAGCATTTCTCGAAAACTCGAGAAAATTTGTTTTCGTTGTCTCGAACGACGAAAACGGGACCGCTATGCAACCGGATATGATCTCGCTGACGATCTGTCCCTCGCCTTGAAGGGGCGACGCGAGGACTGGCCCGCGGGCCGTAGTACCAAAAAGGCTCAGATTGTTCTGAAGGGTCTCCGATCATTTGATGCGGGCGATTCCTATTGTTTTCTCGACCTGCTTCCCGGGCCAAGGATGAAGAATGGGCTCCCCGCCAGTCTGAATTTTTGGAAAAAGCAACTGGGGGGGCGGGGCGAGGGTGATGCGATCGAACTGGGGGTGATCTACGGGCCGTCCGGTTGTGGAAAGTCGTCGTTTGTAAAGGCGGGTTTAATCCCGCGGTTGGGTGATCAAACTCTGGCGATTATGATCGATTCGACACCGGATTCGACCGAGATCACTCTCCTGAAAAAACTGAAAAAAGCGATTCCGCAGTTGCCGCAAGAAGCAACGTTAGTCGAGGTTTTTGAGTGGACCGAGTTGCATGGGGCGGGCGATGGCAGAAAGCTCCTGATTGTCTTTGATCAATTCGAGCAATGGCTGCACTCGCATTCCCTGGAAGCCAACCAACCGTTGCAAGTTGCGTTAGGCCGGTGTAACGGTGTGAAATTGCAAACGTTGTTAATCGTTCGAGATGACTTCTTGATGCCACTGACACGGTTCATGGACAAAATCGAGATCCCGCTGCAAGAGGGGACGAATACCGCCGCAATCGATTTGTTTGATCGTGAACACGCCCGAAAAGTTTTAACGAGTCTCGGTCGCGCTTATGGAAGGTTGGATGTCACCGAAAGCGGATCCGAATCCCGTATGCAAAAAGAATTTCTCGATATCGCGATTGAAGGACTCGCTGTCGACGGTCATGTGATATGTGTCCATTTGATTCTGTTTGCCGAGATGATGAAAGGGAGGCCGTGGACGCCGAACGCGTTAGCCAATGTCGGTGGGCCCAAAGCAACGGGATTTGACTTTTTGGAACGATCTTTGGGTATGCATGCGCCGGTTGCCTACAAGCCATATCGTGCGATGGCTCGCCGAATTCTGGCGGAGTTGCTTCCTCCGCTCGGGAGTGAACTAAAAGGGCAAATGAAATCGTTGGCAGAACTCCGCGAAACCATCGGGACTCGTGATGACGCGTCTGTCCGTCAGGTGCTTCATATTTTAGATAGTGATTTACGACTGATTACTCCTGTTTTTCAAAATTTTGAACCAGAATCACTCGTGGATTCCAGCCAGATTCCGTATCCAGTTTTTTATCAACTGACTCACGATTACCTTGTCCCTTCGATCCAGGATTGGCTGGCCTATAAGCAGAAGCAGACGCGAATCGGGCGAGTCGAACTGTTGTTGGCCGATCAGGCAACGGTGTGGAGTCATCGCCATGAAACGAAACAGTTGCCTTCGTTATGGGAATGGATTGAGTTTTTGCGACTCACCACCCGCAAGAAAAGAACGCCGCCACAGCAAAGCTTGATGATCGCCGCAAGGAACTATTACTTGACTCGATGTGGCTTGATGTTGTCGACCATGCTGCTCGTTGGGTATTTTTTCGCAGTCTCCAAATCCGAAAGCCTGGTCGACGGGATCATGAACTGCGATCTGAGTCGCGTCGCCGAGCGGATCAGACAAATTGGTCCGTATCGTTACTGGGTCGATCCATTGCTTTATGAAGAAATCAAAAATGGAAATTCGCAGGAAGATCCTACCAAATTCATTCGCGCACAAATCGTTCGCGCACAAATCGCGTTGTTACCCAGCGATGAAAAGCAGTTGAAACCGATTTTGAGTTATCTTTCAACGGCAGATGTCTATGAGCTCGTCGGGTTGCGAGCGGCTTTGTCATCGAGTTCGCGGAAATTTTCAGAGGAACTCTGGCCAATACTGATCAACCCGGAATGGGATCAAAACGGTCGTTTGCGGGCAGCGGTTTTGTTAGCGGAATTTGCCCCGAAAGATCCTCAATGGGGTGCCGTCGCGGAAGATGTCATCACGATGCTTCTGGATCAAGAAGAATATGGTCGTGACAGTTGGGTTGCGCCATTAAGTGTCTTGTGGGAAAGACTGCTTCCGGCAATAGAAGAGAGGCTTATCGCGACAGATGAATCCAAGCCCGATGTGAAAACTAAAAAATCATTAATAAAAATATATGATCAGGTGGCACGAGTTACTGACGAGCGGTACCAGCCTTTTCAGAAAGTGCTTCAGGAAGAGTATCCACCGCAGGCGTCCGAAGCGGAACAGGACAAAATCGCATTAAGAAAAGCGTATGCTGCGGTTGCCATGATCGTCATGAAAAAGAATCCGGAGAAAACCTGGCATTACTTGAATGAAAACGAAGAAACTGTCAAAAAAAGATCAAATATTTTCAAGCGGAGAGCAATCATTGAAAATCTCTTTCCCATGGGGGGAGATGTGAGGATGCTATTACGGCATCTTGATCACGAATCAAATACGGCAGCGAAAGAGACGGTCTTAAGAGCCTTTGATCATCTGGAATTCAGTCGGGTCAAACCGGGGGATTTGAGTTTGATTAAATTGTCCGCTGTTCGATTTTTTGAGTCAGATCCTTCGGCAAGCATTCACGGACTCGCGGAATGGTTGATTCGTGAAGTGAATCGTACGGTACCATTAGATATCTATGACTTTAAAGGGGAAAAAGTTCCTCTCGTTGGGGTGTCGTATGAATGGGATTTCAATGTTTTCAATCAAACGATGGTGTTGGTTCAATGCTCTTTGTCAGATGAGGATCGGCAATTCTTCGGTGAGAATCCAGCGCCGCAAAAACAGTATCTGTTGGCCGTCATGAACAAAGAGGTGACCGAGGATTTGTATTCAAAAGTGATGGAAAGTCCTGGCGGTTCGGAATTTCCGAAGCGCAATCTCGATTCTCATCAAATGGCGTTGTTTTGTAATGAATTGAGCAGAAAGGAAGGGATTTCGCTGGATCAATGGTGTTTTGAATCCGTGCCGAATACGGGACCACGGGGGCAAATGCGACTGGTGAGCGATTTCGGGCGACGGACCGGATTTCGATTTGCAACGCGTGACGAATATCGGAAGATCACTCGTTTGAGGCAAGATGGTTTCGAGGTGGATCAGATGAGTCGGGACGATGAAAGTCAGCGAATTGAAGTTTTTAATTTGACAAATAAACTGACCTGCGCGGCTGTTGCCAGACTGATGCCAAATCATCTGGGGATTTTTGATTTGCAGGGAAGCGTTCAAGAGTTGTCGGCTACGAGAATCGTCGGTGCCAATGGTGAACCAGAGTATTACATCGTCGGCGGTTCGTATAAAAATCATCAGATGGAGGGGGTCAATCAGGCAATCCCTCATGACTATTGCCTTGCTGAGGTCGGATTTCGTGTGGTGAGAACGATGTTTTTAAAATAGTGGCCCATCTTAAGCCGGGTGATGAATCCTCGTGACCTCGAGGTGATGTCGGATGATGATCGAAATGCTGTGAGAACGATTGGCACAAACGAGCGGAAAAAACGGAGTGGTCTACGACTTGTTGATGGAGCACCGATGTCCTATCGCACATTGAAACGATTATTGGGCGAGACGAGCCTCGAGAGAAAGTGCCGCCTGTTATTTGGTGGGGGATTGCTGCTGCTCATCTCGGGAAGTTTTTATTTTTATTCGAAGCAAACGCAGCAGATCATCAGTAATCAGAATACCGAGGTCGCTCAAAATCTGGTCCCCACGGCAATCGTCGCGAAGCATGCAGAATATTCGCAACGGGCTTGCGACGAGCATCAGAATTTCGCCGCGATGGTGAAAGACTTGAAGCCCGAGAATCAAAAAGAGCAAAGTTGGGCACTGCTCAAATCAGTGAGTGAGGCGTCGACGGGGAATCTCGATGATGCCGCATCCCGCCCAACCGATTTGACAGACCATGATGCCATTGAAAAGCTCAAGTCAACTCGATCAGGCGTGAAGCGATTTTGGGAAACCGTTCTGAAAGATCCGCCGCAGTATCGGTACTACGCCCAAGTGCGTGCTTCTGAATCCTGTCTGGATTGTCATCGGAGTCACAACAATAACCCGCAATTACAGGTCGATGATGTTCTCGGGATCGTGAAGATTTCGTATCCACTCGCAAAGATTAATAGCGACCTGAGCTGGAATAATGCGATGCTGCTGGCGACGGCCATTATCACCACCGCCATGGCCTGGTCTGCCACTTATGTGATTGTCCGCTACGTCATCGTGAAGCCCGTGTTGCATTTGAAAGAGGTGAGTGACGCGATTACACGGGGAGATTTGGATCAGCGGGCCGATATTCGCACCGGGGACGAGTTCGAAGAGTTGTCTCAGGCGTTTAATCGGATGCTTCGTCATCTGACGACGGTGCAAGAAGATTTGCAAAAATTGAATCGGGGGTTCGAGTACAAAGTGGATGAGCTCGCTCAAGCCAACTTGCGATTGTTTGAGATGAATAATTTGAAAAATGAATTTTTAGCGACGATGAGTCACGAGCTGCGGACTCCGCTGAATTCCATTCTCGGTTTCAGTGATGTGCTGCTCAACAATCCCGGCAGTTTGACCGAAAAGCAGCAGCGTTATGTGGCTCATATTCGGTCCTCTGGGCGAACGCTGCTGAGCCTCATCACGGATGTGCTTGATCTGGCGAAGATCGAGAGCGGAAAGATGGAGCTGCATCCGGTGAGGACTTCTGTCGCGGATCTGGTTGAGCGGGTTTCGGGGGCGATGATGCCGATTGCGGAGCGGAAGAATCTGGACTTGAGTACGGATGTGGATCCGGAATTGCCGCTTGTCTTTCAGGATGTCGGCAAGCTGCAACAAATCTTGAATAATCTGCTTTCGAATGCGATCAAGTTCACGCCGGAAGGGGGGCGTGTGCGGGTGCGGGCTTCGCAACAGAACGAGAACCTGCTGTTGACGGTGGAAGACACGGGAATTGGTATTCCTTTAGAAGATCAGGAACGGATTTTTGAAAAGTTTCGCCAAGGTTCCACATCCATGGGGGGGCGAGATACGTTGACTCGCGAGTTTGAAGGGACGGGTCTGGGGTTATCCATCACACGAGAATTGTCGAAATTACTCGGCGGTGGGATTGCCCTGCAGAGCGAGTTTGGAAAGGGGAGCCGATTCACGGTGATGGTCCCGCTGGAAATCTCGGTCGCAACGGATGTCGAGCTCGCGAAACCTCGTTCGCTCTTGGAAATCATGGATCAGGTGGGTGATCGTCCTTCCGCCTTCGGTCGTGCTCGTGGGGCGAAAGCTTTCGAGGAGACGCATTGAAGATGGGACTCATTGAATTAGTACGCGTTGATTTTTTTATGGAGTAACTCATGCGGTATTTCCCGTTAATCTCCCTGTTTTTGCTGGGAACCTGCGGTCTCCTCGCCGCAGCGGAGCAGAGCGATTTCGTGCCGTTATTTAACGGCCAGGATCTGACCGGCTGGGTCGCCGTCAATGTCGCTCCTAAGACCTTCACGGTGAAAGAGGGGTTGATCATCAGTACCGGGGTTCCGACCGGAACCTTACGAACAACGCGGATGTATGAGAACTTCATTATCGAGTTGGAATGGAGGCATCTCAAACCGGGTGGGAATGCGGGGCTGTTTGTCTGGGCAGATCCGATCACTCATGTCGGGGTGCCGTTTTCCCGCGGCGTTGAGGTGCAGGTGCTCGATGGCCAAGAGACGCCGAACTACACCAGTCATGGTGATATTTTTCCGATTTGGGGAGCCAGGATGGTTCCAAAGCATCCCCATCCTGCCGGTTGGGATCGATCGCTCCCCAGCGAGAAGCGATGTAAGCCATCGCCCGAATGGAATCATTATCGTGTCACTTGTAACCACGGGACCATCGCCCTCGAAGTGAACGGCAAGGAAGTTTCGGGCGGTTCGATGTGTACTCCGAGAAAGGGGTATCTCTGCCTCGAGTCCGAAGGCTCGGAATGTCATTTCCGCAACGTTCGCATCAAAGAGCTCCCCTCGACCAATCCTGAGCCCGCCGAGGTCGCTGCTATGGATGTGGGATTTCAGTCTTACTATTCAGGACTGGATCTGAGTGGCTGGAAAGCCACGGACAAACATCTGGGGCATTGGCAACCGACGGACTGGAAACTGGCTTATGATGGGAAATGCGATGCCGCTGATCCCAATCTCTGGACCGAACGGGAATTCGGCGATTTCGAAATGATTTGTGACTGGCGTTGGACTGCTCCCCCCGTCAAAAAACGCTGGCCACAAGTCTTACCAACAGGGCTTGAGGCGATCGGGGCCGATGGCAAGCCCGTCGAGATTGAGGTCGATGATGCAGGAGATAGCGGAATTTATCTGCGCGGCAGCAGTAAGGCTCAGGTCAACATGTGGTGTCGTCCCTGTGGAAGTGGGGAAGTCTACGGTTACCGCACCGATAACAGCCAACCTGCGGAGGTTCGAGCGGCAGTCACTCCGAAAACCGTAGCAGATCGTCCGATTGGCCAGTGGAACCGATTTTTAATTACCATGCGCGGCGATCGATTATCGGTAAAGCTGAACGGCCAACTCGTGATCGAAAACGCAAGACTGCCAGGTGTGGCCGCCAAAGGGCCGATTGCCCTGCAGCATCATGGTGACCCGATTGAATTCGCCAACATCTTCATTCGAGAACTTCCCTGAGAGTTTCTCCAGAGTATATTCCCAGTGCGTTGTCGCACGCGCCAACCACCGCACGCAGTGAAAATCGCGTGGGTGGCACGTCCATTGTTGTGCTACGTGGTAACGGGACCCGGTGGCACAGTAACGGGCTCGCGGACGGCTGGGCGTTTTGAGAGATAATAGATAAAGCCCAGGTTGATCACAAACAACGTGATGCTAACCAACTGAGCCGTCGTTAACGTGGTTTTGAGTTGACCTGCTTCATCCGCACGCAAGAGTTCCAACAGAAATCGGGTGACGGGGTAAATCAGCAGCGCCACCGCCAAGACTTCTCCATTACGGCGTCGGTAGCGAAAATACCAAGCGGTGATTGCGGCGATGAGAAAACCATCGATCGAGCTATAGATTTGTGTGGGGTGCAGCGGCGGGGTGCAAGCGGCATGGATCTCAACGAGATTTTTTTCGAGCATTGCACTGAATGTCGCACTGTCGCGAGGAAATCGAACGGCCCATGGTAAAGAACTCGCCGCGCCATAGCAGCAGCCATTTAAGAAGCAGCCGATTCGTCCAAATCCGATCCCGATAAAGACCGAAGGAACAATGATATCGGCCAAAGCCAGTGGTCGAATTCGGCGGAGGTAACAAAAGGTAAAATAGCCGATCGCTCCCCCGATCAGGCCACCGTAAAGAACTAAACCACCCTGAGACAGGTTGAGTGCATCGATGAACCAGGCCGGCGTTGGCGTTCCTGTAAAGACCCGGTCACCGTGCTGAATGAGATAGTACAGACGGGCGCCGATGATCCCCGGGATGAAGAGCCATGACGCCAAGTCCCAGATGACCTCGCCCGATAGTCCTTCCCGCTGGGCACGAAAGGTGGCGAGTGTCGTTCCGACACTGAACCCGATAAACATCATCAATCCATACCCAAAAACGGGCAATCCTTCTTGGAATGCGGGGGATCCCTGTGCCCGGAGATACGCGCCGACGCGCGGAGCGACAAACACAATCAGGCTGGCAACAAACAGCCAATTCAGGCCGGGCCAGAATTCGCTTGAAAGCGTCCACGTTTCCCGGTTTTGACGGCGTCTTAAGATCACCGTTCCCACACCTACCAGAGACCAGAGCAGTAGCACCAGTCCGAATCCAAAGCCAGGTACTTGGCCAAAGGGGCCAAGATTCCAGGGGCGATCCAGGGGGATTTGAAACAAAATCTGACGCATCAAGTAAGCTCCGCAGCGACTCAGGTTTACATTCGTAAGATCAGATTATCGATTAATCGCGTTGTGCCAACTTGTGCGGCGACAAGAGCCACCATGTTCGGTTGAATCGCATTCAACTCGGCCAGGCTTTCCGAGTCAACAATCACCGCGTAGTCGAGTTTTACTCCGGCCGTGTCCTCAATCTGCTTCCGCAGGCTTTGCACTAGCAGGCCCAGATCCTGCTGGCCGGCATCGAGCTGCCGTTGGACCTCGAACATTGCACGTGACAGACACAGTCCCTGTTGACGTTGCTCGGGGGTGAGATAGGCATTTCGACTGCTCATCGCCAGTCCATCGGGATCGCGTCGAGTGGGGCAGGTAATCACTTCTGTTGGGAGATTCAATTCACGGGACATGATCCGAATCAGAAGTTGTTGTTGATAATC
>CAMBQP010000108.1 GCA_945869955.1 Schlesneria paludicola DSM 18645
CGATGGGGTCACGTTTTGCAGATTATCTGCAAATTGCGAAGCCGCGAATTTCACTCATGGTTTTGGTCACCGTTTCCTGTGGCTATGTGTTGGGAATGGAGACATCAACCATCTCAATCACCCTGTTGCATGCCTGTCTTGGGATCGCGGTGGTCGCGATTGGCTCATCAGCCATGAATCAATGGGTTGAGCGTGAAACCGATGGCAAAATGGAACGAACCAAGAATCGACCACTTCCTTCAGGTCGTTTGGCACCGGCTGAGGTTTTGTGTTTTGGACTCGGCTGTGCGATGATCGGGTGCATCTATCTTGCGTTTCTCGTGAACACCCCCACTGCGGCAGTTACCGGACTCACGTTTCTTCTCTACGCAGGGGCATACACGCCACTGAAACGGATCACTTCGTTCTGTACGGTCGTCGGTGCAGTCCCCGGAGCCTTGCCCCCGGTGCTCGGGTGGCTGGCTGCGGGCGGGCGTTGGGATGCGAGTTTATTTTCGTTATTTGCCGTGCTGTTTTTATGGCAGTTTCCTCATTTTTTCGCGATCGCCTGGCTGCATCGTGAAGATTACTGCCGTGCAGGTTTACGAATGCTTCCTGCGGGTAAGCCGCTTCCCCACATTACGGGACTGATGGCTGTCGCTTATGCAGTCTGCCTGATTCCTGTCAGCCTGCTCCCGACACATTTGGGACTAGCAGGATCGACTTACGCTTATGTGGCGATGGTGCTTGGTGCGTTGTACCTGTCCGCATCGATTCTGTTTGCTTATAATGAAACCCGTAAAAGTGCCCGTCGGGTTTTATGGACATCGCTGATTTATTTGCCTGTATTGCTGATCACACTGAGCTGGGATCATCTGAGACTACTTGAACGACTGTAATCAAACTCTGCTTTCAACAAACACGGTCAATGAACTGTGGCGTCTGAGCCATGGTATAGACTTAAGTCCCGAATGAGACTGAAATGACACACGCTGTTGCTGCTCCGACTCTGAAGATGGGTATACCCATTTCGAATGCCAAGCTCGGAATGTGGTTATTCCTGGGTACGGAAATCATGTTCTTCACGGCCTTCATTGGCACGTACATCGTGATGCGCATGGGGTCGCTTGGCTGGCCGACCGATCCACACGTGACTCACATCAATATTGCGTTTGGTGGTATTAACACGTTCGTGCTGATTGTCTCGAGCTATTTTGTGGTTGTCTCGCACGATTGTTTGCTCAGTCATCAATACGCCAAGGCATGGAAATTCATGCTGTACACGTTGCTACTTGGCTGCCTGTTTCTCGGGATTAAAAGTCTTGAGTATGCGGGTAAGTTTGAACACGACATCCTCCCTGGCCATATTCCTGAAAACAATCGGCAGGCGATGGATAAGGTCGTCGTACAGTTCGGTGCATTGATGGATCGACATCTGGCAAAAGCGTTTCCCAAGAAAGAAAAACGAGAAGACCAGAAGGCCGAGTTGGACACGCAGATCGAGACGTTGTCGAAAAAAGCTGACGCCACCGCATCAGAAAGAAAACAGCTAAGTCAGTATCAGGCGATCGCAAAACTGAACTCGGAATACATCAGTCTGAAAGAGCACGTCCGGGGTAATTTGTCCTTGACAGTCCCTTATGACAAATTTGATGATATCCGCAAAGAGGAGCATGCGAGCAGCAAATATGCGCCGGTGACGCTCGATGAAGTCAACCATAAGGTTGAAGAACTGCGGAAGGGAGTGGTCGGCACACACGAGCAATCGATCGACGAAGGTGAACACAAGGCGAAAGAACCGAACAATGATTCAGATATCATCAAATCGCTAGCAAGTGGATTACGGTCGGCTCAACCAATCCTCTACGGGAATCTGTTTGCCTCGAACTATTTTCTGATGACCGGCTTCCATGCAATTCACGTCATTATTGGCCTGTTCATGTTCTTGCTGATTCTGATGAAGGGGAGTCGGCTCTCTATCGATGACGCCATTCTCGTTGAAAATATCGGACTGTACTGGCACTTTGTCGACTTGGTCTGGATCTTTCTGTTTCCGTTGCTTTACATTATCTGAAACGGATCTGAGTCCCAGTTAAAACGGCGAGAATTCGCCGAGTCCCTGCAACGCACAAACCGATCTTGTGTCGGATGAGAATGGAGAGTTCAACGTCATGTCGGATCACAACCCCGCGGTCGAGCACGATGAGTCACACGGAAGCATCTATTTCCGCGTGTTTATCGCGTTATGTGTCTTTACCTTGATTTCGGTCGCCGCCGATTTGGTGCATCTTCCCAGCAAGATTCTGCTCGGGGCGATTGTGCTGGCCGTCGCTGTGGCGAAAGCCTTGTGTGTGTTGATGTACTTCATGCACCTGAAATTTGAACGGGCCTGGAAGTACTTGCTACTCGCCCCGACCACGATTATCGCCTTGGCGCTCCCGGTTTCCTTGCGGCCTGATATTGGATCCAGCTATTATTTTCAGGATCTACAGCAGTTGAAGGACTACCCCGAGCACGAAGCACGCGTTCTTGATGCATTGAAGCATGAATCGGGTCATCACTGACGCGGACGAACTCGATCGAGGTCACGATGTCAGACAGTCTTGCCGTGAGCGTTGCTGGCTTACATCATGCTTATTCCGAGCGCAAAGCGCTCGATGGTATTGATTTTGGTGTACTGGCCGGTGAAGCCTTTGGTTTACTTGGGCCGAACGGCGGTGGAAAAACAACGCTGTTTCGATTGCTTTCCACACTCCTTCCCGTTCAAACCGGCAAGGTGACGCTGTCTGGGTTGGATGTCGCGACAAAGGCGCAGGATGTTCGCCAGATCATCGGCGTTACGTTCCAGTCACCCAGCCTGGATGGTAAGCTCACCGTGTGGGAAAATCTGCAGCATCAGGCCCATCTCTACGGCCTTTATGGAGTGCAAAGTAAAACTCGCATCCGCGAGTTGATGGATCGCCTGGGGTTGTCTGATCGTGGCAAAGATCTTGCCGGGTCACTGTCAGGTGGACTGAAACGGCGGGTAGAAGTTGCGAAAAGCTTGCTGCATCATCCGCAGATCTTATTGCTTGACGAGCCCAGCACGGGTCTTGATCCTGGTGGACGGCGCGATCTCTGGGAATATTTAACCCGGTTGCGGCAGGACGAGGGGACTACCATCCTGGTGACGACGCATTTGATGGAAGAAGCAGAGCGTTGTGACCGATTGGGGATCCTGAATCAGGGCCGTATGATTGCTTTGGGAACTCCCGATGAACTGAGAAGTTCGGTTGGAGGCGATTGTCTGACGATTCAAACCCCGAATCCAGAGGGGTTAGCGGAATTGATTGCGGTTCGGTTTCAGTTGCGACCGCAGCGGATCGGCGAGTCATTGAGAATTGAAAAAAGTTTGGGCCACGAACTTTTACGAGATATTGTCGCGGCGTTTCCGGGTGAGATTACTGCGATCTCACTTGCGAGACCGACGTTGGAAGATGTGTTTATTGCCAGAACCGGACATCGGTTTTGGGAAGCTGAACAGCCGTGAATGCGACGGAATGAGTGAACGTGATATGTCCAATACCAGAGGCAGTAGCGAGTTGATCGGGCAGATGAAGCGAGCCGGAACGGAGCGAAAACCGTCGCCAGTTCTCGCGGTCTATTCGTTGGCAAAACGCGAGCTGGTCCGATTCTTTCGCCAACGGACTCGAATCGTGGGGGCACTCGGCCAGCCGATCATTTTCTGGATTTTGTTTGGTGCAGGGCTCCAGGGTTCTTTTCGGGGCCCGGCAGGGATTTCGTATCAGGAATATTTTTTTCCGGGCGTCGCGGTAATGATTGTGATGTTTACCGCTATTTTTTCCACGATTTCGATCATTGAAGACCGCCGGGAAGGGTTCCTGCAAGGGGTGCTGGTGGCCCCCATTTCTCGTACGGCGATCGTCTTGGGAAAGGTGCTGGGAGGAACGATTCTGGCCGTATTGCAGGCAGTTCTCTTTCTGGCACTGGGGCCGGCGATTGCCTGGATCGGACTCGCACCGACAATTTCGACGGGCCTTACCTGGTCAAATCTTCCGGTCGTGATTGGTTATTTGGCACTGGTTGGTTTCGCGTTGACATCACTCGGTTACCTGATTGCCTGGCCTATGGATTCTACGCACGGGTTTCATGCGATCATGAGCATTTTTCTGATGCCGATGTGGTTGTTATCGGGGTCCTTTTTCCCCGCACCCGACTCGGGATGGCTGGCATGGGTCATCCGTATGAATCCGTTAACTTATGGAACGTCGGGCCTGCGCCGCTTAGTGACACCAAATCTCGATGCTGTGGCAGAACTCCCTTCGTTGCCGTTGAGTTTAGCCGTCACGATCGGGTCGGCAGTGCTGTATCTTTCTCTGGCGATCTGGATGACAGGAAGGCAAACAACCCATAATGCTCGATGAGACGACAATTCAATCAAGACAATCCAATCGAGACCGGGTCATCAAGACTCGTTTTCAGGATTCCGCCGGACCACTGTTCGGGCAAGAAAGAGCCAAATCGGCTGAGACTTTTTCCGTAAACAAGATCGTTTCCAGGCAAGAATCTCGATGAATGACAGCAACCTAAATCGACCAGATCAGAACTCAGGCTTGGGGCGACGTACCAGTCCGATGCTGCGGGCAGGATCCGTACTCTGGATACTTTGCCTGATTGGGATTGGATTCAGCTGGTACCAATGGCGTAACAAATTGTCAAATCAAACTACGGCGCGAACAGAAGCCGAAGCCGGACCCGATGATGATACTGATGACGGCCGGCAGGGGAAAAGCATCAAACTGGAACTGCAAGCGGATGGCACCTTTGCCGCTCGTCAAGTCACGGCGGAAGAAGATGAAAATCCGTGGTCTCCAGCAGGAATCGAAGATTTTTCGTTTACCGATACCGATGGCCAGACGATGACTCGGAAAGACTTGCTGGGCAAACCATTTGTGATTGCCTTCATTTTCACATTTTGCCGGGGACCGTGTCCCAATGTCACGAAGGAAATGCGAGAACTGCAGGACCGGCTGAAGGATTATGACTTTAATCTGGTCTCCTTAACGGTTGACCCCGAGCGGGATACGGCTGACGTTTTAAAAACGTATGGGAAAACCAACGGTGCGGACCCAGAACGCTGGAAGTTTTTGACGGGAAATCAAGCTGAAATCTATGGGTTGATCCATCGCAGTTTTGCAATGCCGGTTCAGGAAGAAGAGGACCGGGATCGAAAGCCCGGTTTTGAAATTATCCATTCAACGAATATCATGCTGGTCGACAAGTCGGGGCGAGTAATTGGTAAATTCAATGCGCAGAAGGGGGACGAGATGGCCAAACTGCGGAAAGAATTGAAAAGAATTGCCCCAATCAAAACCGATCAGGGTTCTCGCAACCAATCAGGAAAGTGATCAGACGTGGAAAAACTTCCTGACTGGGTCGCGCTGCTACCAACCGTGAACGCAGGACTGAATGGTCTGGCGGGAGTGCTGTTGGTGTGGGGCTATACCTTGATTAAACGAGGCAATCGCGTTGCGCACGCACGCACGATGATTGCCGCCTTCATCACATCGATTGTTTTCCTGGGCTGTTACCTGACCTATCATTTTGCCTTGCATGCTTATACCGGCGAATCGGGGAAGCGGTTTGGGCATACGGGAACGCTGCTTTCCAAGGCGTATCTATTGATCCTGTTGACGCATGTGGTTTTGGCTGCAGCAGTTCCGTTTCTTGCGTCGTGGACGCTCTATCAGGCCTGGCGTCAGGATTGGTCCCGGCATCGTCGAATTGCTGTGGTGACTTTTCCAATTTGGGTTTACGTATCCGTGACAGGTGTTATCATTTATACGATGTTGTATCATTGGCCCGGCGCGGCTCCTTGAGAGGTGATGATGAAACGAAAACTGCAAATTCTGGCGTCAGCGGTTGTTGTCTTGGTCCAGTCGTCCAATGCCTGGGCCTGCCCGATGTGCAAGTACGCGTTGGAAACCGACGCGGTCGAGCCCAAAGCTTACATGATCAGTATCCTCTTCATGATGGGGATGATCTCGACCCTGTTCTTCAGTGTTGGCGTCTTGCTGTGGTGGGTTTCCAAGCAAGAGAAAATGGCATTGACTGCTGCTGGGTATCAGCACCTGTTCGACAATGCTGGTAGTCAGCCGTACTTGGCAAAAGCCAAAGCGAAATGCTGATTTGGTATGCGATCCAGCTTGAGATCTGCCCGTAAAGAATGATTTGACGATTCCACCCCTTCAACTGAAGGGGTGGTTCGATTTTATTCTGAGGGCTTGGTGCTGTCGGGTGTGGTGCTGCCCATCAGCTAGACAATTCCGCTCAGGCTTTCGGTCCCATCAGGCTTATCCTCAGATTTTTGTCGTGATGTGCC
The DNA here is from genome assembly GCA_945869955.1 of Schlesneria paludicola DSM 18645. Classification (GTDB taxonomy): domain Bacteria; phylum Planctomycetota; class Planctomycetia; order Planctomycetales; family Planctomycetaceae; genus Schlesneria; species Schlesneria paludicola_B. Next base: position 6,362 of record CAMBQP010000108.1, read on the forward strand.
GTAGCGATTTGCAGGCCGTCGGGGTGGAGAGCGAGGTCCCGGGCCGTATTCCCCAAGTTCAACGAATGGAATTCATCCTTCTGGTCGAACTTCCAGAAGAACAGATGCCCACCCCCTTGGCCACCCGTGGCGGCAATCAAAAAACCTTCTGGGTGCGGTTTGAGTCCCCAACTGGTTCCCTGAATGGACGCTTTGCTGAGATGGGTGACAACATCTTTGCCAGATTCCCATTCGATTTGGGAAACGATCGGATTACCGACTCCGGCAAACGCATTGGAAACATTGGTAATCCCGCCTGCAAAGCAACGTTTTCCATCGGGAAGAAATTCCAGGCAATACGGGCCACCATAGTCGGCCATGAAACCGGGGTCGTATTTGCTGAGGCTGGCAATGGAAAAGCTGCGAAGCTGCTTCCCGGTCTCGGCGTCCCAGTGCAGGAATTTCGCGGTCAAGTCACCGGAAAGAAGTTGTTTTCCATCGGGGTGGAATGCAACCTGATAAACATGACGCTCGTGTCCGACGAATTCGCGGATGGGGCTACCATCCGCAAGGTTCCAGAGTTTGACCTTTAAATCGTTACCGCAGGAAGCGAGCCATTGCCCATCAGGGCTGACGACAATCGAGCGAATCCAACCCTGATGTGCTTGGATGGTGCGAAGCGGTGTAGGGGCCTCGGCCGCAGCCGACCACCAGATCAAGCGACCATCGTGTCCACCGGTGACGAGGGTCTCACCGTTGGCAGAAAACGCCAAAGCCCTGACCCAACTGTCGTGACCGGAGAGCTCGACCTTGGTCCCTGTCGCCAGTTCCCAGCGGACGACTTTGAAATCCTCGGCACCCCCGAACACAAATCGGCCAGTCGGATCAAAGCGACACGACAGAAACGAACTGGTGTGCGTCAGGGTTTTGGCAACATGAGTCAACGTCGGATCAGCGGGCATGGTTATTCTTTCCTTGCACGAACATCAAATGCCCAATTTAGCCGAGTAATTCGGTAATCACCCGGCTCGATTCGGGAACCAGCGGGACAGGGCGTCCGGTCCGGTCTGGCAGAAAAATGTGGGGATCAATTCCCAGTAAATGGTACATTGTCGCCAAAACGTCTTTGGGTCCAACGGGTGTGGAAACGACTTCCCCGGCGTGTTTGTCGGTGGCACCAACGACACGACCACGTCCGATTCCTCCCCCGGCAAATAACGCGGAATAGGCCTGAGACCAGTGATCACGGCCTCCTCCTGAGCCCGTGGTAATTTTAGGAGTACGCCCGTGTTCGCTGATGCAGACAACCAGGGTGTCATCCAATTGGCCTCGTCGATCGAGATCCAGAATCAGGCCCGAGAAAGCCTTATCGAGCCCCGGGAGCAGTTGGTCCGTCATGCGAGGATAGTGATTCCAATGTGTGTCCCAGGCATCCCCTGCCAGCCCATATTCATCCCAGAAGACGCTGACCAGCCTAGTGCCCGCATCGAGCATGCGTCGTGCTGTCAGGCACGACTGCCCGAACAACGTCATCCCATACATTTCCCGCGTCTCGAGCGACTCTTGTCGAACATCGAGTGCCGAGGCAACCGATTGCGACTGAATCAATGAATGTGCCATCTGTTGAAAGCTGGAAAGCGACTTGCCACTGCTTGAGCGGTCCAGGTCACGTCGTGCATCGTCCATTTGTTTCAGTAAGGAACGGCGACGATCCAGTCGATCGAGCGTCAATTCGGCGGGCAAACTGGTCGCTGCCATGCGAAAGTGTGCCTCGGGCTTGCAGCCGACATAGGGGTCAAAGATCTCGACATTCATATCGCGGAGCGTCTTGAAGACCGAGCGATCTGCCTGGCCTTCAAATTCGGTCCAGACTGGGTTGTAGGCCGAGCCGAGATAGGCCGCGTACGGTCCCGCCCGAAAAACTTCTCCTGTCCGTTGCGAACTGAAAGGGAAGGGGAGTGCCACATTTTGGGGAAACGCCGCCAGCCCGCCACGTCGCTGGCGGTCAACATATTCGACCGCACTGCCGAAATAGGGATGATGCTTGGGATCGTTGGGGCTCAGTTCCATATTGACATCGATGACCGGAACCCCTGTCATGGCATGAGCCACTCCGTGAATGGGGTACTCGTGATGAATCGATCGTAACACCGTGACACGATCCATCATGCGCGCCATATTGGGAAGATGTTCACAAACATCAAGCCCCGGTACCACTGAAGGAATCGGGCGCATTGTGCCACGAATTTCCAGCGGGGCCTCCGGCTTCATGTCAACGGTTTCCATCTGACTGGGAGAGCCATACAGAAACAGAATGATGCACCGCTTGGCCTGACCGAATCCATCCGGCATGGCGATGAGCGGCGCCGAGCGAACGTTGGTCGCGGCTTCCGCGGCGCGTGCCGCATCCGCCTGCAGCAGATGTGGTAACGAGAGTCCGAGCAATCCCGTTCCGCCAACTTCCAGCAGTTCGCGGCGGGTGAGCCCATTACAAAGTCGCCTTGGTGAACTGAGCATCCGAAGCATCACGGTCTCCTCACAACGAAAACGAATCGACTTTAGTCTATGCTATCGACGTTTCCGCTCGCAAGCTGTGAAATCCCGAACTCTTTGCCGAGAATTTTTGTGGCAGATGACCATTTTCAACGATTATTGGCCGCTCTTGACCTGGAAGCCGAGGCGACCACGGCCGAAACCTTGCGGATTTCACGGCGGACTTCCAGCGATCAGGCGGAACGAAGTGGACTCAGTTTGGTTGATCTGGCCATCCGGACCGAAACAGCGGGTTTTGGGGGCCGAGTCGTAGTGACGCTGGGTAAACGCGACCAGCGGCAGGAACTTCCCTGGACGCGTCTGCATTCGGGCACACCGATTGTGCTTTCCGAGCAGCAGTCTAAAGACCATGCCGGGTGGCGCGGAGTTGTCACCCATCGTGATCGAGATTCGATTACGGTAGTCTTAGGGGATTCTCCTGAGCCGGTTTCCGATCGCCCCCTGTTTCGCATTGACCAATTGAGTGATGAAATTTCACGACAGCGGCAGCGCGAGGCACTCCGCCGAGCTGCCGCTGCCGAAAAAGGACGCCTGGTGGTCCTGAAGCGACGACTGCTGGGCGAAGATCCTTTGGAGTTTCAGGCGGGGCGGGATTGGACGCCCCTGTCCGCACTCGACGCATCGCAAACCGCGGCGGTGAGCCATGCATTGGCTGCGGAACATGTCGCCATCATTCATGGCCCTCCTGGAACGGGCAAGACCACCACCGTTGTTGAGTTAATTCGGCAGGCCGTCCGTAGGGGTGAACGGGTGCTGGCGTGTGCCCCGAGCAACCTTGCGGTCGACAATTTGTTCGAGCGATTACTCGGGGCAGGGGAGCGGGTGATTCGGATTGGCCACCCCGCGCGTGTCCTTCCCGAGTTACGAGACCAGACACTCGATTTGCTGGTGGAATCGCATCCGGACCTGAAATTGGCACGTGAATGGACCAAAGAGGCCTGGGTCTTGCGGCGACAGGCGAGCAAGCAGACTCGTTCCGCACCCGCCCCAGGCTTCCGGCGCGATGCACGGGAGGAAGCCCAGCGGTTGTTGAAAGATGCGCGGGAACTCGAATCTCAACTGGTGAAGTTTCTGTTGGATTCGGCACAAATTGTCTGTGCGACACTCACGGGATTGAATGAGGACCTGTTAGGTGATCGCGTCTTTGATCTGGCGGTGATTGATGAAGCGGCGCAATCCACAGAACCCCCCTGTTGGATCCCCGTCCTGCGGAGTCGCCGGTTGGTGCTGGCGGGAGACCATTGCCAGTTACCACCCACCATTATTTCTGCAGAGGCAAAACGACAAGGGTTCCAGATTAGCTTGATGGAACGGTTGATCCAGCAGCACGGCGAAACGATTGCGCGGCGGTTGACGATGCAGTACCGAATGCACGCGGAAATCATGCAGTTCTCGTCCGATGAATTCTACCGGGGCGAGTTAACGGCCGCAGAATCGGTTCGAGGACATCGTTTGACCGACCTTCCCCAAGTCATCGAGACGCCACTGACGCAAACCGCCGTTCGTTTCTTCGATACGGCGGGATCGCATTGCGAAGAGCACAACGAGGCTGACGGGACCAGTATCGAGAATCCGGGCGAAGCCGATTTCGTAGTCGCGCAGGTTCTGGAATTGATCGATTCGGGGGTACTCGCGAATGAAATCGGAGTGATCACACCCTATTCGGCTCAGGCACGATTGCTGCGAGGATTGATCGCCGATGCGAATGTTGAGATTGATACGGTCGACGGATTTCAGGGGCGCGAAAAAGAAGCGATCGTGATTTCGCTGGTTCGCTCGAATCTCAAAGGAGAGATTGGTTTTCTGGGAGACACGCGCCGAATGAATGTGGCACTCACCCGAGCCCGACGCAAATTAATTCTGTTTGGTGACAGTGCCACACTCGGCCATCACGATTTTTACCTGCGACTGCTGGCGTACTTCGAACGAATTGATGCTTATGGAACCGTCTGGGAAATTCCCCAGCCAGACTGGAAATGAAAAGAGGTCGGCGCATACTGCCGAGTACGGAATTGCTCGTCGTTTTTTAAATGGAATCAGTGGTGGAAATCCGTCGGGAATGAATCCGTTTGCAGACCGACTGAATGCGCAGTGGACGGGCCAAAAAACGGAAATATTTTTTATCCCAGAGTATTACAATCATAACTCGGCCGATACCTAGCTCGAGGAACAGGGAATCCACGAAACCTCCGAAGGACTCCACGACGATTTTGCGGTCACCGTGACGATGCTGGTCGTTGATTCTGACAGTGTGCGTGCGAAAGAGCGGATCACAGCGGACCGATTCCGTATCAATGGGATCTGATTGGCACCGTTCGAAAAAACAGAGAATGGGGAAAGCGAATCATTGAATTTTGCGCTGCGGAAACCGTGAAAGCCTTGCGTGCGGTGCAATCTCAATCAGAGATTTGCTACAACCCCATCATGGATCGTCGATGTCTCGGTGGAACAAGACCCGAATCGGGGCCATCACTCCCTTTTTTTCTTCTGACTGGAAACTGCGGCTCATGAAAATCGTGCGGATTTTTGCTCATCGTGTCGAACTCCCTCTGGTTGAAGGGTCGTACAAATGGTCTGGTGGAAAGTCGGTTTCCGTATTTGATAGCACGATTGTGGGTGTCGAGACCGATACCGGTTTGATTGGGTATGGCGAAGTCTGCCCGCTGGGACCATTCTATTTGCCGGCCTACGCCGACGGTGTTCGAGCGGGGCTCAAGGAACTGGGGCCGCATCTGTTGGGATCCGATCCCCGTCAGTTAGCGGTAATCAATCATCGGATGGATGCAGCCCTGAAAGGGCACCCGTACGTCAAATCGGGGATCGACATCGCCTGCTGGGATCTCCTTGGTCAGTCAACAGGGCTTCCCGTCTGCATGCTGATGGGGGGGCGATTTGGTGAGAGCATCCGCCTCTATCGGGCGATTTCTCAAGAGTTGCCCGAAGTCATGGCGAAGAAAGTCGCTGGCTACCGCTCCGAAGGTTATACGCGGTTCCAATTGAAGGTCGGGGGAGATCCCGATACCGATATCGAGCGAATTCGTGCGGTGCGATCCATGCTACAACCGACAGAACGTCTGGTTGCCGACGCCAATACGGGCTGGACACAGCACGAAGCGATGCGTGTGGTCCGCGCGGTTCGGGATCTCGATGTTTATATCGAACAACCCTGCCTGAATTATGAAGAATGCCTCGCGGTTCGGCGGCATACGGATCATCCGTTTGTGCTGGACGAAAATATTGACAGCCTCGAGATGCTGATGCGAGCCAAAGCCGATCTCGCGATGGATGTTGTCAATTTAAAAATCAGTAAGCTGGGTGGACTGACCAAAACAAAACAGATTCGCGACCTTTGCGTCTCGATGGGGATTGCCATGACGCTGGAAGACAGTTGGGGAGGGGATATCACCACTGCGGCGATCGCGCATTTGGCCCAGAGCACGCCGGAAGAATTTCGTTTCACCAGCACCGATTTCAATAGCTATGTCACCGTCAGCACCGCCGACGGGGCTCCACAACGTGTTCACGGATTCATGACCGCCAGTCACGCACCGGGTTTGGGAATCGTGCCCAAGCAACAGGTTCTTGGTGCTCGGTTGGTCGAGATTGTCTGAATATCCATTGTGTCAGTATCAATTGTGTGAATATCGTCGGTTCATTTTTCGTTCATTTCAGAAGGGAGCGTCTGATGCGGTACCTTTGTTCGGCATTCGGGCTGAAGATCGTGTTTGCAACGCTGTTGATGGCGGTCGCTCAAGCGGAAGACGAAGCCACAAAATTTCCTCAACCCAAGCTGCAGATCATCAATGGAAGTCCCCAAACGATCGATCTCTTCTGGCTCAAGTCCAACACCGAAAAAATTCCCAACGGCTTTGTTGCCCCGGGCGAGCAGACGACGATCACCACCACACTTGGGCATCAATTTGAACTGGTCGGTCGCGAGGACAAATCGACTGCAATCGTGACCAGCCAAGTCCCTTTTCAAGGGTTTCGCTTTGATCCGCCCCATCCCACTGGAGTCCCTGAATTCTACAGCCAGTCGATCAGCGCGAATGGCTTCCCGATTGTGGCTTCAGCCAAAGTGAACCCTTATGCACTCAAGGAAGCGGCCTTTCTGGTTAATATGATGCTCGCAAAACGTCCGGATGTTCGTGAGGCGATGATCAAAAGCGGTGCCAGAATGTGCATCATGGCCCACAACGAATTCACCACCGATCTCCCTGAGTTTATGCGACTGGGTGACGAGAAGGTACCAGACTTTGACACTGTTCCCGCAAAGGATTTTTGGGATGCCCGGGCGCGTGGGCTGGGGGGGAGTGAAGACGATCCGTTTTGCTCGGTTGCGGAGGAGAACGTCCTGGGTTATGCCGATGACCCCTATGAAAAAGAATGTATCCTGATTCATGAATTTGCACACAACCTGCACTTACGGGGGCTTGTCAATGTCGATCCAACCTTCGATCATCGGCTGAAAGAAACTTATGACGCGGCCGTAAAATCAGGACTTTGGCAGGGGAAGTATGCATCAACCAACCACCACGAGTATTTTGCCGAGGGGGTTCAGTCCTGGTTCGACAACAACCGGATCAATGACCATGATCATAATCATGTAAATACCCGCGCCTTACTCATGGAATACGATCCCGGATTGGCCGCGATCTGCCGTGAAGTCTTTGGCGAAACCGAGCTGAAATACACAAAACCGGCCACTCGGCTCAGCGGCCACATGGAGGGCTACGATCCCGATCAAGCTCCCCGGTTTGTTTGGCCCGAACGATTAAAAAACGTAAAAATCGCCATCGTGGAAAAGGCGCGTGCTCGCGGCAAGAAAACCGCCCAGGATCTCCTCAAAGAAAAACAAGAGATCCTGGGCTGGACTCTCAATGTCAGCCCCAAGTTGATCTCGGAAAACCCAGTTGAGACCACTCGAGCGATCAAACTGCTGCAATCACAGTTGGAGGAAATCGAACGCGTTGTTCCCGTTGCGGCGGTGACGGAACTGAAAAAAGTTCCGCTCTGGTTCTCGGCTGAATATCCCAAAACCGGCCCCTCGGCTGAATATCATCCCGATGCGGGTTGGCTGCGCGAACACAATCGGAATCCAGAGATGGCCCGAAGTGTGGAATTCACGAATATTCGGATTTTTGACATCGATCAGCGACGGATGCCGAACTTCGTTTTGCACGAACTGGCCCATGCCTATCATGATCGCGTGCTGGAGCGCGGATTTCAGAACGAACCGATCCGCAAAGCGTATGAAAGGGCAAAAGCTTCGGGGGATTATGAGCGTGTCGAACGTCAGGATGCCGACGGGCACAAGCACCTGGACCGCGCTTATGCGATGACAACCCCTCAGGAATATTTTGCGGAGTTGTCAGAAGCCTATTTCAGCCGGAATGATTTTTTTCCGTATAACCGCGAGGAATTCCAACAACACGATCCCGAGATGTTTGCGTTGTTGCCCACGTTATGGGGCGTCGATTTGAAGCCTGGAGAAACGAAAATTCTCACCGAGGCAGACAAAAAACTGAATGATTTTTTCCGGAACTATTTGCAATCCGACTTTACACTGAGTCCGCTACGGGCGTCGCGACTTGGTGAGCATCAGTTCAACGCGTTACTGGATGATCCTTCGGCCGCCGTACGCAGTCGCCGCACGGAACTGATCCGACAGACGCTTGATCAGCTTCCGCGGCAAATTGACTACGTGCAACTTTCGCGTGAACAACAGGTTGATTACGAAATTGTGCGGGACGCACTGAAGCTTGATCTCTGGCTGGACGAGAGTGAACGCCCGTTCGAGAACGATCCACGACTTTATACGGGGATGGTGACCGATGGGGTTTATGTCCTGCTGACACAGTCAACACAGCCCAAAGAGACGGCGATTTCCAACGCCGTGGCGCGCATGAAATTGATTCCACGGGTACTGGCCGCCGCTCGTGAAAACTTGCGTAATCCACCCGCCGTGGTCACTCGGACGGCGACTCAGCAAAACAAGGGAGCGATCGCGTTCTATCAGCACGAATTATTCGCGATGATCGGTTCGTCGCCGCAATTGGCTGCGGTCAAGGTGGCGGCAGCGGATGTCGTTGTGGCACTCAAACAACATCAGGACTTTCTAGAACAGGAATTACTTCCCAGAGCGACAGGAGATTGGCGACTCGGAAAGGCTCGATTCGCTCAAAAACTGGAAATGGTTCTGGATGCAGGTGTAACGGCGGATCAAGTTCTGTCAGAAGCGGAAATCGGCCTGAAGTTGGCGCAGAGCGACATGCTACTGATCGCGCGACAGCTTTGGGGACGCTATTTTCCGCAGACACCATTCCCGCCGGATGATGAAGCGGGTCGTCGGGAAGCGATTCAGCGGATCATTCAGGAGATCGGCCTTTTCCGTAGCGGGCGCGACGAGTTGGCGAATGATGCACGAGCCACGGTTGCCACCTTGAAAGACTTTATCGAGAAACATCAGATCCTGCGACTTCCTGATCCTGATCGTTGTGAAATTATCGAGATGCCTGAATTTCAACGTGGCAACAGTGTCGCCTTTCTGGAACCGGCTCCACCGCTCGATACATCCACATCCAGCATTTATGCAATCAGCCCCCCTCCAGCCGACTGGGATTCCTCTCGTGTGGCGAGCTTTCTGGGGGAATACAACCGCCAGATGCTGAAGGTACTCACCATCCATGAAGCCTACCCCGGCCATTATGTTCAGTTGGAGTACGCAAACCGTCATCCCTCACTGATCCGCCGCGTGCTCGGCTCGGGGGTTTACGCCGAGGGTTGGGCGAACTATTGCGAACAGATGCTGCTTGACCAAGGTTATGGTGACGGAGATCTTGCACTGCGGATGATGCAACTCAAGTTCTATTTGCGCAGCGTCGCGAATTCGATCCTCGATCATAAAATGCATTGCACCTTGATGACGGATGACGAAGCCTTGCAATTCCTGATGGAAGAAGCGTTTCAAGGTGAGGGGGAAGCGAAACTGAAGATTGTTCGAGCGAAACAATCTTCGTGTCAGCTTTCAACGTACTTTGTCGGTCGGTCAGCGTTTATGAAGCTGCGGAAAGAGGTCCAGCGTGAGCAGGGACACGAGTTTGATCTTGGTCGATACCACGAAGCGGTACTGGATCAAGCCTCGGTTCCAGTGAAATATCTGCCAGAACTCGTCCGAATTCGACTCAAACAGCCTCGCTAGACATCTCGGTGGGTTCTCGACAGGTTCGCCTGAACCCACAGGAATCGGCCGCTGAGATCCACCGCACGCAATTCAAAATCACGCAATTCAAAATCACAACAGCAGGGACGACATCGACGATGGGAAACCCTTCGCAACTCCGTCGCGCACATGATCAACTCGCGGATCACGGTATTGTCATGGCGAGTGGATCACAGCCAAAAGGTTGGCCCTTCTTTTTACAAATGCTGCTGGTTGGACCGGTCCCCATCACCGAACCGGTCGGCCAGCTGTTGAATTCCCCCGCATTTTCCCGCCCCGAAGCCTTATTGGCATTGAGCACAGGACAATTGGTCGAATTGCTGACCGAAGTCCCCAGAGGAGGGCAAAAAGCAGGTCTTTTAAGAGCGGTTGCGGCGTGGTGGCAGCAAGAATTCGGGGAAGAGATTGTCCCCGAATGGACACGAGAGCTGGATGATTACCGTGAATCGCTCCGTCGAATTCGGGGATTAGGCCCCGCCACCGTCGATGAACTGCTGATGTTTGTCGCGGAATTGCCTGTTTTTCCCCTGGACCGGGGAACGGTTCGGGTTGCGATTCGTCATGGCTGGCTGGATCTCCCTTTGGAAGACATGGAATCCCAATCGTTTTTTGTTCAGGGACTGGCTACGGCAGAGATTGATCCTCGCCAGTTTGCGATGCAGATTTCCCAAGTCGCCAAGGCCTATTGCGGTCGAGAGCCCGATTGCGAAAACTGTCCGCTCAAGCCTCTGCTTCCTCCTCAAGGCCCGTTAAATCCGGATAGCGTTTGAGCGAGGCGTTTGAGACTTCCCCTCACCGTTTGGATCGTACCCGCGTCGGCGTTGTTGCTGGCGAACCGTTGCGGATGTTAGCCACCGCGTCATCGCGCCTTGATCGATACTCGTTGCGTCCCGAATGGGCGTCAAAATCGATACGATCATCAGATTCACAGGCAATCCAAAAAGTTTCGCTGATCAAAAAACTCTTTGCTGTTTGCGCAGCCTCTCAGTCGTCGATGTTCTCGATAGTCGAGATTTAGCGGGGAGAGATGTGATGTTTTATGATGTATTGGTGATTGGGAATGAGGTGGAGGGGCTCGATCGAGCGATTTCCGCCGCACGAGCTGGTCGGAGGGTCGGGATCGTGGCAGAGAACCGCGAATCTGTTTCGCTGAGTCACGTGCGATGCGCAGCCATGTCGCTACAGCGATCGGCCAACGGGGGTTGGACGATGGGCGATTGGCGTCAGGCCGCAATTCGGTTGAGCCAAAGTGAAGCTGCTGCCCGATTGGCAATAATGAAGCAACTGGGGATTGAACGATTGGAGGGGACCGCCCGATTGATTTCCTCAGCGAGCGTGGAGGTTGCCGACGCGGGGGTGAGGAACGTGATTTTCGCGAAGGAAATCGTGCTGGCCTGCGGAACACGGTCACGACAACCGGTATCGTTTGCGTGTGATGGAGTACGCGTCCTGGTTGCAGAGTCCCTGCTGAATCTCAACGCCCTCCCACAAACATCGATCGTGATTGGCGCGGGTTCCACCGGAGTGATGACAGCGTCTCTGCTGGCGGATTTAGGGGTGGAAACTACACTGATTGATGAGCGAGCCAGCCTGTTGGATCTGTTCGGTCGATTCGATCAGTTACTCACAAAAAACCGTGCAGAGAAGATGATATTTCGTTTTGGGGAAGAGGCGATTGGGGCCGAGTTAGGGACTCACCATGATCCGTTGCCCTCGGTTCGACTGTCGACTGGCCGACTGCTCTTTGCAGATGTGATTCTCGTGTGCGTCGGACGCCTGGGGAATACAGATCAGATGCAATTGGATGCTGTTGGGGTCGGTGTGGACGAACATGGACGACTCTGGTGCGATGGCCAGGGAAAAACCTGGTGTTCGCGAATCACGGCGGTGGGTGACCTGATTGGGTTCAAACCCGATCGGCTTCACGATTCAACGTTTCGTCAGGAAATTCGAGCGGGACGGTCGGTTCCAGTACCCGTCAAGGGGGCGACGGGTACTTAATCGCGGTCCGTGCTACGTAAAAAACGGACCGCTTATTTTCCCGTTACCTTGCGATTTCCGCTAAACGCATTCAGATTGCGATTTGCGGCGGGAGCAGCGGTTGACCCACTAATTATGAGGCCACTGCTCGCGGCGGATTCGTGCAAATCGTCGTGGAGCGAACGCAATTCTTCGTACGACCAATTTTCAATCGCACCATAAGCACTCGCAGGATAGTGATGATTGGGGCCGCGAAGATGATTGAACAAAGTCTCTTTCGAGGGATTGGGATCACCTTCAATCGACCAATGATTCTCTCGGAGACGATAATTCCCATGAGCTTCAACGCGTGCGATTTCTGGAATCATCGGGGTCGGACGTTCATTGACCCCCTTGAGGAGCCAACCAAAGGTCCACGTATCGAGCGGTGTCGTACAACCTGTGCGGAACGAACGAATCACTTCCCCATCGAGCAGGCATGCGACTGCGGGGTATTCCCGAGGTTTTAGCACGTCAATCCATTCCGGGGCATCAGCCCGATCAACAATTTGAATGTGGTCTTCTGGCGTTTTACCAATCTTCCATCTCACCGCTTGCAATTGATCGAAAACCCCACCCGAAACGTGAAGTCGTGCCATTTCCCGCTGAGATCGCTCGTCCTCGTTGCTCAAAATCAACAAGAGTCGCGGACGATGTGATGGATTGGCGGGTTTTGTCAGTGGAGAATCCGGGGAATTCTTCGCCGTCGGCTTGACTTCCGTTGAGATGGCCTCCGTCCTTAACGGTTGTTCGGCGGCCACCCTCGTGAATCCCCCGACGAACAGACCGAACAAGATCGCGGAAAAAAAGTGCGAGTCATCCAACATCAAAGATCACCTCGTAACACGACGACAAATTCCCATTCAGGATCTGATGGTCGATTTGTATGAATCGCCAAACGAGCCCAGTCGAGGACTCATTCTGCTTTACAGATAGCGTTTCTGGTCCACGTAGCAGGGGTCGAGGCGAACCCCATGAGACGATCTTCGGCAGAAACTGCGATCCTGAAAAGCATCGGCCAGAGCCGGGCTGTTCCTTTGATCTGAATTTGAGAAAAGTGCTTTTATCGAGAAAACGCCTCGGTTTGCCGAACGTTCTTGACGGGCTGACCGAGAGTTTGATTCGCTTTTTGGCCGAAGAATTTGAGTATCGATTTGAGGATCTCATTCAACGTTATCGCGGCCGGCAAAAAACGATTCGTAAAACCTGTTTGACCGGCACCAAGCAGGTCGATTAAAATCAACCGCCGCCGATGCATGGTTTGTCCGCTAAGCTTTCCCGCCCAATTGAAAAGGCCTTGCGATGTTCCGACTAGATCTTGGCACCACCTACCCGTATTGCGATGGCATGACACGACGCAGTTTCGTGCAGTTGGGAATTGCGGGGATGGCTTCGGTCGGATTGCCCGAAGTTCTCAGGGCCAAAGAGGCCTCTATTGCAGCGGGGCACCCGAGTAAAAAAACCAGTGTGATTTTACTTTGGCTGGATGGTGGCCCAAGCCACTTGGACCTGTACGACTTGAAGCCGCAGGCACCTGCCGAGTACCGGGGAATCTGGAATCCAATCCGGACCAATGTCGAGGGAATCGAAATTGGTGAGCTGTTTCCCCTGCAGGCCAAATGTGCCGACAAATTTTCGATTGTTCGATCGCTGCATCACGGAACGGGCGATCACTTTACCGCCGGTCATTTCATGCTGACCGGGCGCGGGGGGGTCAGTGGAGCGGATACCCAAGGAAAATCCCCGTTTATCGGCTCAATTGCCACCAAGCTAACTGGCCCGCGACAGGTAGGAATGCCCCCTTATGTTG
>CAMBQP010000109.1 GCA_945869955.1 Schlesneria paludicola DSM 18645
ACCTGCCAGCCGGCGACCATTCGCTCGTTCTGCCGTGGATTGTGCTTCAATTCGGCGACGATTTTCAGGGAGGTCGAGCTGTTCAGGGCTGAGCATCCGTAGTTCCTGATTGGTGTGATGCAGCTGCATCTCACGATCGCGAACTTCCAACGACTGGCGGTGCCATTTGCTGAGCTGTTCAGTGAGCCACATCGAATGCTGCTCGGCACTCAGCACATACAAGGCAAACGGCACCGAATAGGTCCGGGTGCGACCGGGCAAATAATCTTCCACAAACAGCCGTACATTCAGTGGCTGAGGTTCAATCTCGAGGGTCTGGGCACAGAACGTTCCCGTCAGTTCCAGCAATTCCTTTTCGCTCGCACCGGCAGCGAGGATCCGTTCTCCATGTGCCAGCTTGGAGACAGCGGTTTTGTCTGTCCCCTGCCATTCGATCCCGACCACCTTGATACCAAAATCATCCTGCGCACGAACTTGAAAGGTGAGTGTTTCGGAATCGATGATCACCTTTTGTCGGGGCAGGTCTTCGCAAGAGAGTGACGGGGCCTCGTCGTCGCGGGCATTGATCGTGACGGTCAGGGGTTCTTTGCCTGACAGGCCGTATTCGTCTTTCCATTGGAATTGAACTTTGCGAGCCGCCTCAATCCCCATCGCAGGACTCGACATCTCTGAACTCAATCCCACAGCACTCAATGCAGCCTGATTCGACCCCGCCGCATTCGGTGAAGCGGGATTTGCTCCACTCACCAACGACTGGCCGGGTTGGTCAGCGGTCGTCCAGGACCCTGCGGCCAGGGGACGGCTGGCGGTGACGGTCAAGGTGGCGGTGCTCCCGTTGACGACGGTCACCGTCCCGCCCCGAATATCTTTATGCAGTGGCTGGGTTCGATTGAGGTAGGCGGGCAACTGGATTTCGGCGGCGACATGCGTCAGTTCCGGACGGAGCATCGGCTCGACTCGCGTTCGCTGCCTTGCATCACCGATCTGCAGGTCCAGGCGACTGGCATCGATTTGTGGGGGGACTGCAAACTCATAGCGTCCTTCTTTCAATTCGGCCGTCAACGGTAGCTGACTCCCGATTTTGACGGTCCCCTGTGAGGGATGCCAGTTCGAGTGATCCAGCAGCTTGATGGGAACGGTGGTCGCTTCACCATGGGGGACAATCACCCGCTCGGCCAATTGTTCGACGTTGGTAAAGGTATAACGGGGGGTTGGCTGCCAGGGTGCGGCAAAGCGAGCCCAGGCATTTGCGGCGGCCGAGGGGAACAGCGCCAGCACCAACAGGGCTGCACCGACCGGAACTGCCGCGAGCGACGCCCAGAGTCGATGGCGGGGATGCGGGACCGCATCCGAAAAGTCCTTCTGGCTGGCAACATCGGCCACCTGCGCAATCGCTGCTTCGCACAAAGCGCGTGAGCGTTGTTGTTCATAATCGTTGCGGACCAGTTCGATCACACCCAGCATCTGGTCGCCGAGGCTTGGATAGCGACGACTGAGCAGTCGTGCCATTTGTTCGAGACTGCGATGACACCAGATCCAGCGATGCAGGTAGACGGGAACGTAGGCACACACCGCAACTGCCAGCAGAAAAATCCCCAAGCGGACAGAGGTCGGGGTATCCAGGAGTCGATCGAGCCCAAACACGACGAGGTAAGCCAAGAAGACCCCGAAGAGGGCTCCACAGGCCGCCTCGATCGATTTGATCGTCCAGACACGTCGACGCAGCTGATCCAGTTGCGTCTTTAAGGACGAAGGCAACTTCATTCCGGTATTCGGCTGTGAAACACTCATTTCAACGTTCTCCAGAACCACCCACGCATCTCGATCACTTAATTCCGTCTGAAAATCGCGGTTCGAGTCCGCTGTCTGGCCTCGATTCCCGATTCGATTTTCATTTCATTCTCGCTATCACATTCGCTGTCGATCATCCGCACCCGATCAGGTCATCCGGTTCAGGTCATTTTGGCACGCTCGGACCCTCGCCTTAAATTAGACCGACTATTTTTCGTCCAATCCAGAAAATTCCCAACAACACGACCAATAATGACGCAACCAGCGGATGACACCATAATTGCACTCGTCGGATCGAAGCTGGTGGCTCTGGCAAGGCGGCCAGTGATTTGAGCACCTGTTCCAGACGATCAAGCCCGATCATCTCACCCTTGGTGACTCGTGAAATCTCGTCCAACACTTCCGGACGTGCGGCACGCCCGATTCTCTCGACCGCCAATCCTTGGACAAAAAACGAGGCTTCCAGCGTTGCCGCAGTCTGTTTGCAATTCAGGAAGAGATCATGTTTTCCAGGCTCTTCGGCAGTAAACCGCGAGGCAAATGCGCCCCATTCATCACCGGATGACGTAAAGCGAACCGTTTCCGCCTTTCCTGACGGGGCCACAATCCGGGCAGTCACATCACCGTTCGGTAGCGGCTCACCACTTTTGTCCATCACGTTGGCACTGAGTGCAATGGTTTGCCGGACTTGGGGTTGTTCGGGCGAGTAATACAATCGCATCGATTCCCCTTTGGCCATATTTCGCTGATAGGCCATCCAGCGGACGACCTGTCCCCAGAAGCGGTAGTGATATTTGTCTTCGACCCCTTTTCGCCATCGCCAGGCACCGTCGGTCCCCATGAAGAGGACTTTCCCGGCACCAAACGTGCGCGTGGCGAGGAGCGGAAGCCGGCCAAATTCGTTCGAGACATCTTTATGTACGGCCAGCACCTCACAACCCGCTTTGGCGCGCAGGGCCGGGGCGTACCACTGAAATCCAGGCAGGCTTTCCCAGACTTCCATATTGTCATCCTGAGTATCAGCCAGCTTGGTGAGCAGACTGCGACGCCCCAATTCGGTCAATTCAAAATGACTCGGAGTGCGCGAACCCCAGCCACCCGGCTGAGCCGTATCGAAAATGACGGGACAGAGTTCTCCCAGTTCGGTGTCGATCAACGACATCTGTCGACCCTGTATCCCCGGCATGAAGACCAGACCACTCGCCTGATGTTCGACCAACCCCTTGAGCAGGCGACAGTCTTCTGCCGTGAGTTGCCCATCTTCAATCCCGACATCACCGAGAAACACCACATCGTACCTCGATAATTCATCCAGCCCCTGCGGAAACTGCTTAATGTAATCTTTATTCCCACCCCCTCCCTTTTTCAGGCCGGGGTGAAACAGCAGGCACGAAACCTCGACACCGGGATCGCGCGATAACGCATTCCGCAGATAGCGGTATTCCCAGCGGGGGACGGATTCAACGACGAGCACCCGCAGTTTTTCCTCGCGGATCGCGATAGGTGCCGACATGGTGTTGTTATCGGGAATCAGTTCATCCGGATGTCGGGGGACATCGATCGTCAGAGTGTAATCACCCGTCGCTTTCGGTTTCCAATTGATGAAATCACTGGTTCGCCCCATCGGTGCAACGCGAACTTCACGTGTCAGCACTTCACCGTCCGAAACCTTTAACTGAACTGTGGTGAGATGCTCACGCGGTAAAGTGCTGTCGATGGTGAAGGGGATGCGGACCGATTTTCCTGAGATTCCAAACGTCGGTGAATCGAGACTCAATAACTCGATATCCGGTAGACGAGACGAACTTCCCACCGGGACCGTAAAGACGGGGACCCCTTTTAAACGGAGGGCCGAGGCGGCCTGAACCGGTGGTTCTCCTTCGTTCCAGTCCCCATCCGATGCGAGGACAATCGCTTGCAGATTCTTGAACTGTTGCGGGGCATTCGCCAGCACTTCATGCAGATTCGTCCCGTGACTTGCCGCCGCAGTTGCTGCAGGATCTTTGCTGCCAAAGGGTTGAATCACCACCGTCATCCGTTCTTGCAGCGAAGCCCAGAAGGGATTTTCGGTCAACTGGGCGATTGCCTCACGACGGCTGTTGACGGTCGTAGCCGTCGTGACCTGACTGGTGACATCGCGGGTCTGCATACTGGCCGAGTCGTCCCATAAGACCGCGACAGTCGGCTTTTCGTCCGGTCGGAATTCCTCAACCCATTCGGGCTGGTTGAACAGCAATACTCCCAGGCTGACCAATACCAACCGCAAGAGCTCGAGCAGTCCGATCGAACGCCGGTAGCCGTTTCGTTTCCAGGCCACGTAACAGAGCACCGCCGTCAACGCGATGAGGATCAACGAGACGGCAATTGACCACGGAGCCCAGACAAACGTCAGTGAACGAACGGTATTCATGCCGCCGCTCCTGGGGCTCGTGCCGGTTGAGTGGTCTGGCCGCTTGGGGAAAGACCCCGTCCTTGTTTTGGCAAACAGAGTGCCGCTTCCACGATCAGCGAAATCAGCATCATCACCAGAAAGATTCGCCAGATCTCTTGAATCAGTGAACTTAGGCTTCCTGCCGAGTCATCGACACGGACAAAATTCAAACCCCGGAATAACTCGGCCACCCGCGGTACACCCACCACCCGTGCTTCATCTTCCGCCGCCGGACGATTCACCGCCAGCAGTCGGTCATTGGCGCGATAGACACCCCGGTGATAGGACGATTCGGTCGAGAGGCCCTGGTCCCCTTCGGCGACGGTACTCCACGATGACGGCGTTTCCCCACGGGGGTCCCCGGCATCGATTTGCCTCGCCTTTCCCAGGACGACAACCCCCGCCGAAAGAGCTCGCTGCACAAAGGCATACAGCACGACTCCACCGGTCGCCATGGACGAGTCGCGCAGAGCAGGGGTGGTTCCCCAGAAGTAGACACCCCCGTTTTTCGAGGGGACCCGAGCTAGCAAGGTTGCCCCCCCTTTCAGCGTCGCCAGCGACGTATGCTCGCCACTCAGACGACAGAACTGGCGGACTTCGAGCTGGCCGACGGGAAGTGCGGCACCGCTGAGTGTTCGACCCAATAAATCTTCATCGCCACGCCAAGTCTCAATCGGAATCGACTCGTTCGAGCTCGTCCATTCATTCCAGCGAACCCCGAACAATTGTTCGTCACCGGGAGTTCGTGGGGGAAGAAAGACCGCTTGTCCCCCTCGTTCCACAAACGCCTGCAGCAATCCCGCATCGGCCCCTGTCGGCAGCAAACCCTGCCAGAGAACGAGTGCAATCTGGTCCCAATCGACGGTCGACAATTGTTCTCGTCCAATCACTTCGGCATCACAGGCCAGTGAAGGCTCGGGAGGGATCGCTGCGGCTAATTGCAGCGGGCGTTCTATCTGGGCTTCTTCGGCAATGATGATGGTCTTGCGACGCGGGGGGTGATCGAAGGCAAAATAGAAATCATCGTCGGCGGGGTTCGCATCGGCCGGGATCGAAACACGGCCCCAGCCTCGTTCCTGTGTTCGTTCGAGCGGAATTCGATGATCTTTCAATTCGGTGACAGGCCCTGTGAGCTCGACTGTCAGGACCGAACGCGCCCCCTCGATGTCGAATTCGACCGGAACCTGAATCTTCTGATCATCAGGCCCCTCGCGTGCGACCTTAAGGGAGATCAGGAGTTCGGCCCCTTCACTTGTCACCTGTCGCTTGACCTCGGTAACGCGGATCGAGGTGTTCGTCGGGGGAAGCTGCGAATAGGCTAACAGGTGAAACCGCACCCCTTGCGGAAATTCGAGAAAAGCATCGCGTAAGGTGGCCCACCGGCTGCTCTCGGCCGCCCAGTCATTTTCTCGCAGGTCTGAACAGATCCAGATCTCGGTCCGTCCCGAGCGGTTATCCCGAATGTAGTCGTGAGCCGACTGCAGCATCAACGGGAGATCCGCTGCCGAGGAGGCGGGACCTGTCGTCGGCAGATTGATCAAGGCGGTGGGTGATTCGACTTCGTGCGGCTCATGATTGGTGCTGTCGATGAGGACCCAACGGGTTGAGCCGAGCGTTTGCAGCGTCTGGACCAGTTGTTTTTTGCCTGTTTCCAGCTTGGAATCGCCTGTTCCGGCACCTCGCTGCTGCATACTGGGGGAGCGGTCCAGCAGTACAATGGTGGTGTCGGCATGGCCTCCTGCCGCCAGTCCGAGCCAGCCACTCGCCAGAGGGCGTGCGACGGCAAAAAGCAGTCCTGCGATCGCCAGCATGCGGAACGCCATGATGAGCCATTGCCGCAGCCGAGAATAGCCACGAGCCATCCGGTGTGCCGCCAGCAGAAACATCATGGCCGCCCACTGAATCGTCTGAAACCGCCGCTGATTAATCAGGTGGATGATGAGCGGTAACGCGATGAGAGGGAGGCCCCACAGCAGCCAGGGTTGCAGAAAACTCATCGCATCCCCTTGGCCTGAGCTCGTCCCACCAGAAATCGGACCAGCGCCTGCTCGTAGTTTTCATCAATGCTGATCCGCTGGTAATCGATCGCCGATTCCAGCACGACCTGTTTCATTTGTACCAAGTACTGCTGCAGTGCTTTATCATAACGATCGGCGATGTCATTCGGCTCGGCAAAAATTGCCGGCCCCCCCTCCATATCCAGAAACCGCATCGGTCGGCGGAATTGAAAGTTGAGTTCCAACGGGTCGAGCAGATGAAATACCGTGGCATCATGATGCCGAAACCGCAGGTGTTGAAAACAACCGCGGAGCAGTTCCGGCTCGATAAACAGGTCTGAGAGAATCACGATCAAAGCCCGTTGTCGGATCGTCTCGGCCAATTCATGCAGCACGTCGACGAGCTGGGTTTCCCCTTTTGGCTGGGAATTTTCGAGCAGATCGAGCACCAGCCGCAAATGAGCGGCATTCCGCTTGGGGGGCAGATTTTGCACGATTCCCTGTGCGACAGAGGTGAGTCCGACGGCGTCTCCCTGTTGACTGGCGAGATATCCCAGTGTCCCCGCGATCCGTCGAGCGTACTCGATCTTGGTGACACCGGTCGAACCAAAGTTCATCGATCCGCTGGTATCGAGCACAAAACAACAGCGGAGATTGGTGTCGGCCTCAAATTCCTTGACGTAGAAGCGGTCCGAGCGACCATAGGCTCGCCAATCGAGTCGCCGCAGGTCATCACCGGGAACGTACTTGCGATACTCGGCAAATTCGACGCTCGAACCACGATGAGGACTGGCATGCCGCCCCGAAACGTTCCCTTGCATCGGTCTGCGGGCGAACAGCGGAATTCCCGCCAATCGCGACAAGACGCGTGCGTCGAGAAAACTTCGAGGCTGTCGATCGGATAGCATGCACGATACTCCGTAGCACGCGGACACTGTTCGTCCGTGAATTCACGCTTCACCTGAGGAAACATTCCTGCAGATTCGCTGGGGCGAGCTCGGCTCGCCCCGCTCGGTTATACACTCGTCTTTCTCGTCCACAATCTCATGAGCTTTGTCTCATGTTCGTCGTCTAATGTTCTTCTTTCGTCTCGTTGATCAAGCGTTTGACGATCTGTTTCGCGTCGAGGCCTTCCGCCTGCGCGGCGAAGGTGGTAATGACCCGGTGTGTCAGGACCGGAACGGCCACCTCATGAATATCTTCCAGGCGAACCATGTAACTTCCATGGAGCGCCGCCCGAGCTTTCGCCCCGAGGATGAGAAACTGAACCGCGCGCGGCCCCGCTCCCCATGCCACCAGCGGCTTTAACCAGGCGGGGGCTGACGAGCCCTGTGGACGGGTTTTCCGGACCAGCTTGGCTGCATATCGGTAGATGTGATCGGGAACGGGAACACGCCGGACCAGTTGCTGATGCTCGATGATTTCGGCTGCCGTCATCAGATGGTCGAGTTCCGGGAGCGCCTCACCGGTCGTGGTTCGAGCGATCAGGACTTCTTCCTCTTCTGAAGGATAGTCGAGTTCAATCAGAAACATGAATCGATCGAGCTGTGCCTCAGGGAGGGGGTAGGTCCCTTCCTGTTCGACCGGATTCTGGGTGGCGAGGACAAAGAAGGGAGACTCGAGTTTAAAGGTTTTACCGACGACGGTCACCTTCTGCTCTTGCATCGCTTCCAGCATCGCCGCCTGCGTTTTTGGAGGGGCGCGATTAATTTCGTCAGCCAAGACGATGTTGGCGAAAACCGGGCCGCGAATGAACTGAAACTCGCGCCGGCCGTCGGCCCCATCTTGCAGAATGTCCGTCCCGGTAATATCCATCGGCATGAGGTCGGGAGTGAACTGGATGCGGCTGAAGTTGAGCGACATGGTTTCGGCCAGCTTGCTGACCAGCAAGGTTTTGGCGAGACCCGGCACCCCCATCAACAGAGCGTGTCCGCGAGCGAACATGCAGATGGCGAGTCGCTCGATCACATCATTTTGCCCGATGATGACCCGAGCCAGCTCTTTCTTAAGTCGCGTATGCAGATCCCGCAAGCGATTAATCGCCCCGACATCATCGTCACTCAGATTGGTTGTCGTTGTCGAGTTTGAAGCGTTGGCCATGAAAGCATTCCCCTGATCAAACTCATGAACTCGTGAAGTGATTCGTCAGCCCACTATTTTGAAGTCTCGCCCTGATCGGATCCCGGCGTGAATCCCGCCAAGCAGTTCACGCCATACAAACAGAGACAATCAGTCTCTATTCATACCAAACCCCCCGCCAGAAAAAAAGCGATACTGTCTGATAGGGATTTGTGGGGCGGGGGGGGGAACCGCACCATCAGCGTGCTCGCCGCCATCAGCGTGCTCGCCCGGGTAATAAAAATCAGAAATTGAAGAAAGCCTCTTGCACTTTCAATCTGGGATTCAATGATTGTAGGATCGGATGGCGTGCTCGCCCGTGTGGAAGATGGTACGGCGGTTCCGTAAGGGCTGTCGAGGGGGGGTTGTTGTTTCAGGGAGACGCCAGCTTGTTACGGAAGAGGGAAAGCGGTCAGCATGACGAATCGAATCGATGAGGGGGACAGACGATCGAGTCCTGAGGGCGATAGCGGGGCAGGGGGTGGGTCGAGCCCCTCTGAGCTCACGCAACCTCCGGACGAGGATTTTAATCCGCTCAGTCGCTTTCCGAATTGTTTGTTGCATCAGCAGCCGGCCACGTTATGGGTTTCCGTCGAGATCCGGGATTCTCGTTCTCAGAAAAAGAAAACCGAACAGATTCCGCTCTGCCAGGAATGTGCCGCACACTTTGGTATCGAGACCTCGAACGCACCGAATCCCGAGGATGCGCCGCGTATTTCCTTCATGCAGCAGTTGCTGACCAATCCGCTGCGGCGAATCCTTCGCTTCTGTGGCCAGCTGAGCAACCGGCTGAGAAATCGTCATGAGCGGCCGCTGGACCAATTGAAAGATTCACTGCGCCAATTTCCGCCATTCGGTCCCTGGATGGTCGAGTTTCCGGGGGCACCGCTGCGGGTGACCGGGGTCCGGTTTATCCCTCCGATTGGCGAGTCTCTGCGAGATGCCAAGTGGATGGGGTGTAATGTTCGCTACGAGAATCCTGACAATATCGTGGATCCGAATGCACTCAATGAAATTGAACTGCATATTCAAACGATCCGGTCGCTGATCGAGGGGGCGCGGCCGAGTGAATTGCCGCAAACCCCTTATTATCTTGGCCTGGACATCGCTTATTTTCCGCAGCAAGGATTGGTGACCGAGGTTTATCAAGAGCCGTCGCTCCTCAGCGAGCAGGCGCTCAAGGATTTCGCGGAGGCCGTTCGCCAGTTGCCCCGGCCCCGCTTCGAGACCCATTCGATGGCGGTGAGTGTCTTCATGGTCTTCGGTTATCAGTCTCCGGAATCGGCACATCTGTGGCGTACCCCGTTTAAGGACGTGTTCGCTACGCATGAGGCCTGCGAGCCGCCGTCACAGGAAACGCGTCAGGTGCGGCTTGCCCGCTACGCAGAGCCGCCTGGGGAATCGCCGTTCCACTCTCCGTGGGGGCTGGTCGAGTTCAATGAGTTTCTGCGGATTGATGCAGAAAATCCCTGGGCACGGATCCAGCGGTCCCGATTTTATTCGGAACAGGGTGACTTTGTTCGCGCTTCGGAAGATGCCCTGTTTGTGGCGGGGTTGCCCAATATGACCGATTACGGGCGTGCCTGGGCTTATCTGCGGTATGCCCGCAATCAGTTCTCGCTGGAAAATCGGGCCGAAGGTGCAAGCGCTGTGCGGAAGGGGCTGGAAATTTCGCCTGAATCCCCGGAGCTGCGGCTGCTGGCGATTAACTTACTCTTTGATTTTCAGGACCTGACGACGGCAGAGGAGGTGTTGGCGGCGGCCAACCAAATGGGGATCCGATCGGCGTTACTGGATACCGAATATGGTCGTTTAAAATGGTATCAGGGGGATCTTGAGCAGGCACATCACCATTTTGAACGGGCGATGGAAATTGACCCCCAATACCCGTTGGCTTGGTATCATCGAGGCTCATTGTACGCAACACAAAATCGATGGGCCGAAGCGGAACAGGATTTGACCCGTTGTCTGGAATGTCTGGGGACCAGCGACGAGACGTTGAAATGGGAAGCGTACTTGCGGCGAGGACGCGCTCGCTGGGAAATGCGGAAGATCGACGGGGCGATCGCCGATTTTAATGAAGTGCTGGGTGTGATTCCCGAAGATGAAGAATGCCTGCTCAGTCGCAGTCAGTTGTTCTTGTCTGAAGGGAAGATCGAGCTTGCCATTCAGGATGCACAGCAAATCCTGAAAAAGTCACCCGATCAGGTCGCCGCCTGGGGGATTTGTGCTGCGGCCCACTTCCAGCTTGAGCAGTTTGACGAATCTCTTGCTGCCGGTTCGCGCGCGATCGAACTGGGGTGGCGTCATGCCAATTCGTTCTGTGATCGTGCCGCGATCTGGCTGACGCGGCAGCAATTCGAGGACGCACTGGCGGATATCGAATCGGCTCTGGAAGTCGATCCGGAACATTCTCGCGCCCATGATTTGCGGGGTTTGTTGTACGAAAGTGAAGGGGAGCATCAATGGAGCCTGGCGGAAGAGTCGTACTCGAAGGCGATCCAGTTCTCCCCCGAATGGGGTTTACCGAATTTTCATCGGGCCAATCTGCGGTCCGCCTCGAAACGGTCTGAAGAGGCACTCGCCGATTATCGCCAGACGGTGGCACTCATTCCCAGCTTTTCTACCGGCTGGAAGATGCTGGGGGCTTGCTATGCCAGTCGTGACGAGACCGAAGAGGCACTCGAGGCTTTCGCCAAAGCGATCCAGGTCGATCCCGAGCTGATTGACGGGTATCTCGAACGGGGTGTGTTATTGGGGAGTGAAGCCCGCTACGAGGAAGCCATTCGGGATTTCAATGCCGTGCTCGAACGGAAACCCGATCATGAGCTGGCATTGATGTACCGTGCCAAGTCGTTCACTGCGACGGAACGCTTCGATCAGGCTATCGACGATTATTCGCATTGGATTGACCTGGATCCGTCGATTCCGGCATTTCTCGGTCGGGCGCATGCTTGGCTCAAGAAGGATGTCCCGGATGAGGCCGAAAAGGATTTTGACGCAGCGATCCGCTTGCAACCTGAGTTCGCGGATTCCATTCAAGTCGAGCAATATCTGATCGAGGGACGCGTCGCGTTGTCGAAGCATGTCTATTTGACGGCGATTGAGAAAGCGAATGCGGCGCTCGAAATTCAGGCGACCTCGACGGATGCAATGCTGTTGCGCGGCACCGCGAAATGGTATAGCGAAAGCTGGGTCGAAGCGGTTGAGGATTATACCTCGGTGATTGAGCAGGATCCCGAGTCTTGGGGGGCTTATTGCGGTCGAGGTCAGGTTCGAGCCGAATTGGGTGAGTACGCGGAAGCGATCGCTGACCTGGATCGGGTGATTGAACAAGAGGCCGAGAATGAAGCCGGTATGCAAACTTCGCTGGCTTACGCCTTCAATGGCCGCGGTCTGGCCCGGTCGGGTTTGGGCCAGTGGGAGGAAGCCCTTGCGGACTTTGATCGCTCAATTTGCTTGGCCCCCGCAAATTCGCTCGTACACTACAATCTGGGGTGCCTGTATGAGCGGCAGGGAAAGCGAGAGGCCGCAATCCTCTGTTTCCGTCTGGCGTTGGTGCTGAATCACCCCCGTTTGCCACCACGAAAACGGGACCGGGGACTGGCGTACCTCGATCGTTACCAGTCACCATTGCCCCCGGCCGGGCCACAGGATGCCTCGTCAAATGTTCCTGCTTGATCATGGCTGACGCGAAGGGCTGATGAGGGACTTTTCAAGGGGAACAGGATGACTTTTCTGACGGGGTCGTTCGAGGCGGCGACTCGATAATTCCTTGTTTCATCATTTTTTGCGGGTTTCGCTGGTTTCGTCAGGGGGGCGTCTTCGGGTATGGTTATCGGTCATTGGTGATCGGTATGAAGGCCAGGCAGGTCAGCTCCCGATTCCAGGTTCGTGTCGTACCTCTCTCGCAAAATTGATTTTCCATGCTCAATCGTCCAACACACTTATTGCTGGGACTCGTGCTTCTGCTATGCAGGACCGCGGGTGCGGAAATTCAACCTGATTTTTTGATGGAGGTCGATCCCGCAATCATTCCGGCCCCCAAGGTCCCCGTATTTAAGCTGGATTTCAAAAGCCTGTGGATGCAGGCGCTCGAGCGTCCCGATGCCGACCTGCAACGAATGACCGCCGAGACGATTGCTCAGGCGCATCAGACGGGGGTGCCGGACTTGATCGAGACGGTCCCGCTGCTGGAAAAGATCCTGCTGACGGAAACGTCGCATTTGACCGCCCGTTTCGCGGCCGCAAGGGCCTTGATCTCGCTGGATTCACGCTCGTCAGCGGCAAAACTCTTGGAGGCGACGCAAAAATATGGATCCGAGTTGCGTCAACTGGTCGAACCGGTGTTGGCCGAGTGGGACTTTCTTCCCGTGCGCGCGGTCTGGATTGCCCGTTTGGCAAACTCGAAGACCCGTCCGCGTGACTTAATCCTGGCGCTGCGCGGTTTGGGGCAAGTCCATGAGGAATCCTCGTTGCCAGCCCTGTTGAAAATGACCAGTGACTCGATCCTCGAATCCCATTTGCGATTAGAAGCCGCCACCGCAGCGGGAATGTTGGTGGATCAGGGATTGGAAGGGGATGCCGAACGGTTCATTAAAGAGCCCCGTTTGCGACAAATGATTCCCCGTCATTGTGCCGTTCGGTTGCTGCACCGGCATTCCAGTACACAGGCGCGCCAGTTGCTGGCTGAACTGGCTGGCGACGCCGAACCTTCGATTGCGGCGTACGCGCTCGAACGATTAAACGCCATCGATCCCGCACTCGTGCTGCCGCTCGCGGAACCAGCGCTCTCGAATGCGGATGTTCATGTTCGGACCGAGGGGGCGATTGCGTATTACCGTTTGCCGACAACCGAACGAATTCGCTCGTTGGCCCCCTTATTGGCGGATCCTCATCCGAAATTGCGACGGCTGGTTTGTCAGGAATTTGTTCGACTGTCTGAAAATCCCGATTTTCTGGAAACGATTCGGGACGCCTCAAAGAACGTGCTGGCGGGGGACCGTTGGGAGGGGCAAGAGCAGGCGGGATTGTTATTCGGGGCTCTCGAATACCAGCCCGTCGCGGGAAGGCTGATTGAACTGCTTGAGTCAACCCGCCCCGAAGTCATGATCAGTTCGGGTTGGGCACTGCGTAAGTTGGCTGAGCCGTCTTCGATTCCTGCGATGGTCG
Organism: Schlesneria paludicola DSM 18645; assembly: GCA_945869955.1. Lineage (GTDB taxonomy): Bacteria > Planctomycetota > Planctomycetia > Planctomycetales > Planctomycetaceae > Schlesneria > Schlesneria paludicola_B. The sequence continues at coordinate 13,510 of CAMBQP010000109.1, forward strand.
ACAAGATTCAGCGGCAAACTGCCGCCCGGAAACTCCAGGGAAAAGAGGGGATTGATGAACAGGTCGCGCATCTGTTTGAAGCGTGTGGTCGGATGCGGGCGAAGGAAGCGGAACCTCTGATGTTCGAATATGTTCCCAAGGCGTTGATTATGGGAGAGCTTTCCCGTGGTGCCGCCATTTGGGCTTTAGGGCGACTGCATGAAGGGGCACCCGATGAAAAAACCGGGAAGGCCCTGATTGATCGAGTGATGGACATGGGGATCTATCCGCCGGAAACCGAGCGGGTGAAACAACAGTCGATCATTTCACTGGCTCGAATCAAGGCCGTGGAGCACCTTCCCGCCATGCGGACGTTGATCGCCAAGGAAACCATCAATCGACGGATCGATCTGGCGATTATCTGGGCAAACGAACAATTGACCGGCGAAGTCTTGCCTCCCCCGCCAATCGACCTGATTTCACCAGGAAATTGGTTTCTGACTCCCCTCGCACCTGCAGAGACTTCGGCCCAATAGTGAGCGGTACGGCTGGGTAACGGTGGCTGGATAAAGATGGCTGGGGGGATTCAACCGGTTAATTTGATGCAGCCAAACCCTTGAGCCTGGTTCAAGCGGTAGGGCAGGTTGAAAGCAAACAGGAAAAAACGGTTCAACCACAAACCGAGTGCGCGAGGTACAGATCCTCGACTAACAACTAACAACTAATAACTGACAACTGACAACTGAATCAGGCAGTCTCGCGACTCAACTGACCAAAAGCCAAGTCAACAGGATCGAAAACAGTCCCAGTGTCGTCGCCAGCAACTGGACCGAATCTGAGCTTTCTTCCAGGAACTCAGCCTGTTCACCCAGCAGGTTGGGGACCGTCGCCGTCATCAAAGTCCAACCCTGCTGGGCACCTCGACTGATTCTGTCAAGCAGTCGAGACAGCCCGCCGAGGAACCCCGATTCCTGGTGACCCGGGGCGTCTCGTGTGTCCCGGAACAAAGGGGTGTCCCGGAAAGAATCCCGGGAAGAAGAAGTTGCGGAAGCGGTCATTCGTCCGATCGGGGGCTGACTTGCCGAGAACGTGTCGCCTTGCTGGGGATTGAAGATGGTTTCCGTTTTTTCGCTGGCTCCCGGATCTGCGGTGGGGGGTGTCAGTCGGATCGCAAGGAAGCCGAGCAGGCTGAGACAACCCCAGCTGAAAAGTGACTGGTGAAAATTCGGGGACAAAAAAAAGGTGGTGATCGCGAGGTAGAGCAGCCGATTGGCAAGGCGTGCATTGTCGGTAAGGGGTCTCTGATCGCGGGTTTCAAGGTGTTTTTCCCATAGCAAAAACAATCCCCCCGCCAGCGTGACCAGGGTCGCGGTGCTCCAGGTCGCCTGCAATCCGAAGTCCAGAGAGAGGGGGCGGGGCTCTTCCAAGGAAAAAACCGTCCAGAGTCCCGTGGCTGCGGTGGTGATCTCGGTTTGCGGTTGGCTAGCTAATAATCCCGCCAGCACCGCCGAAAACAGGCAAGCACAGCGAATTCCCCATCGTCCCGCGAATCGTCCCCAGTCAGGTTGGGGAATCCAGGGGATGATCAGGATCCCTGCTGCCGCAACTCCGATCGAAGCCACCGTCGCGACTAGCGACAGGGAGATGACCGATGCCATCATACGGGCCCCTTGCGATCAATCGTGTCCTTGTCGGGAATTTCAGGATCCCACCAGACTTGTATGAGCAGTAATCCCCCGATCAAAAGTCCCCCCAGCTTCGCGTCGCTGTTTCGATTGATGGACGCGGCGCCAACGACGAAGGCGAGCAAAACTCCTTGAAAAAACAGGCCACGAACCAGTCGTGGATTCCCACGAGGATCCGCAGAGAGAATCCCAACCATCCCCAGGATCAGCATCAGTCCAGCGAACAGCAGGCCCACGTTCTGGTAAAGAGTCTTGATATTCACGATTCGTCCTCGGTGATCAGGTTCGGCGGCAACGGAGCGTCATGATCCGCTTCGATCGCACCGGGGGAATGGGAGGTACTCATCGCCAAATGAAGAAAAATCACCACCGTCACCATCGCGACCAGATCGGGTCGAAGGCTCAGTAGCTGTTCTGTCAGTGAAATCTGCGGCGGTGATGGATGTTTGCGGTCAAGCAGCTGTTGAATCCGTGCTGGAACAGGGGAAAAAGTGCGTCGATGTCGGCTCGTGATCAGATCGATTTCACGGGTCGAGGTTTCAAATACAGGCCCCAACAATGCGATCGCCATGCCGAAGGTGACAATCCCCAGCAGCAGGAATTCGCCCCAACGTGTTTCACCCCAACGAGTCTGGTGCGGGGGGGGAGTTGCAGACTCGGTAAACTGCAGGAATTCGGTAAGACGGTCACGAACGGATTCCGCTGCTTTGGTACGCCAGGGGTGAATCAGGCGTTTTCCCAGGATCCCGGCAACAATCACGAGCAAGGTCGCCACTTCGGGTTGTTGCATCAGCAGGCAGAACAGGGCGTTGGAAATCGTCAGCACTACGTAACAACTACGTCGGCAACGTGCGGAAATCGGTCCCAGTAACCACATGCTGGCAATCAGGCTGACCGCAATCACGACAGGGAAAACAAACACCCACAGTGATTGCGGCTCAGTAGCATCAGGACGAAGGGGTGGCGTTTCCGCACGAGCGCCGAACACCAGAAAGATCAAGAGCAGGTAGAAGAGCGTGGCGATTCCGGACCAACACCGGATTTCCCGGTTCAGCGAAGGATAAATCCAGAGGATCAGCCCTCCGCTCCACATTCCGAGCAGGACCAGTGACCAACCAGAAAGAAACAGTCCATTCGTATCCAATTTTCATGCCGCTTTGCAGGAAGGGTCCCGGTGCCAGCCTGAGCCGATTCGTCGTCGAGTTCCGCCAGAGGGGATCATGCCGGACGTATGATCCGCATGTCAAACCAGGTCCAGAAAATGGTTCGAGCCAAAGCCGCTGGCCAGAGTGGGCCGAAATCCACGGATTCCCTTCTGGGGAAGGCTTCCTTTCCGGGAAATTTCCGGTGGTCGGTTTCGGCCAGTGGTCGGTTTCGGTGGTCGGTTTCAGTGGGTGCAGACTTCAGGCAGGGGATGCCACAGGAGGCATTTTCCTCTGCTGGGAGGGTCCGTTTGTCAATTATCCATTTTTTTTGATTCCAGTCGACATTCCATTTGACTGTTCCATTCCCTGAACTAGGTTTGCATTGTGAAGGGAATCCATCGCCAGTTCGATGGTACCCACACCCATATCCATGCGGGATTTGACTTCTCCAGGAGTCAAGTGCCTGAACGCGGCAAAGTTGAAGCTGGGAGCTTCGAGGGGACTTTGCCGCGTTTTTCGTTTTTTCTGGCAAGTTCGAGTCGGCTAAAGTCCGATGACTGAAGAAGACCTCCGTCTTTTTATGAAGCCGAACTCGGAACACTCAGTGTACTGACCCGCCAAGACTCTTTAATCAGCTGGATTGATGGGTCGATCAGCCGGATTGATTGGCTGTGGCGGTCAGGGATGAAGCCATGCCAAGATCTCCTCGCCCATTTGATGCTGCGTTTTTGGCAATTGCGCTGGCCGTGGGGTTGCCCGTGATGATTGGATTGTTCGGTACCATTCGGTCCCGTCAGCTTCAGTCAACAGCCAATCCCCGCTGGGCGCAATTCGCGCGGGGAACCGCGCAATCTCCGGGAAGCTCCGAGAAGCGGCGGGTGCCTGAGCATTCCATGCCCCCCTCAAAGGTCCCTTCGGGGCCGAGGGCCATCCGGATCGCTAGCCATCCCGTCTCTGATCAACCCTACGCGACCTTTACGGGAACCGTCACAGATGGTGATTCCTTCACAACGGCGGCGGAATTTCCGCTCGTAAAAATGGGGATTCCTGAATCGGCCGACGCAGAGGATGCGGATAACGCGGATCTGCCCGCAACCGATCTGACTGCCACGGAAGAGATGCCGACGATTGTTTTGCAGCCTGTGGACGAAGACCGCCATGAGTCGGCGGCAACGCAACTGATTGATCGCCTCGAGTCTCAATTGCAGGATGTGCAGCAGCGACTGGATCGGCTCTCGACCCACCAGCAACAGCAGCAAGAGGCGGAAAGCCTTCGTGAGGAACAGTTTCTGGCGAAGCTGAAGCGGCTCTATGACGAGTCTGTGAAAGAGAAAACGCATCAAGACCCCTTGGCGGCACCCGAACTGCCGATCCCCTCACAACCAGGCGACTCGGTCTATGAACCCGAGATTTCGCTCGAGGTTGAAGAGTCGCCCCGGAAGAAAGAGCATTTCGGAGCACCGCAGACTTCCGTGGACGAGACGGTCACTCCTGCACCCTTGCCGGCAGATCTCCCCGAACCCTTAGAGTCGGCGATTCGGATCCGCAAGTCGACGGGGAATTCTGTGTCAGAGACTTTTACGATTGATATTCAGGATGCGGACATTCGCCAGGTTTTTGCGCAGCTCAGCGAAGCCGCAGAGATCAGTATTGTCCCGAGTCCCGAGATCGAGGGCCGTGTCTCGCTGAATCTGCATGAGGTGAGGATCGAACAGGCCCTGAATGCACTGATTCACTCCCGAGATTACTCGATCGAACGAGAAGGGGAAATTCTCATCATTCGATCGGCGAACGAGGCGGTGCGGAAACGGGTTCAGAATCGTCAGCGAATGGTGAAAATCTATCGCCCAAACTATCTGACAACGGCCGAGTTAAGTCGGTTAATTGAACCGTTGCTCTCGGAAGATGGGCGCCACTCGATCTCGTCCTCGGGCCGGATCGCTACGCCGCTGATCCAGCCCGTTCCGGGTGACCGTTTGGAGGAACCGAGTGAAGCGATTGTGGTGCAGGACACGCCCGAGGTTCTTGGTCAGATTGATCGCGTGCTGGTTGATGTCGACGTTCCGCCGCTACAAGTGCGGATTGAGGCCAAAATCCTTCGAGTCCGAATGTCCGAAGGGTTGCGGCACGGGGTTGATCTGGGGCAACTCCCCTGTCAACAAGACTCGATCACGAGTTTTGCCGAAGGGGGCCTCAGGCAGGGGCGGCTGACCTGTTCTGTCCCGTCGTTTATTCGATCGGTGGAGCAAATCGCAGAGACCAGTGTCGTTGCCTCGCAACGGATTCAGGTGCTGAACCGACATCGAGCCGAAATGTTGATTGGTGACCGAATTGGGTATCCGTCGGCCGCCGGGGGTGAGGTCCGGTTCCTGGACGTCGGGACAAAATTGGTTTTACGCCCGTCGGTGAGCACAGACGGTTATATTCGGATCGAAATTCATCCCGAACAAAGCTCTTCGCCAACCCCGAAACGCCGGAATCCCCCCGTCAGCAATACCGCCGAATTGACGACGCATGTGATGATTCGGGACGGTGCCACCGTCGCGATTGCCGGTTTGATTGCCGAGCAGGTCGTTGCCAATTCAAAACCAACGACGTTGATTGGTGTTTTACCGATTGTGGGGAATTCGTTCCGCCAGCGAAAACAGGGGTTACAACGGACCGAATTAATCATGCTGGTCACCCCCCGCATCGTGGTTGACGAGGAATGTGAGGCGGAAGGGCGGTATCTGGAGCAACTTCACGAGGGTCGGGCCACCGAATTCCGGGATGCAAACGGCTCGTTTCCCCGCCAAAACCTGGCCCAGGCACACTATGACCGGGCCGTCTGCTACATGCAGGGGGGGAACTACGTGAAGGCTCGTCAGCAGATCGACGCCTCGATTCGCCAGAACAGAACGAATCTGCCTGCGTTGCAACTCCGCGACCAGATCAATCACGTCTTGATATCGCAGTAGCCGTAAGTGTTTACGCTTCGGCAATTTGCAGGCGTCCTCCGTCTCTGACCCGCCAGTGCGATCATCATGGCATGCGCCAGAGCGAACATGATGTCGGGGCTCAGCCCTGGGGGGGCCACCGCGGAGGGAAATTGCGAAGAAGCAAACAAAATCTGACAAAGTGAAAAAGAAGTAGTGGCAGTGGCTTGACGTAAGAGGCCGCCGCAGATAAAGTCTCCCTCCCGCAGCAAACCCAAACGGGTAACAAAATGCTGTAACGATCTTTGACAACACGGTTTAAGTAAAAAGAGCTTGGCGGAATCGCAAGCTGCTGATGGGGTCACCTTGAGTGGGGCTGCTGTTGGTGGATGCTTGAGATTCTAGAACCAAGTGGTCAAGTTAATAAGGGTGTGTGGAGGATGTCTCGGTGCCAAGAGG
>CAMBQP010000110.1 GCA_945869955.1 Schlesneria paludicola DSM 18645
GGTGAGTGGATTTTCGGGATCGATAAGCCAACGGGCAAACGCCAGGCGATCCAGCCGCGCGTCCGATGCCACGACAGTGGGTGACACAGGATGCAGTGCCGCAGGAACGGCCGGAACCACGGCGGCTCCCTTGTTTTGAAATTCGCCCCGAATGGCGATATGCGTGGGCCGGACCGGACCGTCTTTCATCACCAGTGTCGTCGTTGCCACCTGATCGAATGCCGCTTGAGCCGCAGTCGCGGCACCCTGCACGGTCACCCATTCCGGAAACGTCTGACGATGATGTGCGGTAAGTTTATTCTGCTGCTCCGGTTTTCGCTGCTCGGACGCGATCTCGAGAATCTCGAGCAGTTCTTTCGTCAGCGTTGTCCGATCGACAGCCCCTTCCCAGGCCGCTCGCAGTCCATCAACGCGTTCTGTCTCGGCGGCCAACCTCGTTTTGGCTTCGGCCAAACGAGCAGTCAAGCGAACGCGGTCCCCCTCGCGGCCGACATGAGCCGTTTCGAGCACGGGTGGTTCGCTGTTATTGTCTTCGGTCGAATTAAAAATGGCGAAGACCTGGTAATACTCTTGATGGGAAAAGGGGTCATATTTGTGGCTGTGACATTGGGCACAACCATAAGTCGTTCCCATCCAGACCTGCATCGTGGTGTTCACCCGATCCACGACGGAGGCATGCCGGTACTCTTCCGAGTTCGAACCCCCTTCGGTATTGTTCGTCGTATTCCGATGAAAACCACTGGCAATCCGCTGAGAATCAGTCGCTTGGGGAAGCAGGTCTCCGGCGAGCATTTCGATCGTGAACTGATCGTAGGGTTGATTGGCATTCAGGGCTTCGATCAGCCAGTCTCGCCATCGCCAAATCGTCCGCGGGGGATCGTGAATATACCCTTGCGAATCACCATAGCGAGCCAGATCCAGCCAGACCGCTCCCCAGCGTTCGCCGTAAGCAGGGGAAGCGAGCAGGCGATCAACCAGACGCTCGAACGCATCCGGTCGATCGTCTGCGAGAAACGGCTGCGCCTCGTCCAACGTCGGCGGCAGCCCGGTCAGATCGAGTGACACACGGCGGAGCAGTGACGCAGGATTTTCTTGCGGGGTTGGATCGAGTCCTTCGTCGTCCAGCCGTGCCTGCAGGAAACAATCGATCGCCTGATTCGGCCACGCAGGGTTGGAAACCTGCGGGGTGTCTGGTCGCTGCGGCTTGAGATACGCCCAATGTTTCGTATATTCGGCCCCTTGCTCGATCCATTGGGTAAGAATTTCCACTTCCCGCGCCGTCAGTCGTTGACCACCCCCGCGTGGTGGCATCACCTGATGATCGTCAGTCGACGTGATCCGTCGCAGAATCTCACTCGCACCGGGCTGACCGGGGACGATGGCCTGCGCTCCCGTCGGGAGTTTGCCAAGGGCGTGACTCCGATCATCCAGTCGCAAGTCACCCTGTCGCGCCTGTTCATCAGAACCATGACACAGGAAGCAATTTTTCGCCAGAATCGGCCGAACCTCTTTGGCGAAGTGGATCGTCGCCGCAGGTTCGGTACACGATCCCTGGAGCGGAAGCAGGATTCCCGCACACAGGGCCAGCAGCGTTGGGACATAACGATCGGTGTTTCGGCAGTGGGTCATGAGCAGGTCCTCTCTCGTTCCGCTTCTCGTTCATATCAGAGAAGATTTTTGTCGAGAACGCAACAAGCGTCGTCATCGGGTACCGTTCAGGGCCTTCACACGCAAGTTGCCTGAAGGTCTTCCGCAAACGACCCCGCCACGCAATCAGCCGTTACTCAACAAGCCGTTACTTCAGATGTCGATCAAACCAATCAGCGAAGGCGTTGAGATCTTCCTCGGATTTCCAGAAATCTCCCCACCCGTGGCCTTTCCCGGCACGCACAATCAATTCGACATTTTTCGCACCGGCGTCAGTCGCTTTTTTGACAAAACTTTCCGACTGCTGCAGCGGAACAACCTCATCTTGATCGCCGTGAATGATCAGCGTAGGGGGGAGCTTTTTCGTCACATAATTGATCGGAGAAATCTCGCGTCCGAGCTGTTCACGGCCCGCTTCGGTCAGGGCCAGCGGACCAAACGCCACTTGTAGTGGGGCGAGTGGACCAACCCCCGCTCCATTCACCCCGACGCTGCCGTAGTTCAGAAAGTCGGTCGGCGGAAAGAAGCAAGTGGCCGCCTGGACCGCACTACTTTCTCGTTCCACGGGGTCGGGCGAATCACTTTGTCCCGGCCCACCTCGGGCGGCGATCAACAGTGTCAGGTGACCACCCGAACTGGAACCGAGAACCCCCAACCGCTGGGGATCGACTCCGTAGTGACCCGCGTGCCGTCGGACAAACCGGACTGATCGCAGCACATCGTCAATCTCTTCCGCAATCGTAAACTTGGGTTGGGAACTCGTCACGACGGCAAAGACCGTATATCCCCGTTCGAGGAATACGCGATAATCGTCCGGGCGAATGGTCACCATCAGTGGTGTCGATTTACTCGACAACCAGCCGCCGTTGACGAGAAACAGCAAGCCGCTGCCGTTAGGTTTGGCCGGTTGAAAAACATCCAGCGTCAATGCCATCCCCGCCTTACGACCATAGACGACATCTTCCGTCCGTTTGACCAGTTCGTCACCGCATGCGGGCGAGGCCACGGATAAGAGTCGGATCGCAAGACAAAGCAGCAGGAATCGGCCAAGTCGGTTTGACATCAAGACGTTCCCATGTTTCGGATGAACTTTGTTTCGGATGACCAGTGCAGCAGAACGATCAGGAGTGATATTCTTCACCCTAAAGAAAAACGTGTTGTGCGAGGAAAACCCGTATTATGCCACTGTATGACCGTCCTCGGTCATGCAGTGCTCTTCGGAGACTTGAGCGGCATTTCGTGACGTAAGTTTTCGGCAAGTCACAAGCAAAAAAAAAACCAGCAGAGCAGACTCCGATGCCGTGGCCTTGACCGCGATAGCCGTGGTACTGAAGACACGATCGTTAAACCAATTCCGGCATCGCTTTCCAGCCATCCACCAGATAGTGGGGCCGACTCGAAAGATCTTGCAGGTGAACGGCGAGTGGATCGATACCAAAATGGTGGTACAGTGAGGCATGCACTTCACCGAAGTGAATCGGTCGATCGGCGATTTTGGCTCCGTTGCGATCGGTCGCCCCAATCACTTGTCCCGTACGAAAACCGCCCCCGGCAATCAGACCATTACCAACATCCGGCCAGTGATCACGCCCTGCGTCCGGATTGATCCGCGGTGTCCGGCCAAACTCGCCCCACGCCACCACCGCGACATCCTTGTCCATCCCCCGATCGTGCAGATCGGTAATCAAGGCATGCATCCCCTGGTCAAACATCGGGAAGTGGGTATTTTTGCATTCACTAAAATTGCTGGAATGAAAATCCCAGCGGCCGAAGTTGAGTGTCACCACGCGCGCCCCCGCTTCGACCAATCGCCGAGCCATCAGGAATTGTTCGAGGTTTCGCGGGGCACCGTCGCCGTAATTGTTTGGATCCCCTTTCCCATATCGAGCCAGCAGGGCGGGATCTTCGCGGGAAATATCCAGCGCTTCCGACAGCCGACTCGAAGTCAGGATCCCCAATGCCTGTCGGTTCAGCGCATCGAGCCCGTCCATCATCCCCTTCGCATCCGCTTCCCGGCGAAAATTGTCGAAACTTTGGAGCAGTTGCTGCCGATTCGAAAGCCGACCCAAGTCGACTCCATTCAGCTTCATGTCATCCCGCGAGGGACCCGACGGACGAAACGCCGAATGGGTGACACCCAAAAAGCCAGGGTGCCCCGGTGATCCGTAAGGGGGATGGCCAGAATTTGGAGCCAGTCCGAAAAAGGGAGGAACCGATTGATTGGCAGGTCCGAGCACTTTCGAGATCGTCGAACCGATCGAAGGCCAGCCGCCGGCCGGTTGCTTTTGCACACTTCGGCCGGTGTAACAGATGAACGAGTCATGATCGCCACTGGGAGAACCATAGACTGAGCGGAGCGGGACCAGTTTATCCATGATCGAAGCGAGTTTCGGCAGGTGCTCGCAAATCTGGATACCGGGAACATTGGTATCAATGGGGCGGAACTCACCCCGGATTTCGGCGGGAGCATCCGGCTTCAGATCGTACATATCCTGATGCGGCGGGGCACCGACCATGTAAATCATGATCACCGCCTTGTGCGACTTGGTAATTCCCGACGCCTGTTCAGCCCGCAACAAACCGGGGAGCGAAAGCCCTCCGAGTCCCAGAGCACCGATCCGCAGCGCGTCGCGCCGAGTGATTCCGTCGCATAGCCGGTGAGCAGCTCCAGAAATTGTCAGCATGGAAAAATCCTCAACAGGCGTGGTCGCGTTTGGTGGGAGTGATCTTCACGGGGCAAACGTCAAGCGACAAACCGCCGGTCACTTCCGTCGGCCTGAATTTATCGGCACACAACATCCCGCTGAAAAATCATCAGGGATCATCGATTTGTAAATGGTAAGCGAACTTCGCCCCCTCCGCCAAGCCTGAGTTTGCGTTAAGCGGCAGATTTTGTGCTCGCGTGGAAATTTTCGGGAAGGTCCCTCCACACGCCGTGATGAATCGCCGCAGATTTTCACCCGATTGACGAAAGAGAAAACAGGATTCACCACAAAGACACGGAGTCACAGAGAAGAGAAGGGGAGAGGAGAGGATCAAAAATTCAATCCCCGTTAAACTCTTTCTTCGTTAGCTTGGTTACCTTCTGTTCAAGCTCTTCAATTCCATCTCTTTCGTTGCCCTCTTGGAATCGGCCCCACTTCGGTCTGGCATGGAAGCCTGTCGCCATGATCCGGCGATTTTTTGTCAGCTGTCTTGATTCCGCCATTTGTCGCATCCGCTGCGACGAGAATTTTCCGGGAAAATGAAGGTATTAAAAATTTTGTCGATCCGGTGATGTCAATCGGAAGGCTTTTAACGGTGCCAGAAAACGTTTTTCGATTGTGGAACGGCGTCTGCTATGGCTCAGTGACTAGCTGGCAGAAACTGCGGATTTTTGCCCGCCTCGACGCGACTCAAGACGAGCGCGTCGATATTCGTTACTCGATCGCTCGGATCAGCTTCTGCGGCGGCCCTGAGTGCAATTGCCAGCAATGAGGTTGCAGCATGTCCAAGATGCCCCATCACGAATCACAGGATCAAGAATCACCGAGTCCGATTGTCAAGTTTCCCGAAGTCTTGGAGGCTGAGTTAGACGCGATCAATACCCGTCGTGAACGGGTCCCACGCCCCGAGGATTACATCCCGCCATCAGACGCTCAGGCAGAAGCACCTTCAGAGGAGCGTGCCCAATCGATGAATCTCGTCGGATTATCGCTTTCGGGAGGTGGTGTCCGAAGTGCGGTGGTCAGTCTCGGAGTCTTGCAGGGTCTGCATCGAGGTGGCTTGCTACGTCTGGTCGATTACCTGTCATCCGTCTCGGGAGGGGGCTACGCAGCAAGTTATTTGTCGTCGTTGGCACTCGATCCCGACACCAGCGATGATACTTACACCAAACGAAAATTATCAGGCCGCATCGGAAAAGAACAAAAAACGGACTCGAAACTCGAACGTCGACTCAATGAAGCTCTCGGCAGCAAGCGGGAAAAAAAGCAGCCTCAAAAGATCAAAGATCTGATTCGAAGTGGAGACTTCCTGCTCAAGAGAGCCTGGATCGGCATCAACCGCACTTTTTTCGCCATTCTGTTTATCTGGACCCTGGTCATCAGTGGACTCATCGCCGCGACATCCCTCGCCGCCTATTTTTATCGGATGCTCGATTCGGTTTCGTGTCGGCAGTTTCTGCAGGTACTGGGGATCAACGACCAGTTGACCCTGGATCTGTTTCCACCGTTCGTCATGCTGCTGATCTATTTGCTGATTTGGTTTGTCACCTATTGGCGGTGGGGGGCCAACGCCTGGCGAGTGGGAGGCAATCAGAAATCCCCCGTCGCTCGATGGTGGTTGATTGCCACGCTAGTCGTCTTTATGGTGTCGCTGGCCACATTAATGGGTTCACGAGAAAACCTCACGTATGATGCCATGGTCCGACTGATCGGCGCTGAGCCGAGTGCATGGATCAAAAGAGGAATTAATAACCTCTCATCATGGATCGTCCCCTTGGTGGCAACGGGCTTATTTCCGTGGTTCTTCCCCAAACAGCTATTCATGAGTGGCGGCCCGGCACAATCCGGGATGAAGCAGTGGATCTTTCGCGTCGCAGGATTCGCATTACTGGGGGGAGTTCCGTTTCTATTCGTCGTGTATTTTGCCACCGAGGGGATCGGAGGAAATCAGTCACGAGTCGATCATCGACTGCGCTTGCCGCAAATCAAGGGTTGGGAGAAACAGCCATTTGCACCACTTTGGCAAAGTTTAAGGGAGCAGGCGGAGATTGACCGTGAACGTGAACGCGTAGAGAACCAAGAAAATTTAAAACAGCCTAATTACTCAACCGCGTCTTCGATGGGAAAACTCTGGGATGCGGTTAATGGAAAGACTGGTGGCGCGAAGCCATGCGATGAACACGATCAAAAATCTGAAGAAATGTTTCTTGAGCTCTGTGAGCTTTACAGTAAGACTGCGCGTTATGAATTAGTGAAAGACACGACGCTCGATCGTATTGTGCCGAATGATGAGTGGAGTTGGCCGTCAGTTCGATTAACCCTACTCGCACGCTGGTATTATTTAATTGAATACAGTCTTGGATGCGCATTTGGCTTAGACGCTCTTGACCAGTACAATTTCGCAATCATTTCGAAGCAGCATCAAGATATTCACCACGTGAAAGAGCGAATTGTCTTCCGGATGAATCAGCTTTTACTTCGCCCGGATTTCCATGAGTTTTTCCCCGCATTTGACGCGCCAAGTACTGATAAGTATGGGAAAACCATAGATTTCGATCCACCTGTTGGCGTTGATTTCGATTCGTCGGACGTGGAAAAGGGCTTGAAGGGATGGCGTACCAAGGTTCGAGATGCCTATCTGAAAGCAAAAGCATTGTCGCTGATTATGGGTAAAAAAGACGGCGTTCGCTGCGAGAAAAACACTCAGATCAATGGGGGAGATCACGATACACCCTGGTTGATCGAATTACGGCCCCGCTGGTCATTGATCCCTTTCAATGTTGACGAAGAATTGTCTTATAGTCGGAACACTATCAGTAATTCGCGGATTCGTGAAGAGCAATGGGATTATCCTGACGAAATGTATGTCGGCCACAAAAAAAACATAAAGAAGGACAAGCCCTCCAATCCACCGAGCGTATGTGAAATAAATCTAACGGATGTGACAAGAATTACGGGAGTTAACACGCTTTTAGGTATGCAATCGGATTCTTTTTATATTGTGAAACCGTGGGGACTTGTGAAGAACAATCCGCTGATTAATCCCAAGCCCAATACGGAGGAATCGAAAACTCCAAAAGAAGTAGAAGAAGCAAAAGAAGCCGAAACCAAAAACGAAGATCTATGGGAGTTATTGCGAAGCAACACTTGGCGTGAACTGCCATGGCGACCTTCGATACCAACACCTGTACGACAATTGGATCGAGAGTTCCAGGAAAAGTTGACTGCGAATTCCTATCAGATGCGGAGTATGCTGGAAGCCAATCGCCACTTGCTTTCAGCCTATTTTGAGGGAATGATTGAGCGGAACGATGCGGTGCCGTTTTCCTATATGGTGCTGGAGTCAGATCAAGCGGCGCGCTGGGGTTGGTTTTGTTGGTCGTTTGGCATTTTCATTCTCATTGCGATTTTGTTCGATTTGAATTTCACCTCCTGGCATGGATTTTACACCTATCGCATCGGTGAGACCTGGATCAATTCGGCTGCCGGGGTGGGGGCCGAGATTCCCCTGGCACAGTTGCGTACCACTGACGCGGGACTCCCGTACCATTTGATTAATGGATCCATCGAGTCGACCACATCACAACAGCGTGGGCCAGAAAACTTCCTACTCTCGCAGTTGTTTGCAGGATCGGAATTAACCGGCTATCGGCGAGTGAGTGATTTACAAGAGCGAAGCTATAATTTGGCGAGTGCCACTGCGATTTCGGGCGGTGCGGTCAGCCCGCTGAATCAGAACAATCCCCTCCAGATGGTGCTGTTGTTTCTCTGCAATTTCCGGCTGGGACGCTGGATCGATAATCCTGGGTTTCGTCCAACGCGAGGCCGGATTTGGGAATGGCTGGGGCGTAATTGGATGTTTTCGCCAGCACGGTTCCTGATCGGTCGCTATTGCCAATCACTCCGCGATCAACGGTACTGTTTTGTGACCGATGGTGGCCTGACCGAAAATCTGGGGATTCAATCTCTGATTCGCCGACGTTGCCAGGTGATTTTCGCAGTGGATGCCGGACAAGATGGGCGATATCAATTCCAGGATCTCGGAAAACTGCTCAGGTGGTTGCAAGTGGACGAAGGGGTCGAAATCACTTGGATGCCAGTGCCGGAAGAGCTTAAAGAACGCGCCAAGACAGCGAAGCTCCAGCCAGAGGGTTTAAGTCCCGTTATGGCATCGTCCCGTTCGGATTCGTTCGGTGGTGGTAATGAATCTCGATCGAACTGGCTTTCGGACCTAATCCAATCATCAGACCCCTTTGGGCGAGCGAACAACCCGGATGCCAAGCAGCATTTTCTGGTGGGGCGAATCCAATATCCCGTGATTGATCCGGAAAAGAGCAACTCGGAAAATGAAAACTCATTCGGGTATCTTGTTTATATGAAGTCGACAATCTGCCCCCAGGACCCGGTGGAACTGGTAACGTATCAACAAGCTAATCCCCTATTTCCGCACGAGCCAACAGTGGAATTGGATTTCACGCCAGAGCAGTTCGAGACCTACCGGCACCTTGGCGAGACGACCGTCGAAGCGACACTGAAGGCGTTGAAGGTACCGTCGCAGGACGGCAAGATTGTTCCAGGCGATTTATTCAGAGCTGTTGATAACTATTACAACAACCCGGAAAACACGGGTCCAACGCTGTTCCTGACCGTGATCACTCGTCCCGATATTCCGTTCTAACAACGGATGAAGACAAAATCAACCAGAGGTTAATCCTGTTTGATCTCTGGTCGTTTCTCTGTTCTTCGAGAGACGCGTTTTTGGTCAACGCTTCACCGCTCAGCGAGTGTTGATTCGGGAATTTGCCGCAGGTTTTCAGGGCTTCAAGTATCAACGACAGACAGCACCGATATTTGAATATTGTCAGGGTTTACGATCGGCGAGTTGTTGCTGAAGTTGTCGAACAATCGCCGTTAATTCCGAAAGACTGCTGACGAGCAATTCTTCACGAGTTGGTTTTGAAATCCCTAAAATAGACTGCAAAACGCTAATCTGGCCGATGAATTCACCTTCTTGCCGACCTTCCTGCCGACCTTCCTGCCGACCTTCCTGCCGACCTTCTTGCCGACCTTCCTGCCGACCTTCTTGCCGACCTTCTTGCCGACCTTCTTGCAGACCTTCTTGCCGACCTTCCTGCCGACCTTCTTGCAGACCTTCCAGTCGGGCGTAATCGAAGCGGGCGATTTCGTCCATCTGGAACTTCATTCGTGCTCGATATTCTTGTAACTGTTCCGGCGTTTGGTTAATCATTTCCAGCACTCCTGCCGCTTCTACAAATTCTGGTTCCCGGAAAAACTCCAGGATTTCTGGTCCACTCATTGTTTCCGCGTGCAACAAAAAATACGCCCAGCGCTCTGCCGGCGCTGCCTGCCCGAGATTCTCGCGTTCTACATGCAGCTTCGTCAATTCCAATGTGTGAATCTGCAAATCATCGCTGAACAATTCACCCGCTGCATCCCGCAGACGAAAATCCGAATGCAAGCCACTTCGCCCTGGAAACAAGGTTTTTGTCAGCACACAAATCACGATCGCAGGACGAAGTGCCTGGTATTGATCACCCTCACTCAATTGATCGACATACAATCGAGCGTCATAGTAGGCCAGCCGCTGACGAATACCCAACGGCAGAGAGGTCTGAATTTCGATGTTCAGCTTCCGCCCCTGACAGTCTGTTGAAAAACGGGGACAGGCACCTCGCACTGAGTATCATGCAGGTGGATTTTTGACTTTTGTCGGAGCCAGTCCCCGATTTTCCACAGCCTGCTGATCGTCCGTGGCCAAGATATCCAGGACCGCCAGCTTATCATCGCCTCGCTTCTTATCCAAAAACGGCTTCAGAAACTCAACCGACGTAATCTGATGTTGGTCTCCCAAAACCGCATTCAAAAAGTGCAGCGTCACCTGCACGTGTTCCGGACTCCCCAGTAGCACTTTGAATGCGAAGTCGACTGTCGGACTGATCCCAATCACCCTCATCAATCGGCCCCCTCAGCCTGTCATGACGTTCCTGGTTTTCTCACAACGCGCTCCAACATGTTAATCACGGAATCACATTTTTTGCAGTCTTTGCAGCGAATCGGCCGCGAAACTTTGAGAGTACGCCAGACTTTTCCGGTGCCGCCGCGATTCGTCGTCGACTGCTGATTCCCCCCTTTGTTACCTTTTGTTCAATTCCCCGTTTTGAGTTCCCGCAAATTGAACGGCAATTGAGGATCGTCTTAGTTTTCGGATCGATGTACGATCCGTGAAAATGACCTGAGCCCATTCCGCCGTAATTGCCACCAGATGATTCCATAAATGAAAAAGTGAATCATCAGGGCGACTACGGACCAGAGAACCCAATCCGGCCATTGCAGCCGCTGAAACTCGCGGCTGACGCCACCATTGAAGGAGGAAAAAAGGGTGAGCAGCGGACTGAGCAGGCGAATCCATCGCAAACCAGGTAAGCCGTAGACATCGGACAACACGGCCAGCTGCAACGGCAGCAGACAGATCGCCGCCACTGTGGCCAGTGTCGCCAGCACCGCTTGCATTTGTGTGCGCAACCGCAGGCCGAATTGAAATCCGATCCACATCATGACGGGCATATAAATCATCATTCCTAACGTCGCGGGGACCAATTCCAACCAGAAATTAGGATCGTTGGTAAACCGCGAACGATTGACAACATATCCGGTCCAAATCCCCTGAAAGCCAATCAGTACGACAAACGGGACCGAAAGAATTTTGATCAATCGACGAACACCAGAAAGCTTCGCCAGCACGATGTCGTCGGATTTCATGGGTGTCACCAGCAGGACATCCAGCGTCTGCCGAATCCGTTCTGAGGCAATAACTCCCGTCGAATGAATGATCAGGCAAATCACCGTTACCGACCAGAAAAAAACGGGAAAACCGCGGAAGGGAGACGAAAAATCGTTACGGCCATCCGTCATAAAATGGGCAATCACCAATACCAGGGGCGCCAGCAACAGCATCAGGATCCGAAACTGATAGCGGAATGTTCCGAGTGATTTTTTGCGGGTTTCTCGCCAGGCGACCGGTTGAAATGACGGCAAGGTTTCACCATCCGGAATCAACACGACTCCCCCCGTCGTGTGCTCATTCAGCTCGTTGAAAAAACGATCCAGAAATTGAAACCATTCCAGGATCAGATTTCGAGCGGGGACAAACGCGCGGGGAACCAATACCCGGGCCGCGATCCCCAGAAACACGGCACTGAAGATCAACGCTTGAATCCCGACCGCGATCCGGACCACAGACCCATTCTCTTGCAATCCTGCTGGAGGAAACCCACTCTGAAAACCGGGGTTTCGCGCGTATTGCATTTCTCGAAGCATCATGACAGGAATGAACAAAAAACCGCTCAAGACCACCAGCCCGCCATAGGCGATCATGAAGGCCTCGGCGGTCGTACGAAACCAGGTCGAACACAGGATCGACACCGAAGCAACAACGATGGTCAGACAAAACAGACCGCCTACCGCCCAAAGGATACCCGATAACTCGACCCCGCCCATTCCATAGACAATCGCAAACAACGGCAACGAGAGCAGTTGATAGGTCCCCATGGCCAAGAGGCGACTCAGGAATTTTTCCACAATGATGGTTCGAGGGCTGAGCTTGGTCAGCAGCAGTAACGCCAGCGTGTCTTTTTCTTTTTCGACGGTCAGCGCACCACACGTGATCGCAGGGAGCAGCAACAAAATCGCCAGCGTTTGGACGTTCACGAGCAGTTGAAAAAATTCCCGACCACGCCCCAAACTGGCCAACCCGGCCGCAGCCCCGCTGTTGTTCAAATCGGCATAGTGAAATAACGCCGCCCCATACAGCATCAACGCGTAAACGACTCGCAGAAGATACGTGCGGGGATTTTGAGCTTGCTCAAGCAGATCCTTGGCAAGCAGCGGTAAGCTAAAAAATCGCTCAATCAGATTCACAAATGGGGCCTTGAACTCGAACTTGTTGCGAACGCAATACCGACAGGAAACAGCGATGCACTCACCGAATCGGAGTGATCATTTCCACCTCATCGGGTGGGTACAAACGGACGGGAGGCACGATCGTTCAGGCCGTATGCCCTTCCGTCAACTTCATGAATGCGGTCTCCATATCCATTACCTCAGGCTGAAACATCCGAATCCGCGCCCCTTGCGAATGAATAAAATCGTGCAGATCCTCGACTTCCAGTTTTCCCTCTTCAATCCGAATCGAAATCCGATCGACCTGATCGTCGACCTGGGTGACCCCAGCCAAGCCCCGAATCTGTGCAATCAATTCCGGTGTCTGATGCGCGACTTGCACATGGACAATCTTGAGCACCCCCAACCGCTGATAGATTTCTGCGACCGATCCCTGAGCCACCATTCGACCGGTTTCGATGATCCCAATGCGGGTACAGAGCTGGGCGAGCTCATGCAGAATATGACTGGAAATCACGATCGTTTTGCCCATTTCCTTCAGGGCTTTCAGCAGTTCCCGCATTTCAATCCGCGCGCGTGGATCCAGCCCCGAAGCGGGTTCATCCAGCAACAAGACAGCCGGATCATGCAGCAACACGCGTGCGAGCGATAACCGCTGCTTCATCCCACGTGACAACGAGTCGACTTGCGAATCGATCTTGCCGGTCAGATCGGTCAACTGTAACACGTCATCAACAACCGCTTTGCGTTTCGACATCGGCAGACGATACGCGGCGGCGAAGAAATGGAGGTATTCCCGCGCGGTGAGGTCTTCGTACACACCAAAAAAATCGGGAACGTACCCGATGGACTCGCGCACCAATTGCGGATTGGTCCGAATGTTAACATCCATGATCTTGGCGCTGCCAAGAAAATCAGGCTGCAAGGTCGCGAGCACGCGAATTGTGGACGACTTACCGGCCCCATTCGGACCAATAAATCCGAAGACTTCACCCGGTGGGATTTGCAGCGAAATCCCTTTCACCGCCTCCAATTTCCCGTAGCGAACTTTTAAGTCCTGCACATCGACAGCCAGCATGACAAACCTTTCCCACAGACGGCATCGCACCCTGCCATCAAGTCGGACGAAGATCCGTCATCCCGGAATGAAGACAGTTCGTCTGAGGGTAACACTCGGGCAAGTCAATTCGCAAGCGGGAAGCGACAACAGGAACCTGATTCGATTGCCGAAGCAGGGGGATCGACAGGGAATGTACCCCAGTTCAGTAACTTCGGTTCAATTCCCTGGCTTCAAATCCTGATCATTTTGAAAAGTGAAAGTCATCTTCAAGGATCTTTCTTCCCATCGGTATGCCAGTCACTCAGGCTTTTGGCCAGGTTAAGACTGGTTTGCGGGTGGCGTTCACTTCTTCCGGGCGGCTGACCGGGGCCGTATGCGGTGCCTGATGTAATAGTTCGGCATCTTCCTGAATGATCTGGTGAATCGCCTGCGAAAAGGCATCGAGTGTCGCTTTGGATTCGGTTTCGGTCGGCTCAAACATCATCGCTTGCGGGACGACCAGCGGAAAATAGACGGTGGGGGGATGGAAACCAAAATCGAGTAATCGTTTCGCGATATCCATCGCGGTAATCCCAGAACTTTTGGCCAGTTGTTCGGCCGAGGCGACAAACTCGTGTAGGCAATGCTTGCCGTTTGCCGAAGGGAGGACGTCGGCGAGCAATTCTTTCAAATAATTGGCATTCAAGATTGCCTGTTCGGCGGCGGCACGGACCCCGGCAGGTCCCAACGTTCTGAGATAGCAGTAGCCACGCACCAGAATGCCGACGTTACCGAAGAACGAACGAACTCGACCGATCGTTTTTTCGGGAATCGCAAACTCGTAGCGATTTTCGCCCGCGGGGGAGGTCGTCCGTTGAATCACCGGCCCCGGAAGATATTTTCCGAGATAGTCCCGGACACAAATGGGACCGGAACCGGGACCACCCGCTCCATGCGGACCAGTAAATGTTTTGTGGACATTATAGTGCATCATGTCCCCGCCAAAATCTCCTGGTCGAGTGATCCCCATGATGGCATTCATGTTGGCACCGTCAATGTAAACCAAACCTCCCGCGTCATGCACGATCTGGGCCGCCTGGGCAATCTCTTTTTCAAACAGTCCCAGCGTGTTCGGGTTGGTCACCATGAAGACGGCGGTCTGATTGTCCACGTGCCGTTTGAGCTCCTCCAGATCGACGAATCCACCAGTTCCCCCGTGTTCGCCGGGAACCGAGCGTGTCCCTTTGAGCTCGATACATTCAAACCCCGCCATCGCGGCACTGGCCGGGTTGGTTCCATGGGCGCTGGCGGGAAAAATGACTTTTGTTCGCGTTTCGCCACGCTCGCGAAAATAGGCTGCTGCGACAAACAACGCGGTCAATTCACCGTGTGCCCCTGCCGCAGGTTGCAATGAGACGGCGGGCAAGCCGGAAATCTCGGCCAGCATCTGCTGCATGTCGAACAAGAGTTCCAGTAATCCCTGCAGGTTTTTTGCCGGCTGATGGGGGTGTACGTCGACGATCCCGGGCAAACGGGCAAGTCGCTCGTGCCGTTTGGGGTTGTACTTCATGGTACAGCTGCCAAGCGGATAAAAGTGCGTATCGACTGACATATTCAGGGTCGACAAATTGACAAAATGTCGCACAACATCGGGCTCAGCCATCTCAGGAAGCTTGGGGAGCGTTGACCCTTGAAAGGATCTCGGAATCATTTCGTCCAACGGCCGATTCGGAACGTCCGACTGCGGAAATTCCGCCGCGCGACGACCGGAATGAGAAAGCTCGGAAATCAACTGGGTTGCTTGACGATTTCTCATATTTCTGCCCTGGAAGGAACAACACGAGACCCACGATCCATCGAATCTGATCAGACAGACCAGCCCTGATCGAGAACGGCACCGTGAGGTTTCGGTGACAGCCTCCAAGTGCGAAAGCAGCCGCTGATACACAACTCTTGCTGAATTCTAACAGACTTTGTGTCCGTCACCAGAATTGGCAACGAGAAAGCATCGCAAACTTCGGAATTTCCCCGCAGAAAATTTTTCCGGATCACAAATTATTGCGAACCAGCTTCTCCGTTTCCGGGTCATGCTGTGAGTGAATCGAGGATACGTGCAGTGGACTCATTGAAGTCCTGGGGGATCTCAGGTTTGGCTGGCGTCGGCCCCCCAACGCTTGCTGAGTTGATGATCGACCCCCAATTGATCGCAAATCCGCGCCACCACAAAATCAATCAAGTCAGAAATGGAGACCGGGTCATTATAGAAACCGGGCATGGCAGGGAGGATGACCGCTCCCGCTTCCGCCAGCCGCTTCATGTTTTCCAGCGCGATCAGACTGAGCGGTGTTTCGCGCGGCACAACGATTAATTTTCGTCGCTCTTTTAAATGAACATCTGCGGCCCGATGGACCAGATTCTGCGATTGTCCGGTGGCAAGGCTGGCGAGTGTCCCCATCGAGCAGGGGCAGATCACCATGCCCCCCGTCAGAAACGAACCGCTGGCAATACCGGCTGAATAGTCGCGAAAGTGATGGTAGTACAATTGGCCCGAGCCGATTTCAGGAGAACCAAAAATGGCCTGTTTCCGAGCGTTCGGTGCAGGAAGGGGTTTCAATGCCCCCAACAGGGCATTCAGGCCCATGGGATCTTGTTTCAATAGGAACTGTTCCGGATGGAATTGATCCAGTTTCAGCTGCAGGTCCAGTTCACGATGAAACACTTCGACCGCGGCAGGGCTGATCGTCAAATGAACCCGACGTCCACGAGCAATCAGGACTTCAACCAAACGCAATCCGTAGAGCGAACCACTGGCCCCGGTCAGTGCTACGACAAGATCCTTCATTCACCCACCCTTTGATACCGACCGAATTAAAACAAACTGACGTGAAACCGACTGCCACCCCACGCCTGAATGAGCACCGTTGGCATTCCAGTACTTTTGCCATTCCAGACAGGATCGCCGCTGCCGACAGGCGGACAAGTCTTTTCAACATAACGACCAGCAGGGCTTGACTGCATTCATAGAGTTACCGTGAGTCATTATTGCGGCGACGAACCGATTGTCCAATCGCTTTTCCAACAGGATCAAACCTCTTCATGAACGCAATTTGGGAATTTCTTCAACACCAGCTCGCTACGAACCAGTTGTTTGGCGGTGGACTGATCCTGATGATCGGTGGTGGAATGCTCGCCTATTTTCGCGAGGTTCCCAGCCGAATCTGGCATTGGCTGCGGCGGCGCTGGTTGATTGAAATCGATATCCTCGACCGCGATTCCGCCTTCGATTGGATCGATAAATGGCTGGCTCAGCACACTTACTCGAAAAATCGGGCGCGAAGTTTGACGGTCAAAACCGTCACGGTCGATTATGGCGAGCGTCAGGCCGATCCGACCATGGATGCGCGGCCCCGGATTCTCTTTTCGCCCGCTCCCGGTGAACATATTTTCTTTTACCGAGGGCGCCTGGTGATCCTGAACCGGGAACGACCCAAGCTGGATGGGGCTCAGGCACAGCCGATGAACGTGCGTGAGTCGTTCTCGATTCATATTTTCAGCCGCGATCGCAGCATTGCGCAACAGCTCTTGGAAGAGGCTCGAGATGTCGCCTTGCCCCCCGGAGACAACCGGCTGGCGATCCATCGAGCGGCGTACTCTTCCTGGGACGAGCAAATGAAGCGGCTGCCACGTCCGCCGGAATCGGTGGTGCTCAGGCAAGGGCTGATGGAAAGCCTGATTGCGGATGTTCGGAACTTTCTCGGTCGCCGCGACTGGTATCTCGAGCGGGGGATTCCGTATCGGCGTGGCTATTTGCTGTATGGCCCCCCCGGAACCGGAAAAAGCTCGGCCGTCCTCGCGATCGCTTCGGCAATGAAAATGGATATTGCGATTCTCAGTCTGGCGAATTCGTCGCTCGATGATGATGACCTGTGCCAGCTGTTGTCGAACTGTCCGGTGAATTCGATCGTCCTGATCGAGGATATCGATTGTGTCTTCGTCGAACGAAAAGCGACCGAAGACAAACCGAATAAACTGACTTTCAGTGGACTGCTCAATGCCATCGACGGTGTTGCTGCGGGCGAGGGACGCATTTTGTTCGCGACGACGAATCACATCGAACGTCTGGACCCCGCACTGATTCGGCCCGGCCGAATTGATCGGAAAGAACTGCTGGGATATGCCGATCGTGAGCAACTCCGGCGGCTGTTCGTCCGGTTTTTTGGTGACAATGATCCCTCGATGGCCGATTATTTCGCCGAGAGCTTGGAGGAGGGGCGGCTCTGCATGTCGGCCGTTCAAACCTACCTGATCGAGTATGCGGAAAGTGCTGACGAGGCACTCATGCATCTAGAGGAATTAACGAACGAAGAAGTCGCATGGGAACGGGCAGCAGAATCGGCAGCCGACTCGGTTCAAGAAGCGGCGGCCCTGGCTTAAAACTGGCAAAAAACGTGGCCCTTGGTTTTTGATGGTCCTCTTAGCTTCGATGGTGATCCTGGACATGGCCCTCTAAAAGGTTGCAGGAAAAAATCAGGAAATGAAACGCCAAGCCGCCAAGCCGGTGAGACGCAAAGCAGACAGAAAGGGAAAAACCAATCCGTTTTTTGTCTTCCCTCGCGTCCCTGCGACTTGGCGTCTCTGCGTTAAAATTCTCTTTCCAGACTTTCCACCGGAAAGTACGGAATCGAATTTTAAGGTTGCCGGTTCTCATCCGGCTTGAATCGTCTTTGGGGCCAAGTAAAGACCCCGTCCCCAACACAAGCGGGTTTGGGTTCACGAGTGAACCGACCACTTGAGACCCGCTACCGTCGATTTCGACCTCGTTGATACTGGCGATTCGAGACGCTTCCTGTCATGTTGAAGTAGCGTTTGACTTCCGGACTCACCCAAACTAGCTCTCTCGAAGCGGTCTCGTGCTGAATCTGTTTCTGAATCCTTGGATGCTGCTGGGACTGACAGGAATCCTCCTGCCCGTCATCGCTCATCTCTTGAGCCGGAAAAAGTATGATCAGGTCGACTGGGGGGCGATGCAGTTCCTGGAACTGGACAACAGCGCCAAACGGAATGTCCGGCTGGAAGAATATCTGCTCATGCTGGTTCGTATGGGAATTGTCGCACTGGTTGCCATCGCGATGGCGCGTCCCTGGATTGGCAGCGACTGGCTGGGAGTCATCGCGTCATCGCAACCCCGCGATGTCATCTTGATCATCGATGGTTCCTGCAGCATGGGCTGGGATGAAAAGCTGGATGGAAAAACACCGCATATCCGGGCACAACAACTGGCTCGCGAGTTCCTGGCCACGCTGAGAACCGGGGATGCGGTCCAGGTGATCGATGCGCGTGAGCGTTCCCAGATCGTCCTACCCGAGAGCACACGCGATCCGTACCGGGTGAAAGAGGCGATTCATGATTTACCTCCCCCCGCAGGATCTGCAGATCTGCCGGCTGCCCTGCGTCAAGGAATGAAACTGCTGGCGGCGGGGACCAGCCTGACGCGTGAAGTGGTCCTCTTTAGCGACTTACAGGCATTAAGCTGGAACCCCGACGATGAAACGTTGTGGAAGCAGTTTGATGATCTCCGCAGCCAATCGCCGATCACACCCAACCTCTGGATTGTGGATACCTCGGGGGGCGAACTGGGACGGGGCCCCAATTTTTCGCTGGAAAAACTGCAACTCTCACGGGAACTCGCCATCCTCGGTGCTCCGGTCCGGATCACCAGCAAAGTGAAAGCGTCCGGCAGTGATACCGCGACGACTCGAAAAGTTTTCCTCGAAATCGACGAGCGACGGCTGAACGATCGCGCTATTCAAATCAAAATTCCCCCCAACGGAGAAATCGGAGTCGAATTTGAATACCGCTTCGAAACACCCGGTTCCCATCTGATCAGCCTGGTGTTGGATGAGGATCACCTCGCCGGTGACAATCGTGCGGATGCCGCTGTCACCATTACAGAATCACTGTCGGTCTTGTTGGTTGATGGCGATCGCCCGACCGATCCCACCAAATCCGAAACCTTTTTTTCCCTGGCGGCACTGCGCTCGACCGAGGGTGACCAGGCGTGGATCAAGGCGACGGTGATCACACCGCAAGAACTGACCATCGAACACCTGAAGGCCACCTCGGTAACGGTCATGGCCAATGTACCGACCCTCAATGAAATCAGCCGCAAGGGACTGCGACAATTCGTCGCCAGTGGCCACAGTCTCTTGTTCACACTCGGAGATCGCGTCGACCAGCGGCACTATCAATCGATCCTCGCAGCAGGTGGGGACGAAATTTTTCCTGGTCAGCTCGAAGAAATCGTGACCGAAAA
>CAMBQP010000111.1 GCA_945869955.1 Schlesneria paludicola DSM 18645
CCGAATCAGCGTCATCATGAGTAGTAGCGACGGAAAGGAACTGAACTCCAGCGGTCGCAGCACAGAAATCGTGGTCAGCAACACCAGCACCGATGCGGTCACGTTCGCTGCCAGCAAGAGATCCAGCAGGAACGGGGGAACGGGAGCCACGAGCACCAGTACAGACAGCACCACCAGGATTGGAAAAACCAACCCCAGCGAACTGCTGGCAGCGATGCGCGGACTACGACCCACAGCGGTGGACATGAAGCCTCCACATTAACGAAATGATCGCATCACATTGAGGTGACGAGATAGGAAACGAATTGATTTGGGGGAAAGGAGATCGGCGGGCGATTGATAAGTGAAACCGAAATACGTGTCCAGACGAATGGACGCAACTTCGTGGAATGTTTTTGGTCAGATCGGTAAAAAAGTCCAGAACTCTGGTCGTTCTTGCCGAAACCGCACCGACAGCAACGAATTTCGCGGAAAAAAATCGCCAAAATCCGAGTTTCGCTCAGCCGGCTCCCTTCTCGATTCCCGGAGCGGTATCGGTTTGCGGACGCCGCTGGCTGCGAATTTTTTCCAGACGCCGCTTCATTTCCTGTTCGGCACCACGATCAACAGGTTCATAATAGCAACGGTCAACCCCCAGATAGTCCTGAGCCACCCAGCCCTCTTTGGTATCGTGTGGGTATTCATACCCTTCGCCATGCCCCAGAGTTTTTGCCCCTTGGTAATGGCGATCACGCAAATGCATCGGGACCGGCAGCAACCGTGAGTGCTTGACATCGTCCAAGGCGGCGTCGATCGCCTTGTAGGCCGCATTCGATTTTTCCGCGAGCGCCAGATAAGTCACCGCTTGTGCCAGAATAATTCGGCATTCTGGCATCCCGATAAATTCCGTTGCTGCTGCGGCCGCCTGGGCCAGAATCAACCCTTGAGGGTCGGCATTTCCGATATCTTCTGCGGCGGCAATGACCAGACGCCTCGCGACAAATCGAGGTTCTTCGCCAGCGGCGAGCATTCGTGCCATCCAATAAATCGCCGCATCAGGATCACTTCCCCGAATACTCTTGATCATCGCACTTGCCGCATCGTAATGATCATCGCCGTCTGCGTCATAACGAATCTGTTTTTTCTGGATCGATTCTTCTGCCGCCGCCAGATCAAATGACTTTTGCGACGGATCGAGCGAGAGCACACCGATTTCCAAGGCACTCATCGCTCGGCGGGCATCCCCATCGCAGATTTCTGCGAGGAATTGCAGCGCTTCTGGAGTTGCCGTTACTTTTCGGGACCCCAATCCACGAACCGAATCTTTCAAACAGCGCTCCAGCAGAGTGACGACATCTCGACTCGGCAGTGGCTGAAGTTCAAAAATCTGGCTGCGACTTAAGAGAGGAGCAATCAAGGCGAAAAATGGGTTAGCGGTCGTTGCCGCCACGAGGCTCACCACCCCTTCTTCCACGTCCGGTAGCAACACATTCTGCTGTTGCTTATTAAAATGGTGCAGTTCGTCAATAAACAGTACGGTCCGATAGCCACCCGTTGAAACATCTTCGCGAGCCTGATCCAGCACCTCTCGTAATTCCTTGACCCCCGCTGCTGCCGCATTGAGTGAGCGAAACGTCCGACGGGTGTGTTTGGCAATCAGTTCTGCCAAAGAGGTCTTGCCCGTTCCCGGTGGCCCATAAAACACGACCGAGGAAATGCGGTCCGCTTCGAGCATCCGCCGCAACAGCTTCCCTGGAGCCAGGATTTGTGCTTGTCCGACAAATTCTTCGAGCGTCCTGGGACGCATCCGTGCCGCGAGTGGGCGAACCGACTCGCGGTGCTCAGCTTCCAGCCGATCGAACAACGCCATGACTTGAATGCTCCATCAGATTCGTGTGGGGAAGGTCGGGATGTTCACTCGCTCATTCCAGCATCCCCTGAACGAAATTGCCAGTCGAGGCCCCCTTGCTGATCCGTCGAGCAAATCGAGAAAGCCACAACCATTTGCGGAAGTGGAAGCAAGACTTGTGCGAGAGTGAGCGAACGGAAAATGCATACCCGCAGAGAACCCGCAGAAAAAAAGAGACCTCCGCCGAGCCGTTGGACCGCTGAGGTTCTGAACCCAAAGGATTCAGGGGGGAGCCTCATGTTCGGGTTGTGTGAGCCGAGATCGTACCGAAGTGCGAAAGCGGATTTACACGCAGCCGAACGAGATTGCTCCCGCATGAAGAAGTTGTAGGGTCAACGCACAAGCCCCGTATCGAACACGGCAGAGGTTTCTCGAGTCCCGAAGGACCCGCGTCTGATGCTACCGGGCGACTCGGCCATATTCAAGTTGTTTCGGGCGCAAATCAGCCACCGTCCTCTGCGGGCGCGAAAAAACCGAGATTTCTGGATTGGCGGGACGTTTCTGCGTTTGAGCCATTGACCATTTTCACCGGAATTTCCGCCAAAATCAGTGGTCTCCGGCGGGAAAATCGGTCGCATCAAAATTTCAGCCAAGGTTTCCGCCAAAAATCTGCAAAATCGGCTTGGGTAAACCGTAGCTGGTCATTATACTCCCAAACCATGAACCCCGCAGCGGGTTTCCTGCCTGGTAGTGTAACGGTAGCACGAGTGACTCTGACTCACTTAGTTTAGGTTCGAATCCTAACCGGGCAATCTCTTCGTTCGATCTCTTCGTTCGTCTGTGGGGTGCTGCTCGCGACTCATTCAGTCTGTTGCTTGTTCTGCGCTCGAGACAAGCTCGCTGAATGATTCCTCTGCCGGCCTGCAGAGTTGATTTTAAACTTGGGTTCGATGTGGAGATCCGCTGGGAATCATGTACAAACAGCCTGTCGCTTTCGGGATTCTGGTCTTTGTGCTGTTTGCACTGCTCCTGATCAAAGAACAATGGTTTCTTGACCAGACTTTAAAAGGTCAGCGGTTGGTGCGCTGGTTTGGTCCTGTTCATGCTGTCCGGGTGTTGCGAGGGATTGCCATCATCGGCATGCTTTTCGCTGTCCTGCTCGCGACAGGGGTGATCCGCCCGATTCAGTGGTAATCATTGGTAAACTGTGACGCTTGCGATCACCGCCCCAGCAGGGAAGTCCTGTTTTGACGCGCCGGTTCAGGATTTGTGGCACTCCGTGAATCGATGGAACTTGTATCCATGTCCGTCGGGGCTTACCATGTCTGATCCCCGCCTCCGAGGGGAACTGGAATCGTCATGATGTTCAAGAGGTTTTTGACCTCGACCAACGGGTGTGACGAATCGAGAGGGTCCGTTGATCATTTTAATCTGTCGTAGGCGTTCAGTGACTTGTCGCTGACCTACCCTGGAAAGTCCTGGTTCGATGAAGCATGTGCTGTCCGCGATGGTGATGAACCAGCCTGGTGTGCTGGCCCACATCTCCGGAATGCTCGCCTCCCGTGCATTCAACATTGAAAGTTTGGCTGTCGGTGAAACCGAACAGCCCGAGTTTTCCCGCATTACTTTTGTGGTGGCTGGCGATGACAAGGTGCTTGAACAAGTCCGCAAGCAACTCGAAAAAATTGTCACGGTCGTCAAGGTGGTTGACTATCAAAATCAGGATCTGGTCGAGCGCGACTTGATGTTGATCAAAGTTTCCACGGCGAATCACCGTTTGGCGGAAGTTCGTGAAATGATCGATGTCTTTCGCGGCAAAGTGGTCGACCTCAGCCCCCTGCATGTCATGATCGAACTTTCGGGGTCCGAGAGCAAACTGACTGCGTTCATCGACCTGGTCCGTCCTTTTGGTATCATTGAAATGGTTCGCACCGGACGGATCGCCTTGGCACGCCAAAAATCGATGTCCGTTGAAGATGCACTGAAACCCCCACCGACATATGAAGAAGCCGCACTGCAATAGAATTGTCGGTGCTGCGGTTGATGTGTAACCGCTCTGCCGAGACAAGAAAAAGTCTCTGCCGTGTGGATGATGAAAAATGTCTGATTTTCGTGATGAGAAGCAGAAGTAGAACTGAGAGTCCCTTTTTTCTGAAGAGAAGCAACGATGGCCGCTAAGGTTTACTACGACGAAGATGCCGATCTGTCCCTGTTGAAGGGAAAAACCATTGCAATTCTTGGCTATGGCAGCCAAGGGCACGCGCAGGCTCAAAACCTGCGAGACAGCGGCTGTACGGTCGTGATTGGACAGCGTCCAGGTAGCAAAAACTACGATCTGGCTGTCAGTCATGGCTTTAAGCCCGTTTCGATCGCCGAAGCGACGAAACAAGCGGATCTGGTCAACATTTTGCTGCCAGACGAAGTGCAAGGGGACGTTTACCGGACCGAGATCAAGCCGAATCTCAAGCCGGGTGCCCTCCTGATGTGCTCGCACGGTTTCAATATGCACTTCGGCCAAGTGGTTCCTCCGGAAGGGACTGACGCCGCGTTGGTCGCTCCCAAAGGCCCAGGCCATCTCGTTCGCAGCGAATACGAAAAAGGGGGGGGAGTTCCAAGTTTAATCGCATTGACCCCGGGTGCCTCCGAAACCAGTCGCAAACTCGCCTTGGCATACGCCAAGGGGATTGGCGGAACTCGCGGTGGTGTGATCGAAACGACCATTGCCGAAGAAACCGAAACCGACTTGTTCGGTGAACAGGTTGTGCTCTGCGGTGGTGTCAGTGCCCTGATCAAAGCCGCCTTTGAAACGCTGGTGGAAGCCGGTTATCAGCCAGAAATGGCTTACTTCGAATGTATGCATGAGCTCAAGCTGATCGTGGACCTGTTCTACCAGGGTGGTCTGAACTACATGCGATACAGCGTTTCCAACACGGCGGAATTCGGTGACTACACCCGTGGTCCCCGGATCGTGACGGACCAGACCAAGGCCGAAATGAAAAAGATTCTGCACGAAATCCAGACCGGGCAGTTTGCTCGCGAGTGGATTCTCGAAAACAAAGCGAATCAACCCACGTTCCAGGCCATCAAGCGCCGCGAGCGAACCCATCAAATCGAAGAGACAGGCAAGCAACTCCGCCGCATGATGAAGTGGATCAACGCCAAGGAATATTAATCGTCAGCGGTGGCCCTCCGCTACCTGTTTGGAGACCGGTTGCTTTCAAGCGATAACGGTTGATGGTAAACAGGACGGGTCACTCACGAAAGACAATCGGCTGATGCCAAATTCCTGATAAAACTTTGTTGTCAACCGATCGCTCGGCAAGACTTCAGAGTCGGTCAACAGAAAGCGGTGGTGAAAAACCACCGCTTTCTTCGTTATCAGTCGTGTTGACTGCGCTCGAAGAGTATACTCGGTGCGGTCACTCAGGAGACTTCGTGAATGCTTAGGGCTGCAGGAACTGCTGATTTAGGATCGCATGGGTTGTGGACTCGATCCCTCGTCGAATGGGTTCGTAATCTCGTCGTTGGCCTATTACTGGCCTTTGGCTCTGCAACGTTCGCCGCCGAGGTCGATGAAGTACGGTTGCGTCTGCTGACGGGCCGTTACGAAGATTGCATTCAGCTGGCCGGAAAAGCGATCGACAGCCGCGCTTTTGGCGAGGATTGGTATCTGCTGAAGGCTGAAGCCGAAATGCAGATTGGCCGCTACAAAGAGGCCTATGAAACCATTTCAGCCGGTTTGACCCGATATGCCTGGAGCGTACGACTCCGTCAGGCGGGAATCGAGCCCGCTCGCTTCTCGGAAAATGTGATGCAAGGTGCCGTTTGGCAAGCCGAAATCGCCGATGTCGTCAGCCGTGCTGCCTGGCGGTACAGTGGAGAGGCCGAAAGTCTGGTGGCACTCGGAAAAGTCGCATTGGCAACGGGTGGCGATTCCAAACAGGTTCTGGAAGCCTTCTACGATCGAGCCCTGAAAGTGACCCCCACGCATCGTGGCGCGTTACTGGCGAGTGGTGAGTTGGCCTTGTCCAAAAAGGATGATGCGTTGGCAGCCGAAACCTTTCAAGAGGGTGTCAAAGCCCATCCTGCCGATGCTGACATGCACTTTGGCCTCGCGCAAGCCTTGGCCTCCAGCCTGCCACCACTAGCGAATCACCATCTTTCTGAGGCACTTCGCCTGAACCCGCGTCATTTACCCGCATTGCTCTACCGGGCGGAACATGAGATCGATGCCGAGCACTATCGCGATGCCGCCGAACAACTCGATCAGATCTTGGAAATCAACAAAGCTCATCCACTCGCATTGGCCTGCCATGCAGTCCTGGCACATCTCGATCACAACCTCGACCGCGAACGGGATTATCGGGAACAGGCCTTAAAGCCCTGGCCCGAAAATCCCATGGTCGATTATCTGATCGGCCGAAAACTTTCGCAAAAGTATCGCTTCGCCGAAGGGGCCGAACATCAGCAGGCCGTGCTCAAGCTTTCGCCCGAATACCAACCGGCACGCGTCCAGCTCGCACAAGACCTGCTGCGGCTCGGTCGTGAAGAAGAAGGCTGGGCCTTGAGTGCTGCGGCACTCAAGGCGGATGCCTACAACGTTCATGTTTACAATCTGATCCAGTTACGCGACGAAATGGAGAAATTCACCACGCTGGAAACGGCGGGCTTTCGCGTCCGTATGGAAGCAAAAGAAGCAGCCATCTACGGCAAAGACGTGTTGGAATTGCTCGAACGCGCCCGAAAAACGTTGTGCGAGAAATATGGCCTGGACTTGAAAGAAGTCATCACCGTCGAGATCTTTCCCGATCCGAATGACTTTGCGGTCCGAACGTTCGGTCTCCCCGGTGCAGGGGGGTTCCTGGGTGTCTGTTTCGGCAAGGTGATTACGGCCAACAGCCCCGCCTCACAAAAAGAGAATCCTGTGAATTGGCAGGCGGTTCTGTGGCATGAATTTTGTCACGTGGTCACGTTGGAAAAAACGCACAATCGCATGCCCCGTTGGCTGAGCGAAGGAATTTCGGTTTATGAAGAACGGCAGGCGGGCTCGACCTGGGGCCAACGGATGACTCCCCGCCACCGCAAGCGAATTCTCGAACGGGGGGTCGTCGCCGTGCGGGAAATGAGTGGCATATTTTTACGACCAGAAAAACCCGAAGACCTGCAGTTCGCCTACTATCAATCCTCGCTGCTGGTCGAATACCTCATCGAAAAATATGGCATCGAATCCCTCCGAAAAACGTTGGATGACCTCGCGGCAGGTCTATTGGTGGATGTCGCAATCGAACGACATACCACTTCCCTTCATCAGATTGACCTCGAGTTCCGTGACTACGCGATCGAGATGGCCCGTCGGCTGGCCCCTGATCTCGATTGGGAACAATATGACTTGTCCGCCATTAAAGACGATGATGACCCAGATCGCTTGGAACGCTGGATGGAAGATCACCCCACCAGCATTCAAGGATTGACGATGCTTGCCGATCAACTGGTCACGCGACGTGACTGGCCGAAAGCCAAAAAAACGCTGGAAAAACTGATCGAACTTTATCCCGAGCAAACCGGTCTCGATAGCGCTTACGTCCTCCTCGCGGCGGTGCATCGCGAGCTGAGCGAACCCGACGCCGAACGTTACGTCTTACAACAGTACGTGGCACAGACCGACGATGCCAAAGCGGCATTACTGAGACTAATCGAACTGCAAACAGCCGCAAAGGATTGGTGGGGCGTCTCGGCGAGTGTTCGCCGCTTGCTCGAAGTCAACCCGTTGCTCCCTCAGGCTCAAAAAGCCCGAGCGACTGCGAGTGAACAATTGGGGCAATCCGACGACGCGATCAAGGGACTCAAAGCCTGGCTGCTGATGGATCCCGATGATCCCGCAGAAGCCCATTATCGCCTGGCAAAGCTGCTCGACGCACGAGGCGATCCGCAGGCCAAGGTTCACCTGCTGGCCGCCTTGGAAGCGGCCCCCCGCTATCGCGAAGCCCAGCGATTGCTGCTGAAAATTGTGCGAGATCAACCCGTGGACGCCTTGCGTCCTGCCAATTGAAACAGGCTCACCCGGAAAGTGACTGATGAAACGGATTCTTCCTCGAATAAGCATCATCGCTTTGCTGCTGGTGGCATTCGGCATGATGGGCCTGACCTATGGACAGATCCGCTCGTCCGGCCGTCGGTTCCTTGGTCGACTCGAAACCTCGGTCCCGGATAACCGCAACGGTGTCCCCTTGTGGGATGTCGATCCCGCGTTCAAAGACGACGTGTTTACCTTCGTCCGGATTGAATTCGATTCGATGCGACGCCCTGGATCATGGCTGACCGATTTTCCCGATGCCGATTTGAATTTGTCGTATCGGTTGCAGCAGCTGACCTCGATGAAAGTCGATCCCCACGGGCGAATCATGCGACTGACGGACCCGGATCTGTTCCGCTATCCCTTTATTTACCTCATCGAACCCGGAGGGATTTATCTGTCGCCCGAGGAAATCACGGCACTGCGTCGTTATCTACTCAATGGGGGATTTTTGATGGTGGATGACTTCTGGGGTGAGGAAGAATGGCGTGCTCTGTACAACGCCATGAAACAGGTCTTTCCTGAACGTGAGCCGGTCGAGTTGCCGCTGGAACACCCCATTTTTCATTGCGTCTATGATTTGAAGGAAAAGCCCCAGATCCCCGCGATCGGGATTGCCATCGATGGCCGTTCCACTGGAAAAACCTGGGAACGTGAAGATGCCAAAACCCCGCATTATCGGGGAATTTTCGACGATCAAGGACGGCTGATGGCTTTGATCTGCCATAATACGGATCTCGGCGATGGCTGGGAGCGAGAAGGGGAAGACCCCTGGTACTTCACCGAATTCTCGGAAAAAAAAGCCTATCCGCTTGGAATCAACATCATTTTTTACGCCATGACACACTAACCGCCGAGGGAAAAACAAAAGCGGATCCCCTGTTGGCCAATGCCATGCCCCAAAGATCGGGATTCGAGCAACTTGGCCTCTCCCCCCTTGATCAACCAACCGCCGAAATCGTCTCGACCGCTGAATTCTTTTTTCTCATGAATTTTCCAACCCACTTCTGTCGGAGCCCCCCGTGAACGTTGCAAGCTTATCCCCCGCTGATGACGACGAGATGCGAGTCCTCGAACTGGTCAAAACGGGCCGGCAACGCATTCGAACGGAACTGTCAAAAGCAATCGTCGGGCAGTCGGAAGCGGTCGAACAATTGCTGCTGTCGCTGTTTGCCGGTGGACATTGTCTGATCACTGGGGCTCCCGGACTCGCAAAAACGTTACTGGTGAAATCCATCGCTCAGGTATTTCACCTCAAATTCCAGCGAATCCAGTTCACTCCGGATCTCATGCCGACGGACATTACCGGAACAGAAATCCTGGAACAGACGGAATCGGGAAAACGGGAGGTCGTGTTCGTCAAGGGGCCCATTTTTGCCAATGTACTGCTCGCCGACGAAATTAACCGGACCCCGCCCAAAACCCAGTCGGCCCTGCTCGAGGCGATGCAGGAACACCAGGTGACCGCTGCCGGGACTCGCTATGTGCTGGACGAACCGTTTTTTGTGCTGGCCACACAAAATCCGATCGAAATGGAAGGGACGTATCCCCTTCCCGAAGCCCAACTCGACCGATTCATGTTCAACGTCGTCATCGACTATCTTCCGGAAGATGAAGAGGTTGCCGTTGTCTCGCGGACGACTTCCGGGGCGTCCGAGCCGATCCAGGCGTTGTTCACTGGTCAGGATATCCAGCAAATTCACGCCCTGGTTCGCAAAGTTCCGGTGGCGGAGGATGTTGTCCGCTTCGCGGTCCGCTTGGCCGCCGCATCACGACCCAAACAACCGCATACTCCCGACTTCATCAATGATTGGGTGTCGTGGGGAGCTGGTTTACGCGCGGCCCAATACCTGATTCTGGGGGGAAAAGCGCGGGCCCTGCTCTCCGGGCGGGCGAATGTCACCTGGGAAGACATCCGAGTTCTGGCTCGCCCCGTTCTGCGACATCGAATTTTGATTAATTATCGGGCGGAAGCGGCGGGGCAAACGGTCGAAAATATCATTACCAGACTGCTGGAAACGGTAAAAGACCACGATTCGGGGTCAGTTACTCGTTAGAAGAATTGCCGATAAATCTCAAAGAAGTTCGAAACTTTTTCCTGTGAATGGGGTTTAACCCTGTAAGTGTTCTTTCATTTTGTTGGGAAAAATGAAGAATCAACGAAAATGTCGAGCTCAAATGCATCTGTCTCGAATGCGTCTGTGTTGTCCACGAATTTGGCTGAAAAGGGAGATCATGCAACGGTCCTCGATTCATTTGGTACCGGTTTTCATTTCGCTGGTGTTGGTGATGCATGGGGCGAGGGCTCAAGAAACCCCTCTGTCCTCACCTGCAGCCACTATTCCTGCTCCTCATTCGGTGGCAGAGGAAGTCGATCGGCAGATTCTCGCGGAACTGCATCGAGCTCAGGCGATCGTGGCCGAACGTTGCAACGACGAAGATTTTCTGCGGCGTGCTTCGCTGGATATCACCGGTCGCTTGCCCGCATCTGCAGACGTCACTTCGTTTTGCCTCGATACCAATCCGCAAAAACGAGCCCGCTTGATCGATTCGTTGCTCGATTCACCCGAATTTGGACTCAATTGGGCCCGCTACTGGCGGGATGTGATTTACATCCGGGCGACCGAACAACGCTCCCGTTCCAATCAAGAAGAGTTCACCACGTGGATGGCGTCCCGCTGGAATCAGGGACTTGGGTGGGATTCCACCGTTTCCGCGATGCTGACCGCCTTGGGGAATGTTGAAGAACATCCGGAAACAGCGCTGATTTTTGCCCAGGGTGCTAGGACGGAAGATGTTACTGCCGAGGCTTGCCGCATCTTCCTTGGGATCCAATTGCAGTGCGCCAATTGCCATGATCATCCCTCTGATGTCTGGAAACGCGAACAGTTTCACCAGCTTGCCGCCTATTTCCCCCGGATCAGTGAACGGCGAATGGCGACCGATGGCAAGCCCGTCTATGAAATCGTGTCCGTCAACGTCGACAGCAAACGACCTGATTTCATGCGTGAAAATCCCGAGATTTTTGTTCGCCAGTTCGATCGCAACAATGACCACCAGCTGTCCATGGACGAGCTGAAAAGTGGTCCCAAGCGGGTGGTCAATCGCGTTGCCGCCAAACGGAAGGCTTTAGCCGCAGCCATGAAAAAGAAGGCCACCAAAGCCGATGACGCTGCCCCTGATGTTGCCCCTGCTGTTGAGAGTGCTGTTGAGAGTGCCGAAATGCGGGCGGATGAGCGGATGAAGGCCGAGAAAATGAATGCCGAGAAAATGAATGCCGACGAGATGAACCCCGAAGGTGCTGGACCTGCCCGGTTGAATCCCAAGATCATTGAACGGCTCTTTGAATTCGGTGACACGAACAAAGATGGATTGCTCACCGCCGACGAGATCAAGTCGGTTCCGATGCCGGGAAATAAACGGCGAGGATCGACCGAACACCATATGACGGATCTCAAAAATCCCGATGCTGACGGGGATCTGGTCGACCCCCGCTTCTTTCTCGATGGCGCGACCTTACCCCACGGACAAAGTGACTTGGATCGTCGGAGCGCCGTCGCCAAGGCGTTCACAGCCAAAGAAAATCCCTGGTTCGCCCGGGCGATCGTGAATCGTGTCTGGGCGGAAATGCTGGGGGAAGGGTTCTTTATGCCTGTCGACGATCTGGGGCCCAACCGAGCCGCACGCTATCCCGAAGTGTTGGAACTCCTTTGCCAAAATTTTGTTGCCAGTGGCAATGACCCGAAATGGCTGGTCCGCACGATCGCGAATACCGAAACCTATCAGCGAAAAATCGCCTCGAAACCGGTTTCCGCAGCCGAACTGCCGTTCGCCTCAGCCACCCCCGTTCCACTCCGCTCCGACGTGGTTTTCAATTCCCTGGTCCAGGTTTTTGGAGTCACCGAAGAGGAAATGGGGGGGCAACCCGCAAACGCCAAAGCGAAAAAAGAGAATCCCCGCGCGTATTCTCAGGGGCCTCGATTCCAGTTTGATTCTCTATTTGGAATCGACCCGTCGGTTCCCAAAGAAGATGTCGTGGGAAATATCCCGCAATCCCTGATGATGATGAATTCGCGCGTCTTCCGGGCACGGATGGCCGCCCGTGGTGACACACGTCTGACAAAAATCCTGACCGAGTATCCTGAGAATTCGGCGGCACTGCAGGAACTCTACCTCGTGGTGCTCGCTCGCAAGCCATCGACGGTGGAACTGGAAATCTGTACGCAATACCTCCGTGACGTGAAGCCACGAGCGGAAGCCTTTGAAGACCTGATGTGGAGTCTCGTAAACTCCAGTGAATTCATTTCCCGACGTTAACCTTCGCTACGGAACATCGAAATGACTCAATTCTGCTGGCATGAAAATGTTGATTTGACTCGTCAGTCACTCTCGCGCCGTCGCTTTCTCTATGGCACTTCGGCCGTGGCGGCAGCGGGAACCATGAACTTTCGCGATCTCATGTCCGTTCAGGCGGATGAACTGCGCAAACGAGGCAAGGCGATGATCTTCCTGTTTATGCAGGGGGGACCATCCCAGCTGGAAACCTTTGATCCCAAGCCCGGAACTGAAAACGGCGGTCCCACGACCGCCATCAGCACCGCGGTGACTGGAATTCAGATCGCAGAGGGTTGGGAGCGAACCGCTGCACAGATGCAAGACATCGCCATCATTCGATCCATGACGAATAAAGAGGGCGAGCATCAGCGGGCGGTTTATCAGATGCACACGGGCTATGTCCCCTCGGGGTCTGTGAAGCACCCCTCGCTGGGAGCCTGTATCGCTAAAGAACTGGCGCCACTCCATTCGGAACTTCCCGCAGTGGTCACCATCGGTGACCGTGGCCTCGGTAGCGTTGGTGCAGGATTCCTTGGTGTTGACTATGAACCGTTTCAAGTGGCGGGTCGGAATCTCGGCAAAGTCCCCGACAACGTTTCGCCGATTGTTGGCGACAAACGTTTCACGCGTCGCATGGGATTACTCGACAAACTCGAAGGAGAATTCGCCGCTCGGGGGGGCGAGGTCGTGGTGACGAATCATCAGCAAATTTATGACAAATCAGCCAAACTGGTTCTTTCACCGCTCACCAAAACCTTTGATCTGAGTGGTGAATCGGCAGAAACCAAGCAGCGCTACGGAGATTCAGAATTTGGAAAAGGATGCTTGCTCGCCCGCCGACTCGTCGAAGCGGGGGTCACCTTCGTCGAAGTCCGACTTAACGGTTGGGACAGCCACCAGGATGTTTTTGATGGCGTCAAAGGATTGGCGAGCAAATGCGATCCCGCACTGGCGGCACTCATCGCGGACCTGAAGGAACGAGGCATGTTGGATTCGACCCTGGTTTTATGGACGGGGGAATTCGGACGAACTCCCAAAGTCAATCCCCGTACAGGGCGAGATCACTGGCCGAGAAATTTCAACGCCCTGCTGGCGGGGGGTGGCATCAAGGGGGGACAAGTGATCGGAGAATCCGCCGCCAACGGGATGGGAGTCTTGAAAGATCCCGTTGCCATCCCCGATTTGTTCAGCTCAATTTGCACCTCATTGGAAGTCAACCCGGTGAAGGAAAACATGAGTCCGATTGGCAGGCCACTTAAGATCGTCGATGGGGGCCATCCCATTACCAAGCTGTTCGGTTAGATTTTTACCGCCTTCGAACCCCGCGATTCTGCAAGCCACCGTTTGCGACCACGAATTTTCACCACCCTCTTCAGCGTGGAGATTCGAGCAGCAAAAACAACACGTTGTCCGTGAAGGCGGGATCCTTGGTCAGTCCCAAATGATCCGTGAACAGAAACGTGACACTGTCCCATTTGATGGGGCTTTGCAGCCGCGGTGCCCAGTTGCTGCGATCCGAAAGACGCTCGTCCATGAGCGCGCTGTGACGTGTCACCAGACCATCACCCGCAACACGCGCCGTCGGCGTTAATGTTCCACGACTATCAATCAAAAACTGATACAGAGTCGGATGGGCGTCGCTGGCAATCAGATGGATCGTCGTCCCCTCGGGAGGGTCGACCTTCACGTCGATCGCCGCATGGAATCGTTCGGCCTTACGCAAACATTTCGCCAGGTGTTCAAACGCAATCTGCTGTCGACGTTGCGGGTCCGGTTCATTGGGGAGAAGTTGCTTGAGCACTTCCGTTTGCGAAGGGTTAAAGAAACCCCAATGAGCCTGCACCCACATCTCGGGATCATACAGATCGACAGCGACGCGTTTGGGGCCCGAGACCACCGGTCGATGCCGCGTCCGTGGCAGCAGTTGATAAACCGAGGGCATCGTCCCCAGTAGCGAAGGTTCATACTTAGAGAAGAAGCGGGAAAACTGCACCCCTTGCGTCAGGTATTCCACCGCCTGCAGTGACCCGGCGTTAGGAGGAGCCACCATCACCAACCGGTCCACATATTCTGCCCCCGCCCAGGTCACTTCCGGTGGGGTTTCGTCTTCCGGAATCGGGGCATTGCCGTACTGCAGATAGTAGCGAGCCATAACCCCTCCCATCGAATGAGCAATAATATCAAAACGGACGGGAAGGGCGTCCTCGCCATACAGCTTCCGCCGTTCGGCTTCAACATACGCCTTCTTTTCCAGAATGAACTCGTGTAGCAGTGCGGCGGTTTCCACGTTGTCCCGGCGCCAGTCATACGCAAACTGAAAACAATTCACGGGAGGTGAGGTCGCATCAGCACTTTTCAGGCTGGTGGCCGAGTCGCGATAGCCACCAAATCCCAGCGCCGTCACGATATCGCGGTAAGCCGCCATCTGAAACAACATGCCAAACACCCGGATGTTCAAGGTGTCGAGCGGACCGGTCACTTTGATGTCGTCGGTCAATTCTTCCAATGGCTTGCCCAACTCGATCGGCAGGGCCAATAGTCTCGCGCCGTCCGCCGTCGAGGGATCAATTCCATTTCCCCCAAATTCTCCCCACACCACACGACGTTCGGTTTCGTCGACCAGCTTGGATCCGAGAATCCCAGGAATGACGATGATCGGATTTCGCTGTAGATGATGCGTTTGTGCCGATTGGCCGTAGATACTTCCCAAATCCGGACGACCCCAGATCGTTCGCGCGTCGCTGGTGGCCGAAGGGAAAACTTCACCAATCTCGTCCGCTGTGGCTGATGCCGGTTTCACTCGCGAATCGGGACCCGGTGCCTGCCAGATCCCCACTGTGGAACCCGCCGCTTCCGCGGCATCTCGAATCGAGGAAGGAGCATTAAAAACTGTGGCGCGGCCCGCCGCAGTGAACGAGCGGCAGCCTGCCGTTGTCACCCCGATACAGACTACAAGCCACACGCATTTCGGAAACATGACCCGCCCGTCCATGGAGCTGTTTGACGCGATCGCGCTTGTAGTCGATTCGAATCAATCTGGACAGAGGAATCTGGCTGCTGGGAATGTCGGGAGCGAGCCCTCCTGGCGATCGCGATGCCGCCGCTCACGATGTCATCGAGGCATCCTCACGCGGATCGATATGCGTCTGGGCTGCTTTCTGGAAATCGAGTTGGCCAAAGTTGAAGATTTGGCCAAAACCAGCCACGAATCGGGCGGATCGGGCATCGATTTGATAAAGCTCAAAATCTCCGAGGGAAAAAGTCATTGCCGCATCGGGAAATTTATGCAGATAGCGATCGGCAAACGCTTCATAGTTTTTGGAATCGCGCGGGACCAGCACCGCCTCCCCCTGTATCGAGGCGCGGGGGAGCGTTTGGGGATTTTTCAAACCATCATCGGGTTCGGCAATCATCAGGCCGACACGGGGATTTTGCAAAATATCCTGAGTGTGCAGGGCGAGTCGACTG
The DNA here is from genome assembly GCA_945869955.1 of Schlesneria paludicola DSM 18645. Classification (GTDB taxonomy): domain Bacteria; phylum Planctomycetota; class Planctomycetia; order Planctomycetales; family Planctomycetaceae; genus Schlesneria; species Schlesneria paludicola_B. The sequence continues at coordinate 15,705 of CAMBQP010000111.1, forward strand.
ATATGGATCAGGAGTGCCGAAAAATCGTCCGTCTCGGCGAAGGGGACGAGTGAAACAAAGGGAAATCCATCCCGAAGCGTCCCCAACGAAGCAATTCGCTGAGTTCGGATCAAATGAGCATATCGGGCGTGGGGTGAAGCCTGTGACATCGAAGATTCGTCTCTTGTATCGGTGTAAAGTGAAGCCGGCGGGAAGTTAATCAATGAGCCGCGTCGCAAGTGATTATGGCGGATGATTCACCCGTACCAGGAAGAAATGATACCAATCGAGCAAGCGATTGTCTTTCTCTCAAGGGGGGCTCAAATCAAGGGGAATCTCAAGTCAGTCTCGGGAACGCAAGTCGCACACCTGAGGTAACAGAGTCGCTCCCCTCGCACTCATCTCCCCCTCATCCACCTCATCAGTTCCCTCCATACAACACCCCGGTGCGGGGGGCATCGAGCTCGATACACGAAGAGCGACCACCATCCGCGAATAACTCGAGAGACACCGCACCGCCGTTTGGTGAGTTGCGCCGGTTACCACAAATTCATCGATCCTCCTGGTTTCGCCGTGGAAAATGAGGATGTCATCGGCGCGTGACGCGAATTCGATCACCTCACGCGAGGGAACAGGCCGGTGGCAATTGACCCGTTAACGAAACGGAATCGCAAATATCGACAGGGGCCGCCGGTCGACTCCAGCGGCGAACTGGCTGACGGCCGTTCGTTCGCCAACATCGACCTACTCATGAAGCGATTGCCCGATCAGCGCGAGACCATCGCGTAAGAAGATGAAGAGATTGAACATCAGGTAACGAAGGAAGAGCGGTTAGAGGGCTGTGGTCGCTGGTGGGGATTGACCCAGCACCCTGAAAGCGATTCTCTTGACTTGCCCAGGGTACAGATTCCACTGCAATCCGTCTTCAACGCCTCGCCACCTGCTTCGTTACCTGACTTACCTTTTGTTCAATTCTTCGTTTTAAATCTGGATAAATGCAAAATTCACCTCACAGGAATTCGACGTACGTCGAGTTAAATCAAACTCAGATTGCACCCGCGGCGACAGCGGCTTCGGGCTCGGAATCAAAAGCAATTGTTCCGACGACAGATCCGCTGACAGCGTCAATGACACTCGCATCGTGCGTTTTGTGGTTGTATGTGAAGACACGCCCTGAAACCGAATGGTGGAGAATGGCGTCGGGGACACCACAAGATTCGAGTTTGCTGGTCGCCTTCAACGTCTTGATGTCAAAGGCGGTCACGGTGCCATCGCCGCCGTTGCTCGTCAATCCTCTGCCGAACTCGGGCACAAGTACAATTCCATGAATTCCTGGTCGATCCACCAGCTCTCCGATCGGATGGAATTGAGTTGAAAATCATTCCACCACGGATTCCCACATCACAGCCTCGTTTTACTTTGGCTTTTGGCAATATCCCTTGGATTCTTCGACGGGCAATTTGTTCGCCAAATCAACGTCGTTGAAGCTTCTTTTGTTCCCCCAGCCGAAGATTTTCTCGAACAGTGGCAGTAGCCGGTTGTTCTGAAGACTTTTCTGAAAATAGACTTCGTGTTCTTTCTCTTTCAGGGCCATCTCATGCAGCACTTCATCGTGTTCAGTGATCCCGATCTCGTTAAAGTATCGCATCATAATGAAATACTCGCAGACGTTTCCGCTTTCCAGGCGCCCGGCGAAGTAGTACGGCATAAACCAACCGATGACGTAACAACTCGCCGAAATGATTCTGCCGATGATGTGGTATTTCAATTCGTTGTACTGTGACGGCCGAATGTTGTATTGACTCATCATCGAGAGAACCGTTTCTCGGTGTCGCCATTCGTCCATTTCGATTTGTTTGATCGCCACTTTCTCGTCCGGGTTCCTGACCGAACCGGCGTGACCGATATAGGCAAAAGCGGCGGCTTTCTCGGCAGAGTAAGCCAATTGAAGCTGCTTCACGAGTTTTGGATGTTGGATGTTCACACTACAAGCTCCCTCAAGTCCCGATGGGATTCACGTCAGTTGCGTCTTCCGAGTTTTCCTTTTGCAGATACCCGCTACATCTTCCGATGGGCTGTGGAGGATATTTGGGGAAGTTGTGATTGCTGGCAGACAATTCACACAGCAGGAAACGTGACCTCGCTGTCTGAACATCCCGCCGATGAACGCACGTTTCACACAGCGATATTCCCCGCCAAATCTGCTTTGTGTTCATGCCATTACTCATGCGACGCTGGCCCGATCCGGACAACTCTGCCAACTTGGATCAGCAGACAACCAACAGGCTTCGGCAAGCGGTTTTTTGACGTGTTGACGTTCTTCCTCGCCGTCGCAGCAAGCAACAGGTCTTTGCCCACGTGCGGCCTGTTGTGTTCCAAAGGTTGTGCAGATGAAACATGGCATGGGGATTGATTCAGTGAAAATTCATGTCAATTTGCGACAGTCGGTGTTGATGATCTGCAAACTTAGCCGTCCGTCGTGTGCATTGTAAAGGGCCGCAGGATAATCGTTCCAGCGGGGGGTGAAGCGTATCCTGAAAAACTGGTCGTTGGGATGAACCGTGGGGATGTATAGGCCATGGGGAGACATGGCTCACTAAAAAATCGACGTCACTTTGCTGAAATTGTCTGAATCTCCGGTATCGTGATCGACCCCCTCCCGCCTCGCCGTCATTGGCCGTACGGGATCGGCTAACCGAAATGATTCGAGTGTCCCCACGATTTGCAGCCACCGTTTTCTTCTTGAAGACGACTCGTTCGATGGTTCTCATGGCGCGATCCACTCGCTGTCTCGTTGTTGCCATGATAGAATCGCGAGACTGTAACTCAACAGGCTTTTCAGCCTGAGTCAGTCTCAAAACGACTTGGTCCCATGCATCCCATTCAAGAGGGAGAGACCGATGCTTCTGATTTGCATCCGACGATTACTTATTCTTTCGTCACTCCTGCTCGAGATTCTCGGTGAGACGAGTCGGGCTGAGGAACCGGCCCGACAAACTTCCGAGTCACAGAAGTGGCCGCAGGAAGTCGTCGTCACCGTCGGCGACATTCGTACGCGGATTGACGGGCCAAAGATGTGGACGCTGAGCGGGATTGAATTTCAAGATACTGTCATGGCGACCGAGGACAGCGCCTATGGTTCGGTGCTGACCATTCGCAATGTCGGACTCCTGGGGACGGCTCATTTTCTGGATGTGCCAGGCAAGCCGGGCCAAGTGGAAAAGGAACTGGTCACCAGCCTGCAATTGTTTCTGGACGACAAACCGGTTCGCGATTTTACCCCGAAGATGAATCTGAGCGGCAAATCGTTTCGCATGGCGAGGAAATCCAAAATCCGGGCGATGGATCTGGAGACTTCCGTTTCCCTTCATGAGGGCATGTTGATTGAGACGGTCTCCTTTCACGCAACAGCGCCAATCGATCTGCGTGTCGCTTACCCCTGGATGTATGCCTTCGCGCCTGAGGCGACGGTCTCTGTTTTTGGTGACAACGACGACATTCTTCAACGGGGCACTTTTCTTTCGGAAGGGAGGGGAATCAGCCAAGTCATCCAGAAGGCGAACTGGATGGCCGTCTTCAACCCATCCCGCAGCAAAGGGTGCGTCTGCTGTTTTCTGAAGCACCCGCCGACTGACGAGGCATCGTTGCTGCTGATCGATGCGCCTGGTATTTATCGCAAAGTTGCTGCGTACAGCTTGGTCGACAAAATCGTGCCCGAAGGATTCGACGGCACCTACCAATCAGCAGTGGGCTTTTTCAACGCCACGGAGCGTAACTGGGAAGAGCACGCACGACGGCGAGCAGCCGAGATCCGGGCTTCAGAGATTCCGTGATAACTCAACACGCGATTGCAGAAGACTAAG
>CAMBQP010000112.1 GCA_945869955.1 Schlesneria paludicola DSM 18645
CTCCCTGAACCCCATTTTCGCCCGAAAGTCAAAAATGTGATTTTCTGCTTTATGGATGGAGGAGTCTCGCATGTCGACTCTTTTGACCCCAAGCCACGGCTCGCGGATCTCGATGGGAAACCCTGTACCGATTCCAAAAACCCGACTGCCAACGTAAATCGGCAGTGGCTGAAAAGTCCGTGGGAGTTTCACCAGCATGGCCAATCAGGTATGCCCATCAGTACGCTCTTTCCCCAGATTTCCCGCTGTGCAGATGATCTGGCGGTGATTCGTTCGATGAAGGCAGACCTCCCGATTCATTCGACGGGGGTGCTCTTTTTGCACACGGGATCCAACAACGCCGGTCGGCCAAGCCTCGGTTCCTGGGTGAATTATGGACTCGGCTGTGAAAGTCAGAATCTCCCTGGTTTCGTGGTACTGAGCTTTGGAGTTGTTCCTTGTGGGGGTCTGGAAACCTTTTCGAATGGATTTCTTCCTGCCAGCCATCAAGCGACGTTGCTGCAGGCAGACGGCTTACCGATCGATAATATCGAACCCGCCGATAAAGATGCACGCGTTCAACGCGCAAAACTTGCTTTGCTAAAACGCCGAAATGCCTCGTTCTCGCGGGGACTCGGCGGTGACGATGCGGTCGAGTCGGCCATTCGAAATCATGAAATGGCATTCCGCATGCAGTCGCTCGTCCCGGACGTACTCGATCTTTCCCGTGAAACCGCAGCAACCCAGTCCCTGTACGCGATCGACTCGAAAGTCCCTTCACAAAGACTCTATGGTATCCAGTGTCTGCGTGCTCGACGCCTGATTGAGTCGGGAGTTCGATTCGTCGAGATCACTTGTCCTCCAGGTGCCTCGAATGGAACCTGGGACCAGCACGGTGACCTAAAAAATGGGCATCAAAAGAATGCATTGGATACGGATCAAGCCATCGCCGGCTTGATCGCTGACCTGAAACAGCGAGGACTTTTTGAAGAGACGCTGATTGTCTGGGCGGGTGAATTTGGTCGAACTCCGCATTCGGCGGGACGCGACGGACGCGACCATCATCCCGAAGGGTTTTCGGTCTGGCTTGCCGGAGGTGGCGTCAAAGGGGGTACGGTTTACGGAGCGACCGATGACTTGGGAATGCATGCCGTCGAAAACATCTGCACGATGCATGACTTGCATGCGACGATCCTGCATCTGCTCGGTCTGAACCATGAACAATTAACTTTCCGCTTCAGTGGGCGAGATTTCCGCCTGACGGATGTTCATGGACATGTCGTCCGGGAGATTCTGAGCTAGCTCTTGTTGAATGAGAGAATTTTTCCTCGACGAGGACGGGGACCGATCGCACTCACCAGGCGAGGAACATAATTGGCCCCGTTATTAACCGGCTGCTCATCAGCGATATTCGTAAATCGTTGTTCATGGGCTCTCAGGTTGGTCGTTCTTGTTCATCTCAACAAGGACCAGCGCATTTGCCACACGCCGCTGGATCCCGTCGGAGGGGGTGTTCAGGACTTGGCCATCGGCCCATAAGGTACTGGAACCGCCCCCATCGAGGTTGATTGCTTCCGTACATCCAAAATCGATTGCCAGTTTCCCCAGCTCTAAATAGGTCATGCCAATGGCGACCTCAGGCGCTCGACCATCGACCACAATGAGAAAGAGATGCTCTTGATTCCACCCAATGATCGACCGTGGATGGCGATCTTTTGACTTGGGATTCGCGATCAATTCTCCATCGGAAACCAATAATTCTCCTCCGCCGATCGCCGTATTGACACCAGTCAAATCGGGGACGGTTTCCATGACGATCGTCAATTCGTCCCCCGGTTTGAGGCTGGGGATCTGTTCTCGCTTTTTGTTCCCGACCGAAAGGACAACAGAACTCTTGGTCAGTGGTGAATTCCCCCCTTCGCGAACCGTCGCGATCCGAGCAGGATATTTCATACCGACCTTGAACGGATACCATTTCGTACCGTCACACGGTTCCAGTAGAAATTCACAACCATCAGTCGTTCGAGTACTGAAATCCAGTTTACCTTTATCCCGGGGATTATGTGCCAGACTCGGTGTGTAGAGTACGGCATTCCCTTCTCCGCGTGGTTCATTCAGGCCGATCAAAAATTCGCCAGCCCCCTCAGCATACGAGACGCGAAATCGCGATTCCACCAAACCCATCAATGGTTTTCCCCGTGGGTCAAACCAAACCGCCGATCGCTTGGGTGAACTGCTGACAACGTCTCCTTCGACAATCTGCAGTCCAGTGGGATCACCTTGAAAATTTCCCCGGGCAATCGTAAAAAAATCGCCATTGATGGCAGCGATGGGACGTGCCGATAATGCCGCGGCCGCGTCCGTGGCAATCGATGACGTCGTCGAAAGACCATACACCCGCCCATCTCCAAGTCCCGTCGTCCATCGCCGCTCTGGCAACCGCTCCTCTTGGGAATCGAGTTGAATTTTGAGTACATGGATACTCTGTGGCCCGTCGCTGCTGACGACATGTGCGTAGCCAATCCCCGGCTCGATGGATCGAAACGAAATCGACTGACCATCGGCCACGGTGATCATTAGTGGCAGGATCATTAGTGGCGGGATTAACAGCATGCACCAAAAATTGCGGTTCCCATGCTTTTCAGACTTTTTCATGTGTCGCTCCAGCGCTATCGTCATCCAAGTTCCTGTGACCTTCCGCACGAATGAGTCATTCGCTTGAGTCACTCGCTACTCCAAATTGATAATAATCTCGTCGCTTCCCCCTACCGGAATCTCAACGGTCACCCCGGAATTTATCGCGTCGCCATATTTCTTTGGAATACGGATTGAAGCTGGTGGGGGCGGAACGTATCCCGAAACGGGTCCGTGTTGACTCGGATCGAGTTCTGGGTCCCCAACATAGACGATCGCTGCCCGATGAGTTCCCGAGACCGCCCCATCTTCTGGTTGGTGAGTCCCCAGCACAAAATTCCCGTCTTCATTAGCAAGCCCAATCGCCGCAGGACCATCCACTGGCAACAAGAGAATTTGGTGAAAAGGAAGCGGCAATCCCTGATAAAGCAATCTTCCACTCGCTCTTTCGAGCCGAACGTTTCCCTTGGAATCAACTGGTGTACATCCTGGTATTTGCGCCAGGAGTATCAGCGTGAACAGGTAGCCGAGATAGAAATAACCGCTCGGCGCTACCCAATCAGGCATCCGTTCGTGGTCGTGATTTGGATTCAGAAACCCATCGCGTTCAATCAGATTCGATTTCATAAACCGCTCATCAGCCTATCGAGAATGAGAACCCAACTCCAGGACCGTCCTTCCGACCATTTCCGGCTTAAAAATCGCTGATCAATTCTCCGTTCCCTTTCGTCCCAATGGATCGCCAAATCGTTGAGTCCACATTATTACTGGCAAAACGAACCGATCCGTCTGCCAACAGGAAATGGGCTCCGCCAGTATGATGACTTCTCGCCGCAAGATGGGCTTGATAAAGATTGGCACTAATGCAATCTCGAAAAGGTGAATTGGGTGTCAACGTATGGTTATAATATGTCGCGACCATCAGTGCGCGATACCACTGCAATCCTCGATAGAGCCAAGCGACACGTACCCGACTTTCACACTCGGCTGGAGGAGACAACTGATCCGCTCCCGACCAATTCGTTGTGGAACTTGTGGCAACCCTCGAATCTCTCAGATCAGTGGCGGGAATGACACCCGTCGATCCAATCGAGGTTGGGCCTGAATTGGGCCCGGTCTTAATCTCTGCAAACATGGCCGTATTCGAACTTCCATCCGTAATGTCGCTCCAACGCGTTGAAGAATTCCGGAAAAAGATTCCATGCAGTTGAGTTTCCGGCTGCCTAGTCAAAGGGTTATTTGCGGTTAAATTGACGCCAGCATGAGTGGAAATCGAGCCAAGGCACTGCATATAGTTGCAGGACTCAGAAACAATATTTGCGTTCGCCACATTGTTCACCCGAGTCATGGGATCCGAGGGACAGTGAAAGGGAGAGACCAATGCCTTTTTTGACTCCTTGGTGCTCGCCGTCGTATTAGCATTAATTTGGGCAAGAAAATTCAGGCCATTGTAGTTGTTGGTTTGCTCGAAGTAAGGCAAAAGGTAACAATGCACCGACGCCTGCGGAATTTCTCCCGTTCCATAATTTCGAACACAATCACCCATCGGAAGCACCGCGAATGTTGATTCATAGTTAAAAATTGCTAATCCGAATTGTTTTAAATTATTTTTGCACTGAAGGCGTCTTGCCGCTTCTCGGGATTGCTGGACGGCTGGCAGTAGTAAAGCAACAAGAATGCCGATAACAGCGATCACCACCAGAAGTTCGATTAAAGTGAATGCACGTCGTTTGTTCATGAAATTACCTCTGATAACACGCGGCTGTAGCGGGTGCGCTAACGATGAAAACAGTACTCCTCGCTAATACATTAACGAGAGCGAGCCTGTTTTAGGATGTTGTCTTTAAAATATGGCGAGGAAAATGCGAAATTTTCGAGAAGGGTGGGGCGACTTCTAAGTCCCGCGTTGATTGGATAACCGTCACTCTCTGGCTTTCACTAATGGCCTGGCTTCACAGTGTCGGTGGTCACAATCGAGTTTTTTTTTGGGGGGGGTAGCAGGGATTTCACTACGATTTCTGAACAGTTTGCGAAATGCGGAATGCAATACGGTGATTAGGATTGTGCTGAGGAACTCACAAGAATGCTGGTTCGAGCTCAATGACCTGAAAATTGCGACAGAATTGGAACATGGGGTTGGAGCGTGACTGATCGTCTTTCAGCTCGACGGATGATCTGGTAAAACTCATAGGCGACTTTCATGACTGACTGACTGACTGGTCCCGAGGATCGTGCGGCCTCGCCGTGCCGGGATGGTGACTGCACTAATTCGTGTTCGTGAGGGATTTCGATGTTACGGTTTGCCGACGGCATGAATGTTCAGTTCACGTTTATTTTGCTTCTGCTTTGCGCAGGGTCATCCGTAAAACCTCCTGCAGAGGGATCAGAGGATCTCGCGACTGTTTCGCACAGAACTCTGTGCACCGGTGCTGATGCCAATTGCCAGGAACAGTCACGTCTAATACCGATTCCCGACAAGTTGGTCGTACTGACCTTCGACGATTCGGTGAAATCGCACTACACACATGCCCGTCCCATTCTCAAAGAGTTTGGCTTCGGGGCAACGTTTTTCATTACCGAGGGTTTTTCGTTCAAAACCAACAAAACAGATTACATGACCTGGGAGGAAATTCAGGCCCTTCATCGTGACGGGTTTGAAATCGGCAATCATACGGCAAGTCATCAGGCGGTCACCGAAAAAACTCTGGACCAGTTGGAAGGAGAATTAAAAACCATCACCGATCGCTGTGTCGCCCTGCAGATTCCCAAACCGACCTCGTTTTCCTGGCCTGGAAACAGCTTGCTCAAAGAGTCACTGCCGGTACTGAGAAAGAACGGAATTCGGTTCGCACGCCGGGGAGGAGCCCCGGAATACCCGTATGAAAAAGGGCAGGGGGTTGCCTACGAACCAGGAGTTGATGATCCGCTGTTGATCCCTTCGGCAGGAGACGCCCGTCCCGATTGGCAACTCGCTAATTTTGTGGCAGCAGTCTCACTGGCCCGTGAGGGAAAAATTGCGGTCATTCAATTCCATGGTGTCCCCGAAGGAGAACATCCCTGGGTCCATACCCCGCTCGAACGATTTGAAGAATACATGCGATACCTGCACGAACACGATTTCAAAGTCATTTCTCTCGGTGGTCTCTCGCAATACGTTGACCCCCAGAAAATTCCGCTCGATCCCTTTGCGGTGATTGAAAGACGAAAAGCCCAGCGTCAACAATCGCCAAACCCATGATTTTGTCCAGTCAACCTCACGGTCGTGCATCACGCAATCTGGTAAACTGAGGCGAGACACACAACAAACGGGTCTCGTCTGCGGGGTGAGTCGTTCAAACCCCCGGGGCAAGGACCATTTTCCTTACGAGGGATCCTCAATCATGCAGGGAACGCAGGCCTGAGAGGCTTTTTTGGGTCCAAATAACGCCAATTCCGCTGCGGTCAATCAAAACCTTGTGTGGTGTCGAGTCGACTCGAATCCGCTGAACGATCTCCCCATGACGGGCCTCACACAAGAGAATCGTCGAATCGCGTCCCAATTCCATGGGAATCGGCCAGATGGCAAGTAATGCCGAAATGGGTGGGACGGTGACGTCTCCCGTGACGTTGGGCGTGTTGTCCCGGTCGATCGACTTGGCCACCACTTGCGTATGGTTCAGGTTCGTCCATGCGATCATCGCTTGCCACTGCGATGTGGCGTCGCCAAGAAAACGTTCTTTCACGGTTTCTCTTTGGCGAATATCGATGATTCGTAACACACCCTGACTCGTTGCGAAGACCAGGTTTTCAAATCGACAAATCTGCCGGGCTGGCATCGCGAGTGGAAAATCAGCCAACCCTATCGACCAAGCCCGTGCTCCATTGGTGGCATTGAATAGGGTTAATAGCGACCCATCGGCGGCAACCATAAGTTGATCCTGTTGTTTCCAGGCAACCGGTCCCCCCTGCCCAATCGCAAAGTTACGGTAAACCCACTCGGTCGCCTGCAACTGCGGAGGTATTTTCGCATCATCAGGCCTTGGTTTCCGTTGGCGATATGGGAGCCGTTTTGAGAATTTGTCCCGATTCCGAATCTGTTCCGCCTCAGAAGATTCTAAGAGAATCGCGGCGATATTCGCCTCAAAAGCCGCTGTGATTTCGTCATCACGATCGTCATTGCGAACAGGTTGCCCCGATTTTTGGACTGTGCTGCCATCCAGTGCGATGGCTTTCAGAGAATGATCTCGCGAAACCCCAATCAGGTGCTGATCGAGCGCGAACGGGGTCTCCTTCCAGGGTTCGCCACCCGAGTTGATTTGTCGGATCGACCATGGGCCACGAGGGGATGCGGCGTCAGCAACCCAGGTTCGGGTGGGTCGAATCGTTTGAAAAAAGGCGACGACCGACTGATCCACAGAGACCGGACGAGAATGATCACCTGACGGCTTGCCAGAGACTACCGATTCGGAATCAACGATCCTCGGCGGCAACCCCAATTGGCTGACCCCACCGATTGCATACTGGTCATGCAATAAGCCTGAAGGGGAAAACGGCAGCGAAATCCGGGACATCAGCTCACCCTGATTCGGATCAAACAGCTGAAACCCACGGGTACGATCGAAAGTGCTTGGCCACGAAATCGGATTGCCAAACGAATCTTTTTGTACAGTCAAAAAGGGAACCACCTCCGCCGAACCTGATTGATTCCAGATTTGCCGTCCATCCTCGGGAGATCGCCCCTGCCATCCCAATCCCGTTCCGATCACCAGATGCATCGGAGTCCAGCTGGCAATTTGGATTGCATGAGACTCCTTAACTTCCCAGCGTATTTGACCCGTTTGCCAATCAACACATTGCCATGACCATGTTTGCGGAGTCTGATCCTGCTTCGTACAGATCAGCACCGCAGCAAGCTTCGCGGAGGGAGGATCATTTTCCGTAAAAATCACCTTTGCATCGGGTGCTAATGACTGAATCCAGGTCCGTTCGACTTCCATCGGCAATTGAGTAGGTTCAGTGCTCCTCGGTCGGAACTGTGCCGAAAGCATCTCACCCAACTTGTGTGTTCTTCCTGCAGCGAGCACCTCCAGTCGAGGGTCACAGCCCTCTAACGTTGACGCCAAACGGGCGGCAGCCAAATCACGCCCCGTCTGCTGTAGCACTTCGACCATCGAAACGGTCGATTGAATCCAGTCTTGCTTGTCCGATGCGTTTTTTTGATTTTCCGCAAAAATCGCGAACGCTTCGGATTCGTTCCCTTGGCTGAGATGCGACTCGGCAAGCCGTTTTCGGGCCTCGACAATCATCCTGGCATGCGGATACCGATCGATAATTTGTTGAATGTCCCCAGAGTTTGGGGCCGTTTTCAAGCGTTCAAATTGTCGATCTGCAGCCGCCTCGATCTCGGCGTAAACCTCTCGACCATGTTTGGCGATCATTTGCGAGATTCGATTTGCGGCCTCGTTTCCCGCAGTCAACGCCCCGTACGCCGACATCGCCCATGCGGGCTGATCAAGCAGTGACTGATACCGGGCGACTGCCGCAATCGGACGATCCACCAACTCGTCCACCTGTGCCAGGCGGAATGTCAAATCAACGCTGAGAGCAGGCTGGTCGGCAACGGCCAGCGCCCGAGTCCAGTTTTCCTGAGCCAACACATGATCCGCCTGATCAAATGCCGAAATCCCCGCGTCGTACCACCAGCGACCCAGTTTTTGACGCACCACCTGGTGGGAAGGGTCATCCTGTTCGCTCGCGCTGAGTAGCCGATCGAATACACGTTCTGCCACGTCAGTTCTTCCCGCCAGCGATTCGAGTTGCCCAAGCTGCATCAGCAACCCAGCTTCGTGCGGAGCGAGCGTCAGGTCTTGTTCAATCCGTTCTTTCATTTGACTGAAATCGCCAAACGCCGCGAGACGATCGTGTTGAGTGATCAGGAGCATCCCATGGGCAATTGTGAGATTTCCCCCCTGTTGGGGGGAATCGGGAGTGTTGAGCTCAATCTTCCGAATCCGTTCGCCGGTTTGTTGAGAGCGAATTTCTAATGAGTTTTGCTCGGTTATGAGAATCTGGTCTCCCGCCAGGATTCCACGCCCCACTGCAGGCACAGATTGTTGCCAAACAGCGCGACCACTTTCAATATCAATCGCGGCCAGAGATTCCCCGCTGACAATCAATCGACCGTCGACTCCACCGGGGACAACTCCCAGCAGATATCGCCATTGACGTTCGTGCAATTGCGTCGATTCCCATTCTTGACGAAGAATCTCGGGAACATTTTGATCCGGGGGGGTGAGATACGAGTACTTCCAGCGAACTCGTCCCGAATCCGCTTCGATACAAAACGCCGTGTCGGCATCCTTGGGGGCCACAAACAGCAGTCCGTTTGCGAACAGCGGTGGCAACAATTCATTTTGCGTTGGATCACTGAGCGTTACGAGAGACTTCGCACGGCTTTCATAAGTGATCGCCCATTCCAGACGGCCATCTCGCGGATCCATCGCCACAATGGCCCCGCAGTCCGACGAGAGAAACAGACGCCCGCCACCCGCCGTCAACAGCAAATGACTGACTCGGTGATGACTGTCATTCACCGAAGTCCGAAAACCGCCGACAGGACGCTGCCACAATAAACGTCCATCCGAGGCATCCAGGCAAACGACCATTAATTCCAGTTGAGGATTGCGGCGGCATACAGTCACGTACGCTCGCCCCGCGAGGATTAAGGGTGTTCCTTCAAACCGCCACGTTTCCCCTGGAAATAATTCGCGTGCGGCAATGTTCCAGACCAGTTTTCCTTCTTGAGTCAGGTCCAGACAGACCAGATCCGAAGCCAAGTCACGAATCTGCTGAGTGGCGGGACACGTGACTGGAGACCCCATCCGCGCATAGAGACATCGGTTGGCAATCGTCATACTGAAGGCGGGGACACCCACCGACAACAGGTTCCGCTGCATGCCCGATTCTTCACTTGATAACGTATAGACCGCAGCGGGATCTGCCTGTTCGGATTTCCAGGCAGGCTTTCCCGTCAGCAAATTCCAGGCACGAATCGAATTCGAGTCATTCACAAACACGATCTTTTCGAAGCCATCATCATAAACCACTGGATGGGAGCTCAGGGGGACGTTCTGAAAAGGACGCCCGTCCACAGGGCGTGTCAATCGATTGGCTGACAATGGATGTACCCAGCACAGCGATCCGACATCCAATGAGTCCGGCACGATCCGGAATCGGGCTGGCGACATCCCAAAGGTTTCCACCTGAGGGGTCGATCGGACAGTCCGCCATTGGCGAGCCGCATCAAGAATCTGCTGCAGGCGATCAACCAGTCGCCCCTGCTGACCGGCAAGCCAGCCTTCCGCGTCCGAAAATTCAGCCGAAAACTGCCGTAGTTCCTTCGTTGCTGCCACAAAATTTTGGTCGAGGATCGAGCAGTGAATCAGTCGTGCCAGAATGACGGCCTGATGGAAATCGGTATCCGGAAACCGCAAGACCGTTGGATAGTCCACAGGCTTTGCCTCAACCGGCAGCGGAATCAATTGCTCCCAAAAAAGCCGCGCCGCGGAATAGTCGCCGCGGTCCCAGGACGTTTCCGCCAAGGCATTCAGGGCGTCATCGCCATAGCTGCTGAGAAATGCCTGACGGACGATGCGAACCAACTCATTTTCATCTCGGGTTCGTTGCCAATTCTCCCACCATTTTTTTGCTTGGGGATCGATCTTTTGCCGATAACTTCGCAGACTATCGGCAGAAACTTGTGACATCAGAATGTTGCAACGCGTTCCAACGTTCAGATAGTTTCCGACTCCCCCCGCCGTTCCCGCGCGGACCTGCACGAGTCCTTTTCCTTCAGCCTGGGCCACCTCTTGCAAAACCCCGATCGCCTCGGGACCCCGCTGATCACTGAGCAGGTCTTCGGCGGTGCCAAGCTGTTTTAACAGGTGACTGTCAACCGGCAACGTCACATTTTCACGAAGCGGTCGTTGAGGAAGGGGCTTGGCGGGTTGTGGTCCCTCGGCGGACGACCGAGTCCCTACCAACGCGGCGAACGCGACCATGATCAACCACGCAACCATGATTAACCATGCGAAACGATCGCCGCGGGTCACGACGCTTCTCTCAACCATGTTCCAATCCCAAACAAGATCATTGCCGAGAGCAGCAACGCTGGCATCCAAATCAGCTTGTATCCGAATTGTAACTGCCACCAGGAAATCAATGGTGTCAAAGTCAGGACGGCAAATTGAAGGACGAACCCGAATTGCTGTTTCAAGCGCATGATCATTGAACCCGAGGCGACGATTCAGAACCAAAGTCAATTCTGACCGATCCAAAGGGAATTGTCTTCCCTGATCTGGCTGTCGCACCCAAAAATTCGATTATTGGATGTCAGATCGCCGCCCCTGGATGAACGCCATCACTTCGGCCCGACTCGACTGGTTAGTCTTGAACAAGCCTCGAACAGCACTCGTGATCGTCACACTTCCTGGCTTGCGAATCCCCCGGATGGTCATACACGAATGAGCCGCTTCGAGGACCACGATTGCCCCCTTCGGATCCAGTTCCTGCTGCAGCAGATCCGCAATCTGATGCGTCATCCGTTCCTGAACCTGTGGGCGATGCGAGACCTCTTCGACGACTCGCGCCAGTTTCGAAAGACCGACCACGCGACCTCGCGGCAGGTAACCGACATGGGCGACACCGATAAACGGCAACAGATGATGCTCACACATGCTGTTGAAAGAAATGTCCCGAATGAGCACCAACTCGTCGTATTGCTCGACAAACACCTTTTTCAGATGCCGACCTGGATCGAGATGCAAACCCATGAAGAGCTCTGCATACATTCGTGCCACGCGTCCGGGTGTTTCGAGCAATCCATCGCGATCAGGATCTTCACCCACCGCCGCCAAAATTTCCCGGACAGCCCGCTCCATACGAGGAAGATCTACCGTCGGCTTGGGTTTCGGCGCAAGGCGACTGGGGGCCTCTTTCGCTGAAGGTGAGCCATGAACACAGTCGTCGTAGTCTTCCGCAGGTGAGTTACTCAAAATGGCGATCCGTATTTCTAGAACGAAGAACCGAGTTTCAATGCAATTCAGATCCCAGTCGTGACGAGTTTCGCGATCTGGAAACCGGAACAAGGTACGCAAGGTGGGTTCATCCGCAATGCGGCGATGTTATTGTTACATGAGAGACCGATTTTCCCACAATTCTACCACATTCGCCCCTCACACATTCGCCAACGCACGTGGGCGAATGTCACTCGGGGCAGGTGGCATCACCCCACGCTCCAATTCCCGAATGTCAGCGGTGGTCGCCTCGAACATTTGACGTAGCACCTCGGCAGCGGCAGCGGGATTCGTGGTGGAACCACATGTAAAAACATCCGCCGCAACATAACCATGCTCGGGCCAGGTGTGAATCGAAAGGTGAGATTCCGAAAGCACGGCGACTCCCGTGACGCCTTGCGGACTGAATTCATGCACAAAGAGATCCAGCAACGTCGCGTTCGCGGCAAGAACAGCACTTCTCATCGCACGTTCGACCAGACTTGCGTCGTTGATTACTTCGCTACAACCCCACAATTCAATGATGACATGCCGACCCAGGTGCTCCATCAAAACGCTCTCTTTCTAGCTTGATGTCGGCGCTAACCGACGCAAAAACAAGGCACTCTCGTGAAGATTCGACTATCCGTTCTCACGGGACGAACGGATAGTCAAAGCTTCCTCCGGACGAACGACCCGGAAAACTAACGAACAAGGGCTCGATCCCGAATACTGGTACAACCAATGGACACCGAATGCATATCCAAAGTTGCGAACACCCGATGCGGGATTCCATCCGATCATCAGAAATTTCGCGGTGGTATTCAGACCAACGGATGTTGATCTCAAATTGCAGACAATAGACTCTGAATCATCACAAGTTCGAATAGCGCGGTCAATCCGCTTGTTTGAATCACTGGCGACTTTTTTCAACTCAGGCCTGACGAGTCGGAAAATTCCCAACGAACAATTTTTCCTGACTTGTCGAGACCTCATCGGGCCAGAATTCGCGAAAAAAGGTTACTCTGCCGTTGACCCGGCAGCGATGTTGGATTCAGTTCGGCAGAGGATCGTTATTCTCGGGGCGGCCTTCGATATAAAACCAGTTGTGAATCGGCAGCAGGATTTGCTGTACTTCTGCCAACAACTGCAAATCCAGCGGTTCAGCGGCCCATTTCGCCCATTCACGGATTCGTTCCGGTCGAGCCGATCCGGTGACGCAAGTGGTCATCTCGGGATTCGCCAGCGAAAACTGCAACGCCAGTTTGGCAATGTCACTCCCCCGATCCCGACAATGATCGGCCGCTTGTTTCGCAATCCGGCGAACTTCAGGAGTCGCTTTATGCCAGGGAGGAAGCGGATCGTTCGTTAACAGGCGAGCGGAAAAGGGTGCGGCATTCATGATCCCCACCTGTTTGGATTTGAGGTAAGGAACCAGATCGCCAAACATCGTATTTTGCAGAGTGTAGTGATTGTATGACAGGACCACATCCAGATTGGTTTGATCCAAAATAAATCGGAACATCTTTATGGGATAGCCCGAAACCCCAATGAAACGAACCTTTCCCTGCTGTTTTACTTTTAATAACGCGGGCAAAGTCTCATCGATGATCTGCTGCATCTCGACGAATTCAATGTCATGACACAAACAAATATCCAGATGATCCACACCCATCCGATGCAAACTGACATCAATACTTTCGACAACCCGCTTGGCGGAAAAGTCGAAATGAGCCTTATCATATCGGCCCAGTTTGGTGCCGAGCAAATACCGGTCACGCGGAATATCCCTGAGCGCAGCCCCCAGCAACACTTCGGACATTCCCCGTCCGTAAAACGGAGAAGTATCAATGAAGTTCATCCCCGCATCCAATGCCGCCGGAACCGCAGCGATCGCCTCATTGATATCCACCGCTCGAAATTCAGCACCTAGCGACGAGGCACCAAAACTGAGTGCCGAGAGTTTCAGGCCGGTCTGACCGAGGCTGCGATATTCCATAGAAACCGATTCCTGACGAAGAGATCTGCAAAATCCAAATGACAATCCTGGGGCTCAACGCGAGCCCGCACAGCCAGCCCCAATTTCGATCAGCTGTCTGCGACCGCAGTCGACACGTGAGACCCAATTCCGCTGGCAAAAAGTAGGAATACGGCGCAAAGGAATCAAGTCAGTCCACAAATCAAGTCGGCTGGGATTCCCGCTGACGCACTCGTCGTAACCGTTTGGGAGCCGGAATCCGTGGATGCGATTCATCCTGAACCGATTCCACATCAAGAGCTTCTCGCGCGAGGAGATCGCTCCCGATCACATTGCTCCCCGTATCCGCAGCTCCCTCCGAAAATTCCCTCGTCGCTAATCGATACGAGGCGGATGACTCGTCCGATCGAGGCAAAACGCGACCAAAGTCCAGACGATCGAGCATCTCAGTCACCAGTTCCTGCACCACATCCCACGTCTGCCGTGCCTCGGGCTCTTGAACGTACCTGGTCAGTCCCAGTGCCACCCACCGCAGCGCAATGCTGGTCAGAAACATCACCTGGAAATGCCCGAATGTGACCCCCGCAATCGTCCAGTGATGGCCCGCAAGACGCATCATCACCGCCCCAGCCAAAATCGAGGTCAGGCCACCCACGATCCCCGCGAGCGCCTGCGTTGCGGCAATATACATCGTCCGGTTTTCCGTCGGCGAATTCTTGATCATGAAGCCATTGTTCGCGATCAGAATCCCGGCATTCAGCACCGCATCCAGCATGAAGCACGGCATCAGAATCCAGAACGCCAGCGTCGGTGACGGAGGAATCAACAAGAGCGCCAGCATATTGCTCGACTTCAAGGCCACGCACATCACCAGCACCGGTTGCGAACCATGAGCATCAGCCCACCGTCCCAGTGTTCGCGACAGCATCGCACCGCCGATCCACGAGATCGTCCAGAGCAGCAGCACGTGATACAAATCCATCCCGACTTCCGACAGCAGATACAGGCTGATGAAAGGAGCCCCCGCCATCGCCGCAAAATTCCAGAAACACATAAAACTGATATAGCGACGGAAATCCCGATTCCGCAGCGGCTCCAGAAAAACTTCGCTCAGTCGCGGTGTTTGAGCCCGCTGAACAGGAGGCTCAAACACCTTCTGAAACAGCAGCAGATCCGCCACTCCACAAACCGTGCCAACCCCAGTCATCACCGCGTAACTGATCTCAATCGGCAACCCACTGTGAAGCACAAGAAACGCCGCTGCCAATAATGAGGCTGCCGCCGTCACCTGCATCCAGAGCTGCCGACTGCCCCAATAGCTGCTCAGCCCCTGATGCGGCAGATAATCACCCATCCAGCTCAGCCAGAGCGGCGAGCTGAAGTGCAGTAACCCTTGATTAATCGCAGTCGTGACTAACAGCGTCCAGATCCAGAATTCGTGCGACATCCCCGGAATCAGCCACGGCCCGATCGCCGTCGGCAATAACATCAATCGATGCGTCAAAGCCGCCCAGAACCAGAGCCGACGTCGATACTGCAAATGATTCACAATCACGGCGGACACGAACTGCATAAACAGCATCAGTGTCGGCAACGCACCGAGAATCCCAATATGCAACTCGTTCGCCCCCAGCGACCGAATGTAGGCAATCGTCGCGGGCGACGTTGTTAACTGCGTATACGCTGCGGCGAGACAGCCAGCGACGATGATCGCTCGCTTCGCACCATTCATTGACCACACGATGATTTTATCCAGCAAAAAAGCGACGAATCACGGCCGCAGCGGCAGCAATCAAAGCGGCCACGTCGATTCGTATCTGAACAGGAGTTTCGGGGTAAGGCGCGGTTTCTAACAGAGAAAAACACCACCGCAAAGACCGATTTTGTCAAATTGCGGGAAAGCGAACTTCTCTGGAAATTGTCGAGTGAGGTTTCCTCTAACACCGTCAATTATTGCCGATCGTCACCAAAATCCTCGGACGATACCCCGACGATATCTGGACGAAACCCTGACAACAGCCGTGACTCCACCACGACCCCAACACTACACCCCGACCGCCGCAGCGGTATGTTCAGGGTGCCAGTCCAGCAAGTGAAACTCAACACTTTCCCGCCCCTGAAACCGGTTAATGGTCGGCTGAAAGCAGATCGAGATCGGCCCATTGTGGCTCGCAATCTCGTCAGCCCATTCCCCTTTTCCAAAAGCGACTCCTCGCATCTTTTGACCAAATTGACGGACGAAAATCGACAGATGCCGTTCTCCTTCCCCCATTTTTTTCGGTGGAGCCGCCAGCTCCACATTCGAAGCGACAAACACCGGACGGGGATTCGCCGCTCCAAACGGCCCCAGCTTTTCCAGCTCGGTCACAGAACGGATCGTGATATCGCTTAACTGAACCTCGGCATCGATCGCCATTTCCGCCGAACCTGGCAACGCCACATGGTTCTCGCTGACATATTTCACAAACGCCAACCGGAACGCATCAATCCCCTCGGGGCGAATTTTCAACCCCGCCGCAGCATGATGTCCACCATACGATTCCAGCAGGTCATGACACGCCGTCAACCCGGCATGCAGGTTAAAGCCCGCAAACGACCGCCCGGAACCTTGAGCGAAACCGCTGACACCCCCCATTGCAATCATGATCGTCGGACGCTGGAAATGTTCGGCCACCCGCGTTGCCACGATCCCAATCACACCGGGATGCCATTCCGGATGAGACAAAACCAGTGCACGGTGATTCCCCCAGTCGGGATGTTCCTCAACCAGTTCCCGCGCTTGTTTCAGGATCCGGCGTTCCACCGTTTGCCGATCCTTGTTCAGTCCGTCCAGATAAGCCGCCAACGCGACCGCTCGCTCTTTGTCACTCGTTGTCAGCAATTCGACGGCCAGCCGGGCTTGTCCCAGCCGCCCCGCTGCGTTGATCCGAGGGCCAACCGCAAAGGCAATGTCTTCGGCTTGCAGCGTCCCCTTCTCGATCACCTTCGAAATTCTTAACAGCTCTTTTAATCCCGGATTGGATCGGTCCAGCAGACTCGCCAATCCAAAATGAACAATCACACGATTCTCATCGACGAGCGGCACAACGTCCGCAATGGTCCCGATCGCGGCCAGTCCGACGGCACTCAGCAAAAACTCACGCATTTGCGGTGTCGCTTTTTTGCCGTCTCCCATGCGGGCACAGATCGCCCACGCCAATTTGAACGCCACGCCGACACCACACAGCTCCCCAAACGCATATGGCTTTTCGACACCCGGCAGCCGGGGATGAACCAGCACCGCAGCATCCGGCAACGTTTCACCAAACGTATGGTGGTCGGTCACAATCAGTTCCAGACCCAGTTCTTTCGCCAGCGCCGCTTCGACCACGCTGCAGATTCCACAGTCCACCGTCACCAGCAGCCGCTCAGGATCGTCGCTATGCAACTGCCGAATCGCATCACAATTCAGCCCATAACCCTCTTCCAAACGACTCGGAATATAGTAATCGACCTTCGCACCACTGAGCTGCAGACAGTGCCACAGCAGACTGGTCGAAGTCACGCCGTCAACGTCGTAATCCCCATAAATTGTAATCCGGCGACCCGATTTGAGCGCCTGAACAATTCGGTCCGCCGCCTCTTTCACACCCGGCAATGTTTCCGGGTCGTGCAGCGTGGCCAGTTTCTTGGCCAGATACATTTCGGCCGATTCCGGCTGGTGGTGACCGCGCGCCACCAGCACCTGCGCCACCATGGGGGTAATCTTCAACCGGACGCTAAGGTCCTTCACATAACTACGGTCGTGGGCCGCAATCCGCCAGATTCGATGCATCGTGCGACTCTTCTTTCCTAAGGTGACCGCCGAAGACGTTTCGGCAGAGACCGCAATCATTACCGGCTCACTCAAACTTCAGCAACCCAAACGAGGCGGGTTGAGGACGAGCGGTCGCGGGATGGTTCCAACTTTGCAGTCCCACTGTCGGAGTTGTCCGCAAAATCGAAACCGCACAAATCGTTCCCCGATGCGGGGGCGTCGGTGTCAGGTCGCTCCACGGAATCGCCGCTTCAATCCGCCAATCGGTTTGATCAACCTCGGCCGCAACATACCACGTTGGGTTCCAGCGGCGGTCCTCCCAACAGCTTTCCGCAGTACAGCCACGCTGGTCGATCTGAAATTCGTACCACGTCGCATAGTCACGGTCGAGATCCAGTCGAACGCTGATCCGATCATAACGCGACATATCTTCATCATGCTGACGACCCGTCGATTGAACTGGTGCCAGTGTGGTCCCCTTCGCACGCGGAACTCGCAAGGCCACATAAAAATGCTCGGCGTCATACGCAAACATCACCAGACTATCGGTCCCATCGCCAACCGCTCGATTTCGGCTGGCCCCCGCCGTTTCGGTCGCGGACGATTCCGCCGTCAAATGCAATTCGTTCGCATCACCCCAGCAAGGGTCCGACAACAGCCCATCCAAATGAGGTCGATTGGCCGCCGGATAACAAAGAACCAACCCCTTAGGGGATTCGGGGGTAGCGAAAGAAGCCCACAATTCCCGTTCAGCAAGCTGTTTCGTTTCGAGGTTGATCGCATGCGTCACAAAATTTCGAATCAGAGCATCACCCGCGCGCGTCGAACCTTCCGACCTTCGCATTGCTGCCAGCGGAAACTGGATCTCGGGTGATTGGAAGAGGCTCGGCTCTGATCCCTGCAATTGTTTCGCCAGCTCAGACGCGCGAGCATGCCATTCACTTACCGCACCCGTTCTCCAGCTCGTATCACGCACCACCTTCAATTTTTCCTGTTTCTTATTTTTTCGATTTCCCTTGGTGCTCGCTTCAAAATCCAGCTTGAGATCCAGTCGCGTCGGACTGCCCGAATTCGACGTGGTCGTCGAAGCGGGTTCTTCTTTCAAGAGATTTGCCAACCGGACATCGTTTCCCTCGGTCCGGGCCCCTCTCGCCTGTTGGATCCCCCCGCTTCCCAGCCTCGGATTGGTTCGATCCACGCTGGAATCGGATTTCATCATCCGCGTCCGTTGCCAGGCAGTTTCACTGCTCGACCAAAACTGGATCAGCCACCGCATCGCGTCAAGCGAACCAGGCTCACGCGGATATTTTCGGATCAATTCGACATAAGTCGATTCGACCAGTTCATATTCAGAACGCTTGCGATATTCGTCCGCCAAATCGCGCAGCAGTGCCACCGCTTGTGCCGGTTCCATCCCCTCGATCATCCCATTAATCTGGCCGATCATCTGCCCGGCCAAACGAGGATCATCCAGTGACTTCTGAAACACGCCGGTCAAGTTCCGCTGTTTTTCCACCAGCTTCTGCATCCGATCGAGGTTGGCTTCATCCAGCGGCAACATCTCGCGCCGTGCTGCCGATCCCGGTGTCACCATCCCTCCGCCGAAAAAATCACGCGAAACCGGACCCGATCCCCCTTTTCCACGTGCAGGGTTCGTCAAACTCTCTGCCAAATCCCCCTCCAGGTCGATCCAGCGATAGGCCAGCCGTGAAGCGGGAACTACTTCACTCAGCGGAACTCGCCCCCCTTGCAGCATGCTGATCGCCGGTGCGGCCGCGTTCCGAGTCGAGGTCTTGCGATACGGCAAAAATTCATCGAGATCGAC
>CAMBQP010000113.1 GCA_945869955.1 Schlesneria paludicola DSM 18645
ACGAATTGCAATGACGACGTACCAGTTCCATCAGCCGGTTTGACAATCGCCGATCCTTCAGACTTTTTTTGTGATCATTCCGGTACGATTAACAGATTCAGCGATTTGTGTAGATACCAATGACCCCGCGTCGGTGGAAGCAACGACTGGTCGGCTAAGAATCGCTCGGGTGGTACTGCTTACGAGTCCTCAGTGAAGCGGTACTCTTCGTCTGTTAGTTATCCTCTGGCGACGCGAGATCGATAAAATCAAAGAGGAGCAGTCCAATCAATGAGGATTTGCTGTCGTCGAGTGCCTTTTTCAGTCGATCGACGACAGCGATTCCTGAACCCTTGGATTTCTCCTCCGGCTCAGGGGGGGCGACAGTTTTGAAAGTTCTTTCCAAACGTTTAGATGTTTGGTCTCGCGGCACGCTCGTTTATTTGTAAAATCACTCAATCGAGCGACCACAGGGGGACAGGCACAATTTTCCCGACAAAACGAACGTCAACTGGTTTGAGTGATTTTGCAGGTCTTTACTTTGTCGCGGGAAAATTGAGCCAGTCCCCGGGCAGAGAACAGTTACGAGGAAGGAAATTATGGCGAGAGATTAATCAGTTTCTTTACGACAACGATGAAGAATTTTCCGCGACGAGATCGTCGCGCCGTGAAGAACGCGTTCAAGAACGGGGACTGGCTCCGTCTGCGGTGCCTGTCCCCGTTCTTGAACCTGGCTCCGTCTGCGGTGCCTGTCCCCGTTCTTGAACACGCTGTATAAATCTGATGTTGATGTGGGAATATCGCAGGTGATTTCGATGCGTGGGTATCGGTCTGTTGTTCAAGAGAAATTGCTGAGGGATTGGCCACGGGCTGGCCAATTGGCCAGTCCCCTGGCCAGTCCCATGTCCTGCAATCATCAGGGTTTAGGGATTTGTGGGCAGGACTGGCCCGGCTGTCCAAGGTGGCACTGCTTCGAAGTCTTCAGAGAAGCAGTGCGCTTCGGCATTCTCGTTCCTTCCCGCGATGCCATATCAACAGTCCGGTTTTTATTGAGTGGCGACTTACGATATCACTGAGAGGACTGGAGGGTGTCCCCTCGCCCCGGTACTCCGGGGAGAGGGTTAGGGTGAGGGGTCTTTTTCTGCTGCCGTTAAGCGTAACCATCTCGTCGAATTCTCGTTGATTCTCAGAAAATGAATCGGGAAATGATCGCGAACTTCGGCAGGTGATCTTGACGTTCGAAGAGCCCCTCACCCTAACCCTCTCCCCGGAGTGCCGGGGCGAGGGGACAGGACCTGCCCGCAGCCTTTGGCTGCGAGATTCGGTTCGGGTAATCGCCGCGCAAAACAGTGCCACTGCTTCGGAGTCCTCTGTTTGTCACCGATTGCGTTGATCTCAGCGGAAGAAGACCGCTGGGGTCGCACGTCTGTTTCCAGCGGTTTGGTTGCGGTGAGCCGGTTTTTATGGTTTTTTCTCTCGACTGTTTAAAATCTCAGGTACAATCCCTCGGAGTGCGGTCACGCGAAATCGACCATCACGATCGTGTGTACCGCAGGTTTCTGACACTTTCACCGTCAAGAGATGCAATTGATGCAATTGATTATTGATAATCTGAGCAAGACATATCCCGGTGGGGTCTTGGCACTCGACAAAGTTTCTCTGGTGATTCCCAAAGGGATGTTTGGGCTGCTGGGCCCCAATGGCGCTGGGAAATCGACTCTCATGCGAACGCTCGCCACGTTGCAGACCGCCGACTCGGGAACGGTTCGTCTGGGAGAGATCGACGTTCTGAGCGAAAAAACGCGGGTCCGTCAGATCCTGGGGTATCTGCCACAGGAATTTGGTGTCTACCCGCGAACCAGTGCGGTGACCTTGTTAACGCATCTGGCGACATTGAAAGGGGTCGGAACCAACAGCCGCGATCGACGCGAGGTCGTCGAATCGCTTTTGGATCGCGTCAATTTGAAAGACGTGCGACATAAGGCGGTGAACACCTACTCGGGGGGAATGCGGCAACGGTTTGGAATCGCCCAGGCGCTGCTGGGTGATCCCCAGTTGCTGATCGTCGACGAACCGACCGCCGGATTGGATCCGGGGGAACGGAACCGGTTCTACAATTTGCTGGCAGAAGTGGGCGAGAGCATCATCGTGATCCTGTCGACACACATTGTGCAAGATGTCAAAGAGTTGTGTACTCATATGGCAATCATCGATCACGGGCGGGTGCTCTACAGCGGCTCCCCGTCGGAGGCCGAGAGTCAGGTTGCGGGCAAAGTCTGGTACCAATCGATGACCAAACAACAGCTCGCGGGACGAGAATGGAAGCAACCGATCCTCTCGACCAAATTGGTGGCCGGTCGCCCGATGGTCCGGATCTATAGCGAGACAGACCCGGGCCACGGTTTTCAATGCGCAGCCCCGGATCTGGAAGATGTCTTTTTCTCGCATCTTTCCAGAGCTTGAATTACCAGAGCTTGAATTACCATCGCTTGAACTAACAGAGCTAAAATAGAGTGATCCCCATGTTTCGCGAGTTCTTTCGATTCGAGTTGTCGTATTGGCTGCGTGGCTGGATGATTTACATCTTCGTCGCCGTGATGACCTTTCTGTTTGCGTTCGCGGCCGGATCCGATTTTGTTCAGGTCGGTGGCCCCGTGGGGAATGCCCATAAAAACGCCCCTTACATCATCGCCATGTGGTATGCGGGGGCCAGTATCTTGACCTGTTTCATGGCCACGGCGATCTATGATTCGTCCGCCTCACGCGACTTCACTTCCAAAATGTCCGATATTCTCTTCAGCAAACCGTTGAATAAATGGGGGTTTCTCTGGGGGCGATTCAGTGCTGCCACGGTGATCGCCCTTTTACCCGCGTTTGGGATTTCTCTCGGTGTCCTCATCGCGAGCTGGTACCACGGGGCAAACGCCGAGCGATGGGGACCGAATCACCTTTGGGACCATCTGTTGCCCAACATTCTCTTCACCCTACCCAATACGCTCTTGTTCGGTGCGGTCGTGTTCGCGATCGCGACGGTCACCCGGAATACCCTTTATTCGTTCCTTGGTGTACTGTTGCTGCTGGTCGGTTATGCGATTTCCCAAGTGGTCGCAGGCCAACTCGACTACGAAATTCTGTCTTGCCTGATCGATCCGTTTGGAGCGGCCCCCTACGAAGTGGCCACTAAATATTGGACCGTCGATGAGCGTAATACGAAATCGATCCCTTTGACGTTGTTGCTGCTGGCCAATCGCGCCATTTGGTTGACGGTGTCACTGCTGGTCTTCGTGATCGCCGGTCGGTATTTCACCTTCGAGACCAGGCAGCGGGGAAACTCCAAGATCCGCAGAGCGGCAGAACCGGTGCCCGAGTTTTCCTTCGAGGAGTCGCTGCTGCATCAAGCGGCCAGCATTCCCAAGCGAACGCCTCGTCTTTCGTGGGCTTCGCAATTGGCCTCGACGCTGCGGTCGGACATGTCGAGTGTGGTGGGGAGTACCACGTTTATCGTCATTTTGTGTTTTGCGATCCTCAACACGATGGCCGGCCTGTTTCTCGGCGGTAACGCCGAATCGATGTTCGGTAACTCCACGTTTCCTGTGACGTACAAGATGGTCGAAGCCATTGCGGGCTCGCTGATTGTGTTCCCGATTGCGATCATCACGTATTTCACGGGCGTCCTGGTATGGCGTGATCGAGATTATCATCTCCATGAAATTATCGGCGCGACCCCCAGTTCCAACAGCGTCTTTGTGGTGTCCCGTCTGGTCACGATGATCGTCACGGTCTTCTGCCTGCTGGTGTTGGGAATCGCCATGGGGTGCTTTTATCAGTGGACGCAGGGTTACACCCGTTTTCAACTGGATGTCTATCTGCAGGAATTGATCGCCATTCAGGGAACGCGCCTGGTATTCCTGATTGTGGTCGGGTTGCTGGCTCACACGCTCGCGCCAAACAAGTATGTCGGATATTCGCTCTTCATTCTGTTCATCATTTTGAATGCGTTCGTGTGGCAAGGTCTGCGATGGGAATCGCTGCTGGTCCGCTTTGGCGCACTGCCAAGATACATTTATTCAGACATGTTCAAGATCGCACCCTATCGCCCGGGATTATTCGCCTTCGCGGTGTATTGGACTTGTGTTTCTGGTGTTTTGCTGTGGTTCTGCACGATCGTCATGCACCGTGGGGTTGCCGCGAACTTGAGGCAACGGTTTTTCAAAGGGGTGATCGGCCAATCTCTGGGTTCACTCGGTTTCCTGGTGATTGCGTTATCCGCCTCTGCGGGAATGGCGGGGTGGCTGTACCACAATACGCAGGTACTCAACACCGTCATCGGAGCACCGGATCTCGATCGTCGGCAAGTCGAATACGAGCAGGCTTATGAAACAATCGCGTCGATTGATCAGCCGAAAATCCAGTCGGTGAAATATGAGATTGATCTCTTTCCAGAAACTCGCAACATGATCGTTCGCGCCGAGCAAACGATCGCCAATAAATCCGCCGCCCCAATCGCAACGCTCTACATCAACCTCACTCAAGGGTTTGAAACCTCCCTCGAGATTCCCGGCGCCACGCTGGAAAAGAATGACGAGCGGCTGAATGTCCGCACGTTTCGGCTGGAACCGCCGTTGGATCCAGGTCAATCACTGGTGATGAAATACGTCGTGGCGAGCAAAACTCGCGGGATCGAAAATCAAGTCTCGCAACCCGTCCTGGTTCAAAACGGAACCTTCTTTAATAATGGGATTGCCCCCTCGTTTGGATTTGATCCCGATCGCCGGTTGATCCTTCCCAAGCGACGAAAAGATTTTGGGCTGGGCCCTATTGAATCGGTTCCCGAGTTAACCCGCGACTGCGGTCATGCTTGCAGTACTCATTACATCGCTCAGGATTCGGATTGGGTGACAATCGAATCGGTCATCAGCACGTCCCTCGATCAGACGGCGATCGGACCGGGTTCGCTGGTGGAGCAGTGGACCGACAAAGGACGAAATTATTTCCGCTATCGCGTCGATCATCCGTCACTGAACTTTTACTCGTTCATCTCGGCCAAGTATGAAGTGCAGCGGTCCAAAGTAGGGGATGTCGATATCGAGGTGTACTACCATCCCGAGCACAAATGGAACGTCGAAAAGATGTCCGAGGCGATTGCCGATACGCTGGATTATTGCACGAAACACTTCGGACCTTACAAACATCGGCAAGCCCGGATCATTGAATTTCCTCGCGTTTCCTCGTTTGCACAGGCCTTTCCCGGAACAATGCCATATTCGGAAAGCATTGGGTTTATTGCGAATCTGGAAAAGCCCGACGACATCGACAAGGTGACCTACATCGTGGCCCACGAGATGTCGCATCAGTGGTGGGCACATCAAGTGATCGGGGCCCGCATGAAAGGGGCCACACTGCTGTCGGAAACCTTGGCACAATATACGGCGCTGATGGTGATGCGTCTAAAATACGGTGATGACATGATGCACAAATTCCTGCGATACGAAATGGATCGTTATCTTCGGTCTCGCGGAACGGAAGAGATGAAGGAACGACCACTCATCAATGTCGAGTTGAACCAGGGGTATATCCATTACCAGAAAGGGAGCGTCGCGTTGTATTATCTGGCCGAGATGATTGGCGAAGATCGGATCAACGTGGCGTTGAAAGAGGTGATCGATCAATTTGCCTACCAGGGGCCCCCTTATCCCACGGCTCATGCCCTCGTGGATCGGTTGCGAGATCAAACGCCGCCAAAATTCCAATACCTGATCCAAGACCTCTTTGAAGAGATCACGTTATTCGGAAATCGAACGGTGGAAGCCGTTGCCACGAAATCCCCTGACGGGAAGTATCGTGTGAAATTGGTGGTGGAATGCGAAAAATTCAAAGCGGATGAAAACGGTCACGAGACATCGGTTGAGATGAACGACTGGGTTGAAATCGGAGCCTTTGCGAAACCGGAATCCGGCAAACGCTACGGCAAGCTGCTTCATCGCGAGCGCAAGCAATTGACGGCGGGTAAACACGAATTGGAATTCGTGACGGACGAGATTCCGTATCAAGCGGGAATCGATCCGAGAAATATGCTGATCGATCGCGTACCGAGCGACAACCTGAAGACCGTCACGATCAAAAACTAAGAAGTCCGATAGGAATCACCACGGGAAACAAATTCAGAACAGTTAAGAGAATATTTAAGAAGGGTTGAAGTGACTGGTAAGCAAATCAGCGCCTCGTAGCATTTGTCAAAAGTGATAAGCTTATTCTATCCGTGGCGCGTGTATAACGGATTCGACTCTTCGCTTCGTGCCACTGCTTGTCCGCTCTGGGGCAAGCAGTGCTGAACGTGCCTATGCAATCCACCACAAATTCGAGGACCTTTGTTTGGCGATGACGTATCGTTCGACAACACTTCAAAACTAAAGATCGCTGCCTCACTGAGAACTCCGAAGCAGTATTACGGGGCGCCGAGCCGCTACTGTGAATGCGAACTCCGTTTACGCTTGACGCAACATGCCAGCGCAAATAAGCAACCAATTCCGGTCATTATCGCGGTAGATGGCTCGGGAACCACTGTAGATGGATCGGGAACCACCGTAGATGGATCGGGAACCACTGTAGATGGATCGGGAACCACCGTAGATGGATCGGGAACCACCGTAGATGGATCGGGAGCCACCGTAGATGGATCGGGAGCCATCACTGTGAGCTCTTCACTAATCCCGTACATTTTATAATGAGTATAAATGGTTTCTGGATACCAATATGTAGACCATTTGTAATCGGAGGAAAATCGATCGCCAACCGTGGCTCGACTTGACCCGAGCGTTCCGGTTGGTGAGTCTGTCCCGGGGGTTGTCCCGCCATATGCTGTGGCTGTTCCATCAGTATTCGTACCCGTCCAGACATAAGTGTCATTGCCGGTTGGCTTGCTACCGATATATTGTGAGATGCTCGATTCCAGGCTTCCAGACCACAGGCCATGCGGGCCCGTTGAGTCGGTGGCTGCCACTCGCACCCCGTCAACGTTATACACAGGATATCCAGTGACACCAATGTGATTAATCGCGTTAACGGATGAGGTCGAGCCAATGGCCTTCCAGGTGATACGCTCTCCGTTGTACGTCGCGTCACTGGATTTGTTAATAAACGCGTCGTAAGTGGCGATATCAGATGAGTATACAGTGGTTGTCATCCGGGTGACGTAAACGAATCGAAAGTGGCCGCCTGCTTGAAGTCCGTGAGGTGTTGAAAGGATCGCTCCTGCTGACGCAATATCAACCCCAAACGCCGTAATAACGGATCCGAACAAAATCGTCGAAATAAATCTCATAAATACAGTCTTTTCAACAGGGTTTATAAAAGAGTGCAATCCAATTCTGCGTGGATTGTACGGATGTCAAATTCAAAAACGCAAGAACAAATTTTGAAAACCTTGAAGAAGATTTCGGATTTTTGTTATTCTTTGCAGGGGTACGCCATTCGAGGATCGAATGGATTCAGCACTGAGTTCCGCAGGGAGGCGGTTCGATGGAGGGGATTTCTGTGGATGGTCGGAACGGCAAATTGATTCAATCTGTGGCAGAGATGATCGTCCGTTTTCATGGTGAGGTTTTTCCAAAGCTCGCGGAATGGGAACGACGCCCTGAAAGCGGATCCCCAAAATTTGGACACGCTCGAACGGGAAGTTCAGCAGGAATTTTTACGCGGGGCCGGGTTGTTGGTTGCAGGCTTGATCGCGGTGGTGATGCAAACGAAGGAGTTTGCTGCGGATGTCGAACGAGTGCGGCAGAATTATTCGGTACTGCTAGCCGAAGGCCGCGAACGGACAATGTCGATTCCGCTTCTGGGCGTCGTAAACGATGTGCACGGCGACAGGCAGGGGCACCAAACCCGAAGGTAAGCGTTTACAGTTCGGGGACTAGCTCATTTTCCCCGCGACAAAGTAAAGATCTGCCCAATCGCTCAATCCATTCACTCATCGTTTTGCCAGGAAAACGATGTCTGTCCCCCTCAGTTCGCTGTGAACGGTTACGACCCGAAGGGCCAATCTCACCCGCCAATGGCACGTTTATAACGGATTCAACTCTTCGCTTTGTACCACTGCTTGTCCGCGCTGGGGCAAGCAGTACTGAGCGTCGCGATTCACG
Source organism: Schlesneria paludicola DSM 18645 (assembly GCA_945869955.1). GTDB lineage: Bacteria > Planctomycetota > Planctomycetia > Planctomycetales > Planctomycetaceae > Schlesneria > Schlesneria paludicola_B. The sequence continues at coordinate 8,118 of CAMBQP010000113.1, forward strand.
CCACCACAAATTCGACGATTTGTGTTTGACAAAAACGTGTCCCCGAACGATTACTCAAAGGCAAACAGCACTGCTTCTCCGAGGACTCCGAAGCAGTGGCATCCGGCGCACATGGCCCCATGGCGTACCCGCTGATTCTGTACGCATGGCATCAAATACTGTGGCTCAAATGAATTTCGAGCACAGCATGAATTTTCCTCGTGATACCTCAAGCCGAAACTGATCACACTCAGAACAAGATTGCGGCGACGTAAACGGAAGCTCAATCTGCATCTAAGAGTGTGTTATTCGTGACCGGCGCATCTTCTGATGCGTTTTGTTAGTGGGATTTTTTAATATCGTTCTTGTACAAGAATCTGTTCGAGCGAATACTCTAAAAATCTCGCGTCCAGTTTTTTCCAGCCTCCAGTCAACGGATTTAAAATCAAAGCAACTTGGGGGGGGGAATGCATTTCACAACGTAAAGTCAACTTGTCGTTCAAATATTTTTCGTCGAGCACGATGTCGCCGTCTTCGTCCGCGAGGCACTCGACATCATCGGGACTGTTGAAGAGCTGCGCAGTCACCTTCATCCCGAAGATCGATTCACGATACACGGTTTGGGCGCACAAATTCAGGGGTTTCATTGAACGGAAATGCTCGCTATCGGAAACCCATTTCACTGGGCCCAACTTACCACCATTCATTCGGTTTGCCAGCTTCAGTCGAATCGTGATCCCCACTCCCTTTTCCCGACCCGGCACACTGGACAACAGTGGAACGGTGATGGTAACGGTATCTTGATTCAATGGAATCCACCCACCCAGATGCAAATTTTTGGAATCCTCACCGGGCTCTAGAAATGTGGTGTCGAAAATCACCTTTTTGTTTCGGTACTGTTCATCGACAACAAAGGCGCCGTTCGCGTCGGTCGTCAGGTTTCCTACGATTCCCTGGTCCCAAACCTGCATCGTCACCGTGCGAAACTGCACAGGCATTCCGGTTCGATTTTTCAAAACAATGTTGATTCCCATGTTCTCTCCAATGGTTGTAAAATGGCAGAATAATAATTGTCTGAAATGTTTTGGAAATTGCAAGTCAGTCAAAAGAGCTCCGCAGGATTTTTGCGTTCAAAAATTTGAGTGAAGATATGGTTTGTTGTGAGGTCGGAAAGAGAGGTGAACAGGCGGCAACAGGCGGGGCACAAAATGAAAGACAAAGAGTAGTACTTCTCTGCAGACTCCGAAGCAGTGGCATCCGGCGTTGGTCACTCGTTCGTGGCACCCGTGAGCTTGAGGGCTTCGTCGACAAGTCGGTTGACCTCTTCGAGTTTCCCTTGCTGCATCAGGGGGCCGACTCGTTCCATCACGCGCTGAACCGGCGTCACATCCTGACCGTTTTTCTGCATTTGCTCTGCAGCTCGCATGACGCGCTGGATCTTGCCGATTAACTGCGGCGGGGGGCCTCCTTGTGGCATCCGCGACATTGCGGGCTTTTTCCCTGGGATTGCCAGTTGCTGATGGGCACTTGCATGGCGACGTTGGATAAAACGTTTCATGGATGTGACCACATCGTCGTAGCTGCGGTCTTCGGGGTTCGTCACGCGCTTGTGGGGAAAGGGGTCGGTTTGCAGGTCGTTCTGAATCAGTTTGTACTTGGCGTCCAGGATTGCACTGAGGCTTTGAGGTTCGAAGTATTGATCCAGGATCTCGCTGGCGATTTTTCGATAACGTTGCAGCAGCTCGGGGTTGGCGACGATTCGATCGAGAAGGGGGTTTGGTAATTGTCCGGGTGCAGGCCAGGCGGCATTCCAGTCGGCCAGAACGCGAATCTGACCGAACGCCACTTCACAAAAACCAACATCCAGATCCCAGGGAAGGTAATGCCAGCGTTCCTGTTTCGTATCATACAGCAGGTAATAGTTGTGAGGGTTCCAGCCGGTCAATTGGTCGAAAGCACCCGAGAACAGCATCACCGCAGTGATCTTCAAGAATTCGTCCAGTTCTGTCGCCGATTCCAGGCGGGTGGGGAATTCATTCGGAGAGGTCTCGTTGATCATCCTGATGAATTCGACCAGTCGCTGTTGTCCTCGCTTGGCCGAACGGTTTTCGGGAGAGAAGGCCCGAGTATAGCTGGCCGGTTCCGGGCCCAGATATTGCAAGTTGCTGCCCGGTCCTCCTTCATGGACCTTGAACAAGAGTCCCTCGGGGTCGGGAAAATGCCGCGCGAGAAAGGTCTCGTCGATCCGCTCGACGTTGACATAGACCCCTTGGTATTTATCGTTGAGGTACAGTTTGGCATAGTTGCAGCGATGGGTTTTGATTCCCAAGTCTTGCAGGATCTCGGTGATGATCGGTTCCGAAAACAAGCTGCCAAACTGCACGCCGTTATCGAACGAAACACGTCGCAGTCCCAAAAACCGTACGTCGCTGTCGTATTCATCGAATTTGATCAGGAAACTTCGCTTGTGTTGCTGTGAGGGATTTGCGGAACTGTTTCCTTTAAAGCGGATCGCCACGTTGTCGATCGAGATCTCGCGCCAGCGAAACGAGGCGGGAACCGAAATTCGCTCGGGTAACGCCGCCAGCAGTCGCTGCATGTTTTCGTCGGTGACCTTGAGGTAGACCGACTGGACTTCATCCGGCTGATAAAATTCGGTCTGGCTGGGTGATCTCTGTGGGTGGGCGTCTGGCTGACCGATCGCGGTTGTACCCCTGTCGAATGTCGCCAGTGTGATTCCCACCAGCGTGACGAAAAAGCACCATGCGGGGTGAATGCGATTCGACATGAACATGAAAACACTCCGGTGTGATCAAGAGCCGTGATCGGAATTCACCTCGGCTAATCGGTCAAAAAACGAATTTGCTATCCTACAGTGATCAGGCCCAAAAAAGCGATCAGGATTGTTCCCTTCGCCAATTTTTCAGGCAAATCCTGAGGTTTTTCATTTCTGTCAGACGCGGCTTAGGCCTCGTTCCCCTTGTTGATCCGAGCTGCTTTCAGAGCCCCACGGTAAGAGAATTTTGCAGCGGATGAAGCCTGAATCACCTCGAAACGTATACACGTCGGGGTGTGGTTCGGGTAGAATCCGCGATGTCGATGGATCACCTGATTCCGAAGACTCAAAAATTGGTTCGATCCTGGTTTTAAAAACGTCACCATCACCGCGTTGTCGAGAACTTGCTGCAGAGTCTCCTCCCTTACAGGAAGACCTTTTTTAATCTGCAGAGGATCGTCCGGCGGCTTCGGAAATTCCTCAAAATGAAATTGATTTGTTTATCACTGGTCCTGTTGACGCTGGTTTGCAGTCCGTGGCGGGCGAAGGCTGCCGAGGGACCCTCACCTGAGCAGGTCGAGTTCTTCGAAAAGCAGGTCCGTCCGTTGCTGGTGCAAAACTGCAATGAATGTCACGGCGCCAAGAAACAGGAAGCCGGACTTCGGCTGGATACCCACGCGGGATTGCTGAAAGGTTCGGACGGGGGAATCATTTTTCACGCCGGAAACGTTGACGGTAGCCGTCTGTTTCAAGTGCTGAAGTATGCCGAAGGGGAAATTCAGATGCCTCCTAAGGGGAAGTTGTCTGATGAGCAACTGACGGTCATGCGGAAGTGGATCGAGCAAGGGGCTCCCTGGCCTGTCGAGGTGGCGTCGAGTGATCCTGCCGCCGCCGCGAAAAGTCATTGGGCTTTTCAAACGGTAAAACGCCCGGAAATTCCGGTGGTGACGCACATCGAGTCCGCACCGCCGGTCGGTGCGCAGCGACTCCATGCTGTTCGCGAAACTCCTGTTGACGCATTCATCGCCGCCTCAATGGCCGAGAAACAACTCACGATCTCGTCCCCCGCCTCGCGGTATGAATTCATCCGTCGTGCGACACTCGACCTGTGGGGGATTCCGCCGACGTTCGAGCAGGTGCGCGAGTTCGAAGCGGATCTCTCGGCCGATGCGACCGAACGGCTGATCGATCGACTGCTGGCCTCCCCGTTGTTCGGGCAACGCTGGGCGCGGCATTGGCTTGATGTTGCCCGTTATGCCGATTCGAAAGGATATGTTTTCACGCAAGAACCACGATATCCCTACTCGTATACCTACCGCGACTATGTCGTTGACGCTTTTAATGCGGATACACCGTTCGATCAGTTCGTGGTGGAGCAGTTGGCTGCCGATCTGGTCGTCAGTGCCGAAAAAGGGCCGAATGGAATCCAGGAATCCCAGGACCCCCGATTGGCGGCACTCGGCTTCTTGACGGTGGGGCGGCGATATTTGAACAATCCGCATGATATTATTGATGACCGGATCGATGTGGTCGCTCGCGGTTTGCTGGGGGTGACGGTCGGTTGTGCCCGTTGTCACGATCACAAATTTGATCCCATTCCCACCGCCGATTACTACTCGTTGTACGGAGTCTTCTCGTCCTCGGTCGAACCAGACGAATTGCCGGTGATTGGTGTCCCCAAAGATGCCGCCGCATACCAAGTCTTTTTAACCGATCTCGCCAATCGCGAGGCGGAAGTACTCAAGTACGAGCAAGACAGCATTCCGAAACTGGCGAATGAAATTCGCGAGGTGGCTGGGGATTCCTTCCAGCAGATCGCCAAACAGCTTCCCGCCTGGAATCAGGGGGCGGTTGCTTTCAAAGGGACAAACGAACCGCGAGGACCGATTGTCCAGAGGTGGCGTGAGCTACTCAATCGAACTGCGGCACAGCCTCATCCCGTATTCGGACCGTGGCACGTGCTATCCAAAGTGGAAAAGCCAGAAGAATTTCCCGCAGCGGTCGCCACACTGGTCGAGTCGTGGTCGAACGGAGATGTCGCCGCAGGGGTGAACGGTTTAGTCCGGCAAGCGATCACCGAGCAAAAGCCGGCAACGCTGTTCGACTTGGCTCGATTGTATGGGACACAGTTCGATGAAGTCCGACGCCAGTGGGACGAGCAGCAAAAAGCGATGCCCGAAGTGGTCGTCTTGCCTGACGCGACTGCAGAGCAGTTGCGTCAAATCCTGTATGGCGACTCTTCCCCCACGAAACTGACATTAGACGAGGCCCGAGCCGGTTTCGGGCGGGATATTCGTGACCAGATTACCAATCTGAAGCGGAAGGTCGATTCGCTGAAAGTCACCTCACCCGGAGCACCGCCACGAGCCATGGTGGTTTTAGAGGGGCCGTTGCGTGAGCCGGTCATTTTTGTGCGTGGGAACCCCGGACGACCAGGAAAAGCAGTTCCGCGACAGTTCCTGGAACTTGCGTCAGCCGCCGATCGCAAACCCTTTGCACAAGGGAGCGGTCGCCGGGAATTGGCCGAAGCGATTGTCGATCCACGGAATCCGCTCACCTCACGCGTGATCGTGAATCGGATCTGGCAGCACCATTTTGGTACGGGACTGGTCGCCACGCCGAGCGACTTTGGTCTGCGCGGGCTTCCCCCGTCGCATCCCCAGTTGCTGGATTGGCTCGCTGCGGAAACCGCTGGAATTGATCCTGCGCCATCCCACGCCAATGGACCGCATCGCTGGTCATTGAAACAGCTTCACCGATTGGTGATGAGCTCATCAGTTTACCGTCAATCTTCGGTCGAGCAGGCTGTGGCCCGCGAAGTGGATCCCGAGAACCGGTTGCTGTGGCGAATGCCGCGGCAAAGGCTTGATTTCGAAGCATTGCGAGACTCGCTGCTGGCAGTCTCGGGGAAGCTGGATGATCGGATTGGCGGGCAGCCATTCGATCGGGTGATGAATCCGGCGACGACTCGTCGAACGATTTACACACTGATTAATCGCAACGATTTGCCAGGGATTTTTCGGGCCTTTGATTTTGCCGACACCGACGCGTCTGCCTCAGATCGCCCGCAAACGACCGTTCCCCAGCAGTCGCTGTTCGCGATGAATTCGCCGTTTATTCAGGAACAAGCACGGCGATTATCTGCCGAATGCTGGGGAGGGGCGAGTAATGACCCAGAGCGATTAGAGTTGGTGTATCGGCGGGTCTTATCTCGCTTGCCGACCGACGGCGAGCGATCGTTAGGGCTAAGGTTTCTGGCAGAGGCCCAAACCTCGGAAAACGAGAAGTTGACCCCTTGGGATCGATTCGCACAGGTATTGTTAATGACGAACGAATTTTTGTTTGTCGACTAATTCGTTTTCGTTTGTCGATGAACTGAGTGCCTGCGGGTATGGGACAAATGTCGGGAAGATTGAACAGAAGGTAACAAAGTTAACGAAGGAAGAGTAAGATTGGATGGCGTTTCAGTTCATCGAATTCCTCGTTGATCAAGCGAGCTTGACTGTGGAAAAGTTTCCAAATGGTTGACAGCCTTCAATCGTTGCTGTGAAATTCTTATGACGTTCTCGTTGGGTTTTTGCCTCGAACAGTGTTCTCTTGTCGTGGTTTACGCGGATTCTCAGCGAGGTACGATAATTCGGGCGATTTTCTCAACCGGCACTGATCATTCACTCATATCCAACGGGTCGTATCCGAGCAATCCCAGCTCAGTCGGCGGATTTTTAGGAGCGTGCCTCCGTTGAGGACCGGATTTTCTCGATGGCTCGATCGACTCGAACGCGGATTTGGTCTGACCTCTGCTCAGACCATGCAAGCGTGATACGGCGAACTTCGGGCCGAAAAGTGATGAGCGAGAGTTCTTGCGGCATGACTCCAAACCATTGCTCGACGGCGCGGGCATAAAGTCCCAATTGCAGTTCGTAGGGGGCCAGTAACTTTTCCGCTGGGGTCTGCTGCGGGAAGTTGCCGGTTTTATAGTCGAGGATTTGCCAACCCTTCTCTGTCTCGATCAGGAGATCGATGATTCCATTGATCTGCGGAGCGTGAACAATCGAAGCGGAAACCGTTCGCTGCGGGGAGTTTTGCGGGAGGGGCCATGGCAGCACAAAGTCGATCTCACGGTAAATCGAACGGGCGGAGGCGAGTTCGGCGGCGAGTGGTGAGGCGAAAAAACGACTGAGCATCGTTTGGGCTTGTTCGAGCACCGGTTGATAAGCCTCGTCGTCCATCTGCTTGGCAAAATCCTGCAGCAGTTCTGGCCAGTTGTCGGGGCTTTTCAAATCGACCCGTTCCAGTACGCCGTGCATGATCGTGCCGAGTTGCGAGGCCATGTCGAGATCGACTTCTCGGTCCGGATTCCTCGCGGTGTTTGAGTTGTCGTTTGGGGTGGTGCGGGGGGCTTGCTGAGGATGCTTCAGACCTGAAAGTTCGGCGTCGATCGTTTCCAGTCGAGAAACGCTGACCTGATTCAGTTCCGTGAAATCACGTGGAAAAATGCGGGCCGAAGGGGGGAACTCGGCCGGAAAGGCGGCTAAAACTTGAGCGGGGAGTTTTTCGAGTGAGATTCGCTTTTCGCTTTGCGTCTCCGCAAGCCTCGCCTCACAGGGGACGCGATGGATTAGCAGGTCCGGAACCGTTTCGCGACCTGCGGTTCCTGCGGGCGAGGCACCGAGTAACGGGTCGACCTTGAGCAATCCCGTGCGGATATCGAATCGATCTTCGACCAGTTGACGCCAGGGGGATTGAGCCGGTTTATCCGGGTTGATCCCTGCGGATAGTATCAGGTAATCGGCGGCGCGAGTGCAGGCGACGTAGAACAAACGGATGGTTTCGTCGGCATCGGCCTCGTTCTCGACCAGCTTATGCATTTTGAGTGCGAGGTTTTCAGGCTTATTTCCAAATTTTTCCAGTGGCTTGATCAGTGGGCCCCATTCCGGATGCAAAACCGCGTCGCTGCCGTGCGGTGGCCCTTTCCGATCGATATCGGCCACGATCACGACCGGGAATTCCAGTCCTTTCGATTGGTGAATCGACATGAGTCGAATAACATCCCCCGACTCGGCCTGAGTCGTGGCAAACTCTTCATCCGTCTCTTCCATCACGGACGTTTGCAGACGCGTGACAAAATCCTTGAGGGTAAAAATGTCACTCAGATCAAATTGACGCGCCATATCCAGCAGTTTGCGCAAGTTGGCCAGTTTCCGCTCACCCAAAAACTCTGCCAGAATCGCCGCATCGTAGCCTGTACGCTCGATCGCGGAGGTCAGGAGTTCCGACAGGGGGAGGCGGTCTTTTTGCAATCGCAGGTCGGCCAGGATTTCCGCCGCATGACGAATCAGATTCTGTTCGGCTTCCGGGAGGTAGCGCGGGGGCTCAAGGTAGAGTGTCTCGTGCAGCGAAAGGGTGGCTCGTGAGGCGGGGGGAGGCGAAGTGGAAGTGGCCGGGGGCTTTTTGACCGAGTCTGCGACTGAGTTCGAGGTCGAGGTCGAGGCGGAGCCCACAACAGATTTCGAGGCAGACAATTCGTTCAGTGGGGGGGGCAGGGGAGGGGATTGGGGGGTGTCGGTGTGGAAGGCGAGAGCCTGGATCGAGTCGTCGCTTAAGTTGAAGAACGGAGAGCGGAGAACTCCCACCAATCCGACCAGGTCGTCGCAGTCATCGAGATAGCGGCAGAGATTCAGCAGATCGAAGATTTCTTGTTGAGCGAAAAAGGCTTTTCCTTTGACCAGATAGTAATCCAAGCCGTAGCGACGCAGGGCGGTTTCGTAGTCTTGCACGCTGGAAAGTGCTCGAAACAAAATCACAATGTCGCCCGACTCGGTTCGGCGGAGCAGTTGTCGTCCGTTCGCATCTTTGTTTTTGCTGCGAATGCGGGGGGTGGGGTCGGCCAGCATCGACGCGATGCGGCGGGCAATCCAATCTGCTTCACGCCGACGCAATTGAGCCGCCTTGACGTTTCCCTCGTCGTCACCACTCGACTCGCCAGAGAGGTCGGTCTCGGAAAACGCTGTGAATTCCGCATCCGGGGTATTGGCATCGAAGCTGGCGAACAGAAATTCAATGGCCGGGGTGGGGGATTGTTGCTCATGGTGGAAGGGGGTCAGGGCTTCGTAGTCTTTGATCGCCGGGGAAAAGAGGTGGTTCACGAAGCTTAATACCGCTGGCTGGCTGCGGAAGTTCACGTTCAGGGGGAGTCGACCGGTTATTGGTAATTCGTCACTCATCGTCGCAAAAACCGTCGGGTCAGCACGGCGAAAGCGATAAATCGACTGTTTGCGGTCCCCAACCATAAATAGCTTGCCATGCGTAATCGCAGCACCACACAGGCTGCGGACGACATCTGCCTGTACGGGGTCGGTGTCCTGGAATTCGTCAACCATCAGCAGGCGAATTCCAGCCGCAACCCGCTCACGCACGTGTTCGTTGTCGCGCAGCAGATTGCGGGCGTAGAGCAGCAGGTCGTCAAAGTCGAGCACTCCCTGTGCTTGCTTGGCGGCCGAGTACTGGGCCGCAGTTCGTTGTGTCAGTCGGACTCCCCGGCAAGCAAGTTCCGCGGCGCCAAGCACATCCGCCTCGTGATACTGGAGGTGCTCGATCGTTTTTTTGGCTTCGGTTCGCAGTTTTTCGAAGGCCAGCTTGACTGTGTTTTGGAGTTCGTCAGTCGTCCAGCTTTTTGCGACACCCTTTCCCGTGATGCGGGCCGCCTCGATGATTTCGGCCAGGATCGCCTGGTGATCCTTCCAGGGGAACGCGGGGGCCAGCAAGCTTGAGAGTGTGGCGATCCGTTCAATGATCACGCTGCTCGTGGAGGGCGAATCGGTGATCACCGCCAGAGTATGGGTCACGGCGGGTGATTCGCGAAATTTGGCAATCAGTTTCGGGACGAAGACCGAATTCCAAGTTTCCAGCCAGCGACGGGCCAGTTCTGCGGGCAAAATCTCGGTAAATTGAGAAAAATCGATCTGAAAACGCTGTCGTGTGAGCTTCCGCAGCAGTTCTTCCGAGCGTTCCAGTCCAAATTGAACGACAAATTGGACTGCGTCATCGTCCGCTTGTTCGATGAGTTGATGCAGGGTTTCGCGGGAGACGTGCCGCAGCAAGGTGTCGGATAGAGCGGTTTCGAGCACGGTAAAACGGGGATCCAGGCCGGCTTCGACCGCCTGGGTTCGTAAAAGGCTGGTACAGAACGAATGGATGGTGCTGATTCGAGCGGAATCGAGTCCTCGCAGCACGCCGAGCCAATGTTCGACGTCGGTCACATCACAGTTTTGGAGTCGGTCGTGGCAGGCCGAGCGAATTCGGTCTCGCATCTCGCGAGCGGCCCGCTCGGTGAAGGTAATCGCGACGAATTGATGGAGATCTGCCGCAGTTTCCCCTGCGGAGACTGGGTCGAGTCCGGCGAGGAATCGCTGTGTCAGCACAAAGGTTTTGCCGCAACCCGCACCGGCAGACAAAGCGATGGAGACGCCGCGTGTGAAAATCGCGGCCGACTGTTGGGGGGTGAATACCGTGCGAGACGCCATGACAACTCACAAATCTGCGGTGTGTGGGAAAAGAGAAGTGGAAGGAATGACAAATCTCCGAGCAGCAGGGGTTTCTACTGAGCGGGTGCGGAAAATCAGAGGCCCTGCCAGAAAAATCCTTTTAACACAAAAATAAGGCTCATGCCCACCAGTCGGAACGCCGATTCTACTGTTCCGCAGGACAAAGCGGAAAAGTGAAGTGGTCTCCACTTGAACTTGCATGGAAAAGACTCTAGCATTGTGAAAGCCAAACGGAACCGGCAACGGTTCTGCGAGGGCGTATAGCTCAGTTGGCTAGAGCGCAGCTCTGATAAAGCTGAGGTCCGTGGTTCGAATCCACGTACGCCCACTGGGGGGATGTAGCTCAATTGGGAGAGCGCCGGCTTTGCAAGCCGGAGGTTGCCGGTTCGACCCCGGTCGTCTCCACTGTATTTTGGGGGTTGGTAAAAGAAGCGAATTCGCAAGAATTCCACGATGGTTAAGTTTCTGGTTGTCGAAAAAAACAAACCGAAAAAAACCGCAGTGAAGTTGACCCAGTGACTTGACGCCACTGTCAGCCGCGACTAAGATCTCCCTCCCGCAGCAAACCCAAACGGGTAACAAAATGCTGTAAAGATCTTTGAAAACACGGTTTAAGTAAAAAGAGCTTGGCGGAATCGCAAGCTGCTGATGGGGTCACCTTGAGTGGGGCTGCTGTTGGTGGATGCTTGAGATTCTAGAACCAAGTGGTCAAGTTAATAAGGGTGTGTGGAGGATGTCTCGGTGCCAAGAGG
>CAMBQP010000114.1 GCA_945869955.1 Schlesneria paludicola DSM 18645
AAAGCTGATTGAGCGACAGCGGCTGAATGCCCGGACGCGACATGACCTCGAACTGTTGCGTGAAGTCGGGTTTTGTCCGGGGATTGAAAACTATAGCCGGGCGTTATCGGGACGAAAGCCGGGCGAACCCCCGTTCACGCTGCTCGATTTCTTTCCCGAAGATTTTTTGTTGTTCGTCGACGAGTCTCATGTCAGCCTGCCGCAGATCCGCGCGATGTTTAACGGGGATCATGCGAGAAAGACGACACTGGTGGATCATGGTTTTCGGCTGCCAATGGCGCTGGACAATCGACCGCTCAAGTTTGAAGAATGGAATTCACGCAGAAAACAGACGATTTTTGTTTCGGCAACCCCGGCGGATTGGGAAATTGAACAGACGGGTGGTGAAGTGGTCGAACAAGTGATTCGTCCGACGGGACTGCTTGACCCGACGATTTCGATTCATCCCGCGCGGGGGCAGGTTCCCCATTTGATGGAACAGATCAAGTTGCGGACGGCCAGGGGAGAGCGAACGCTGGTGACCGCGTTGACGAAAAAGTTATCCGAAGACCTGACCGCTTATTTGACCGAAGAGGGGATTCGTTGTGCCTGGCTGCATTCGGAACTGGATGCGTTCGAGCGTGTCGAGGTGTTGCGCAGTTTGCGGGAGGGAAAATATGACGCGGTGATTGGGGTGAATTTGCTCCGCGAAGGGATCGATCTTCCCGAAGTGTCACTGGTGGCGATTCTGGATGCCGACAAGGAAGGATTTCTGCGGAGCGCGACGAGTCTCATCCAGACGATCGGGCGGTCGGCGAGAAACGTCAACGCCGAGGTGATCTTGTATGCGGACCGGGTCACGGACAGTATGCAGCAGGCACTGGACGAAACCGGACGCCGTCGGATTCTGCAGGGGGATTACAATCAGCAGCATGGGATCACTCCAGAAACGATCAAAAAAGCGATTCGGCGGGGGATCGAGGAAGAGATTGAAGCGAAGCGACTGGCTCAAAAAGTGATTGGGGTCGAGAGCGAAAGCCAGTATGTGACGCAGGAGTACCTGAGCGAGCTTGAGGCGGAGATGCTGGCGGCGGCGGAATCGCTGGAATTTGAACGGGCGGCGAAGCTGCGGGACCGGATTGTGCAGCTGAAACAACAACTGGGAAAACCGGTTCCGGAGGATGCAAGCGGTTCCGCACAAAAGAAGGGTGGTGGACGTGGCCGCAAGAGGAGCCAGCGAAAACCGAATCCTCATCGATCACCGTAACATCGATCACCACAAAATCTGACGAGGAACTTTTTCTCGCTCGGTTTTGACGAACGTTTGTGAAGTTTGTTAGACTCAATTTCCTTCATTTCTCACAATTGGATGTGGTGAACCATCCGATGAAACAGAAGTGATTATGACTCGGGAACGCCTCGCCCGTGCTCGTTTGCCGTTTTTTGAATTGGATCACGAGGCAATCGACTGGTTCCAATTTCGACAGAGACGAAAATCGACAGAAATCTAAGGGCGATGAGACGGGAGGATCGCAGTGAGTAGCGAATCCGATGCAGTACCCAAAAAAAATGGCGATAAAAATCTGCAATCAAATCTGCCGTTGAAGTCGCTTGGTATCTATACGATTGAACGAAAGCTCGGCCAGGGGGGAATGGGTACGGTCTATCTGGCGACCCATACCAAGCTAAAGAAGTTGGTCGCCCTCAAGGTTTTGCCACGCGATAAGGCCAAAAACCCGGTACTCGTCCGGAGGTTCCAGGCAGAAGCCCAGGCGGCAGGTCAGCTTGAGCATCCCAACATTGTCGCGGTTTACGATACGGGCGACGCGGATGGGTATCTGTTCATCGCGATGGAGTATGTCGAGGGGATCGATTTGTTCGAGCAGATCAAGCGGCGGGGTGCGATCCCGGTGAAACGCTCGATCGAGATCATCAAGCAAGTTGCTGCGGCGCTGCAGCATGCCTTCGAACACAGTATCGTTCATCGGGACATCAAACCGTCGAATCTGCTGCTCAAGCATGATGGGACCGTCAAGGTGACCGACCTGGGGTTGGCTCGTTCGATCGATGACACCCTGGAAACCAATATCACTCGAGCCGGAACGACGGTCGGTACGGTCGACTATATGTCTCCCGAGCAGGCTCGCAACAGCAAATCGGCAGACATCCGCAGCGACCTCTACTCGCTGGGATGTACCTGGTATCAGATGCTGACTGGGCAACCCCCCTATCCCGAGGGGAGCGTGACAAACAAGCTTCAGGCCCACGCCGTCAAGCCGCTGCCGGATCCTCGCGAGTTGAATGAGAACATTCCCGAGGGGCTGATTGCGATCTTGCAGCGGATGACCGCGAAAAAGCCAGAGGATCGTTATCAGACCCCCGCCGAACTGCTCCACGACCTCACCAACTCGAAGTTGACTCGAGCCGCATTCTCGAACGAGATTTTCAGCGACCTGAGCGACTACGACATGGATGCGGTGCAAAAGTTTCATCACGCGGCGGATGAGGGTGACGCGGAAGATTCTGACGAGTTCTCGGACGAGTCCCTCGAACAGCGGCCTGTTCGCAAAACGCGACCGAGTGATCTTCAGGACGAGGTGGCTCCGTCCCAGGCAAAACGCTCGCAGAAGGTTTCTCGCTCGCGCGTGGAACGGACCGAAGAGGATGCGGACGAGTTTGATGTCACCCCCACTCGGAAGAAGCCGTCATCAAACCCGGTCGGCTTGAATCCTGCGAGTCCAGAAAAGCCGAATCAACCCAGGTCGAAAACCTCATCTCGCTCTCAGGATGACGACGACACCCACGACGATCGCCATCAGAAAACAGATCATCGCGGTCGTTCTCGAAACAATTCCGCTGATGATGAGGACGACGAGGAGTCACCAGCCCAGGTCGCCTCAAAACACGCAAAAAATCGATCGACCCCCCCGCAGGAAAATCAGGAAAGTCGTCCAAAAAATCCGAAGGGACGTAAAAACGCTTCGTCTCAGGAAGCCGCGTCTCAGGGAACAGAAGAAAAGAACTCCGGAAAATTTACCCCTAAAGCACTTCCCCCCAAACGCCTGCCAACCAGCGATCAGGTCGAGCGTCAGAGTCCATTCAGTTTAGATTCCCTGAAATCTCTCGGGATGGTTGCGGCGGCAGCGGGGATCATTGGCTGGCTTGGCTGGTTAGTCTTTGCCTGGAGTTTCCAGGTTGATTCCGGAAAAAAACCGCTGGTACAAGTTCTGGAAACATCACCAACCCCTGTTGTGGTTGCACCACCTCCGCGAAAATCCGAGTTACCAGAAGCCAATGAGTCTAACCCGTCGATTACCGAGACCGAGCCGGTAAAAACGGGGGATCCGGATCCATCGAAGCCCAAGTTCGAGTACGACATTTCTAAAGAACCGGTACCGAGTTGGGCATCGGCTCAAGGGTCTGAACCAGCCGATCTTCCCAAATTTTCGGTGGGACCAGGGATTCCTTCTGCCACTCATTTTGCGGTGCTGAACGAGGCGCTGCATGCTGCGGAGAAAGCGGGTGGATTTGTTAAACTGATTGGCAATGGCCCCTTTCTTTTGTCGCAGGTCGAGCTTTCCAATGCGAAACAAATTGTGATTGCCGCGGCAACTCCCCAAGATCAGCCATTAATTATCTTCACGGCAGCCGAACCGGGATCGCCGATTGGGTTGGTGGTGAATAAAGGCCAACTGGATCTGCGTGGTCTCCATTTTGTTGTGGATCGTTCGGCTCAAAGTCACCTGACATCCAGTTCTTTGATTTCCGTGATTGATGGACAGTTGTCTCTACGGAAATGCTCGTTTTCCGCCACAGGGAACAGTCCTTCGGCCACGGTGGCGGTTTCTTTTTCGAGCCAGCAGGATTCCCAAACGGTTCCGGTGATCTCTCCAGAAGTTCTGCTTGATCATGTTGTGGTTCGTGGTGATGGAATCACGGCACTCAAAATTGATCGGTCGATCGTCGATGCGGTCATTCAAGATTCTTTGCTCGTGACGGGGAGTGCACCGGCGATTGACCTGTCGGGGAATCTCAATCAGGGCTTTGGTGAGATCACCGAGGCGAAACCGCGTCGAACCATCCGGATTTTACGTTCGACACTTTCGGGTCGAAAACAAATTCTGGAATTTGCGGCACCCAACGGGGGCAAACCTCCCACGACAGCAATCTTCTTTCAGGATTCGGTTTGTGCGGCAGAAGGGACGGGGAGTAACGTCGTGTTGCTCTCGGCCGTTCGCTGGCCCAGCATTTCATCGACCACAACCGGGTGGCTGACGAACCTGAGCTGGACCTCTCAGTTCTCGTTCTATCTGGGATTTGAGCGCTTGATTGACTTGGATCGATCCTCGTTCAAAGTCGAGAATCCCAAGGACTGGCAACGTGTGTGGGGCAAAAAAATTGATCCCGCTCAGATCCAATCGTTCGTCTGGAAAGAATCACTCTCTGCGGATCTGAGTACCGTGATGCCCTATGACTATGATAATTCCAAGCTTGCATTGCAGGATTTCTCAGCCACTCGAGGCAAAATCTCTGGCTGCAATATCAGCCAACTCAGTGTCCCCGATTTTATTTCGCAGTCACGCCTGAATGCGATTGGGCTGCGACCGAAACTTCCCGCGATTGTCGTGAGTCCCGCCAACAGTCTCATCGTCCGGAAAGTGAATCTCCTCAAAGAAGACTTGGGATTGATCCTCAATAAAAACGACTGGCAAAGCGGTACGCTGTTTGAAGCAACCGGTGTGGGTCCAGTGCAGATGAGTCCTGCCCGGATCGCGGGGAAATCCCTGCGGATTGTCTTTTATCAGGGGGACGGACCTCCGCTGAAGATCCAACCCAAAGCGTTGGACATGAAAGGAAAGCAGGAAAACCCAGGCTTGTTTTCAATCGAATCTGGAACACTCGATCTGGAATCGGCTGTGATTGAATCGTCGAGCGTCTCAAAAAATGTGACCGTTTCGTGGCTGATCCATGCAAAAAACGCCAGTCTGATCCTGCGTGGCTGCCAGTTGAGTGGCCCGATACTGCAAGATCTTGATCACCATCAGGGATTAATTCACTGGGTCAAGCCCCCTGTCAATCAGACTTCTCCCCCGGTTGAAATACCCTTCTTATCGATGAGTGACTCGCTGCTGATGAGTACCGGGGTTGGTATTCGATTTGAATCCGCTCTGGGCAATCTGTTCGTGCGGAACTCGATCATCGCCGTTCGAGGGTATGGACTCGACCTGCGTCCCATTTCGATGGGGACCTCGTTACAACCGATGATTGATCTGCAACATGTCACCTTTTCGGCGTCTAAAGCGGCAATCCGGGTTGAGGCGACCACAGGAACGGATCCGATCGTTACGCCGATGCGGATGTTCGTGGAAAATTGTGCTGTGACAACACCGCTCGAATTCAAGGCGGGGGAATCTGCGGAGTCGACCGTCGTCGAATGTGCGGGCTCTGAGATGGATCTCAAACTGATCGAATGGTGGGGGGTCTCGAACGGGTTTTCAAAAGAGCTGAAATCGCTGCTGCGACAGCCCGAGAAAGAGCCGATTTCCACCCCCTCGGACTGGAAGGGGATCTGGGGTGAGGCAAACGATATTCGCCTGCTTGTCGGCCTCAAAGGGGTTCAGCTGACGAATAATAATCGACTACCGAATAAATGGATCAATCTCAAAGTCTCTTCGTTCCTGCTGGATCCTCTTTCCGCAGGAGCCACGTGGGCCGAGGGGGGCCAACCCGTCGGAGCCGATATTTCGGGGCTTGAAGAACTCTCTTTGGCAAAAAAGGGGAGTGGCGCAAACAAGGGGGGGCCTGGCCAATCGACCAAAGGGGGAATACCCAAGCCCTTTGGCAAAAACAACGATCCCGGATTTTGATCGCCGATGTGTTTGATCGCCGAGGTGTTTGATCGCCGAGATTGAGGAGAGAGAGCAATCAAGAGAGCCTCTTGAAGAACTCGGTGATTGGTCAAAAGTGTCTTGGAACAGGCCGATTCCAAGTCATTTTCTGGCTCGATTTTCTGGCTATTTTTTGAGGATCTCGAGGACTTGATCGACGTTGTCGTAGGGTTTGGGAATCGGTCCGACATAGGCGACCTGCCCTTTTCGATCGATCAGAAAGACTCCTTTCAGGGGTTGTTCACCGATCGCGTCGAGTCTACCCCAGTGACGATGAATTCTCATGGTCCCTTCGGGAGATTGAAAATCGATGTCGGAAACCAGTGGAAAGGGAAACGTCCCCCCTGCCCTGTCCATCGCAGCCCGATTGATTTGTGGGATCGAGAGAGTCACGCCGACGATTTTGACATCGGTGTCTTTCAGTTCGGCAAATCGGTCGCGGAGTTTCAGCAAATCGGCATCCTGATCGGCACCTCGCTCACCATCGAAGAAGACCAGAATGATTCGATGCCGCCCCAGCCACGCACTCAATCGAACCAGGTGCCCTTCCGAATCAAGTGCTTCGAATCCCGGTGCGGGGCGCATCATGACGGCAGCAGCGACTTGTTCTTCGTAAGTTTGCGGTTGGTTGGTCACGATTCTTGCAATCGTGACGGTGGCAATCAGTACTCCCAGGGCGAGTACAAAAATCAGGCGACGATCTTTCATGAAACCTCCTGTAAAAGAAGCAGACAATCCGCCGATACGGCGTGCCCCGACCCGAATTCACCAGCCGTCCCTTAAATCCCGGGGGTCGCCGCTTCGCTCGGTTGATCGCTGACCGCCTTATTGAGCGCTTTGAGGTAGGCGAGAGCACTTGCTTCAATCACATCGGTGCTGACCGCTTTTCCATGATAGCGACGCCCCTCGTAGAGGATGGCGACGGAAGCCTCTCCTTGAGCATCTTCTCCACCCGAAACAGCCCGGACCTGATAATCTTTCAGCTCGGCCGTTACACCAATAATCCGTTCCATTGCCTTGCAAACAGCGTCCACAGGACCATCGCCAATCGCCGCATCACGATAAGTGACCGGGGTACTGGTTGGCGTCGTGCTGGAATCGGGACTGGATTGGAATGTGGCTTCGTCACACAGTTCGACCGTTGCGGTGGGAATCGTTCCCGTACCGGCAGCGATATGAAACTGGATCAGCTTCCAGCGTTCCTGCGAGACGTTGATGCGATTATCGATGAGGGCCACGATATCAGCGTCGTAAACATTTTTCTTTTTGTCGGCGAGTGCGATAAAGTCTTTGTAGACGTGCTCGATTTGCGCTTCGTCGAGTTGATAGCCGAGTTCGATGACACGTGAGCGAATCGCAGCCCGACCACTGTGCTTGCCAAGGACGAGATTGACCCCGATAAATCCCACATCTTCCGGGCGCATGATTTCGTAGGTTGTCCGCTCTTTCAGAATCCCATCCTGATGGATTCCCGCCTCGTGGGCAAACGCATTCTGGCCCACGATCGCCTTATTGCGTTGAACCAGCATCCCAGTGATCCCCGAGACCAGACGGCTGGTGCTGCAAAGTTTGGGCGTGTTGATCCGGGTTTCGACACCATAGTAGTCATGACGTGTCTTGAGCGCCATGACGATTTCTTCGAGTGCCGCATTCCCGGCCCGTTCGCCCAGCCCATTGATGGTGCATTCGACTTGCCTGGCTCCGGCTTCAACGGCCGCCAGACTATTCGCGACAGCCAGCCCCAGATCATTGTGACAATGGGTACTGATCACGGCCCGATGAATGTTCGAGACATGTTGCTTCAGGTGCGAAATGACCCGAAAATAGTGCATGGGGGTGGCATATCCGACAGTATCAGGAATATTGACCGTTGTGGCTCCCGCTTCAATCGCTTTTTCGACCACCTCGCACAGAAAATCGAGTTCGGTCCGGGCGGCGTCTTCGGGAGAGAATTCGATATCATCGAAAAACGATTTTGCCAGCTGCACGTGTTCGACGGTCGCTTTTACGATTTCGCGTTCCGCCATCTTGAGCTTGAACTCGCGGTGAATCGGACTGGTGGCAAGAAACACGTGAATCCGGGGCTTGGCGATCCCCCGCAACGCCTCGGCGGCACGCTCGATATCATTACGGCGACAACGCGCAAGTCCGCAAATAATGGCCCGGTCACCAAACTTCTGGGCAACCGCTCGAACCGCTTCAAAGTCACCGGGCGAGGTGATCGGAAAGCCTGCTTCAATGACATCGACCCCCAGTTCGACGAGCGCTTCGGCGATCTTGAGCTTTTCGGGAGTGGTCATGCTGCAGCCCGGTGATTGCTCACCATCGCGAAGCGTCGTGTCGAAGATGATCACATTGTCGGACATAATGAGTTCAGACTCGATGAAGAGAAAAAGGTTCTACGACAATCGGCTCTTCCAGGACGATCACAGGTCTTTCGACCACCGATTGCCGTAGAAGGGCCTAATAAAAAACCCCGAGACCTTGAGGTCTCAGGGTGAACTTGTGCATCGATTGCGACGAAACGTTCCCTGAACCTCGCGGATCAGCAAGCAAGTAGGCTCGGTAGTCGAAACGCGTCGGGCTTCATGATAACAGGACTGACAATCCAAATCGAAAAAAGTTCTGGAAAAATTCCGGCTGGCAACCGAAGGATTATACTTATTCTTCGCCCTGGGGGACAAGTCAGCGGGGGACTGATCGGGGTGTCAGCGATGAGCGGCGGGGACAATTTTCCGATCCCGTGGACTTTGACTGGTACGCCCAGCGATTTTGACTTGGATGCGAAGGAATCTGATTTTGTCACGGGGAAGATGGAAGCGAAACGCTGTCATCGTTACGATTTGTCCAGATTCTTCAGGCTACGACCTGGATCAA
The DNA here is from genome assembly GCA_945869955.1 of Schlesneria paludicola DSM 18645. Taxonomy (GTDB): domain Bacteria; phylum Planctomycetota; class Planctomycetia; order Planctomycetales; family Planctomycetaceae; genus Schlesneria; species Schlesneria paludicola_B. The sequence continues at coordinate 8,745 of CAMBQP010000114.1, forward strand.
CAAACTCTTACTTGAAGCCGCCAACTCATCATGCCGACGACGATCACCGGATTGACCGCTCACGACATTCGATTTCCCACGTCCCGCATGCTGGATGGCTCGGACGCCATGAATCCCGATCCCGATTATTCGGCAGCCTACGTGATTCTCGAGACCGATCGAACAGACCAGGCCGCCGGGCATGGGATGACGTTCACGATCGGACGTGGTAACGAGTTGTGCGTGGCGGCAATCGAGGCGTTGGCCCCGCTGGTTGTTGGTCGGACACTCGAGTCATTTACAGCGGATATGGGCGTGTTTTGGCGGCACATGACCAGCGACAGCCAATTGCGCTGGGTTGGACCGGATAAAGGGGTCATTCATCTCGCCACAGCAGCGGTGGTGAATGCCGTCTGGGATTTGTGGGCCAAGGTCGAGTGCAAGCCGCTGTGGCGACTGATCGCCGACATGACCGCCGAACAATTCGTGGGCTGTGTCGACTTTCGTTACATCACCGATGTGTTAACCCCTGCTGAGGCGGTCGCACTGTTAAAGCGGATCGAGCCGACCAAATCGGCTCGAATCCGCCAACTGGAACAAGAAGGGTATCCCGCTTATACGACCTCGGCGGGATGGCTGGGTTACGACGACGAGAAATTACGGCGGCTTTGCCGGGACTGCCTGGCCCAGGGCTGGAACGTCTTCAAGATTAAAGTGGGCCGCGATCTGGAAGATGATATTCGGCGCTGCCGGATTATTCGCGAAGAGATCGGTTGGGAGCGTCGCCTGATGGTTGATGCCAATCAGGTCTGGGAAGTTCCACAAGCGATTGAATGGATGAAGTCGCTGGCCCAATTCAAGCCTTGGTTCATTGAAGAGCCGACCAGTCCGGACGATGTGCTGGGCCACTTGGCGATCGCGAAAGCGGTTGCTCCGATCCAGGTCGCAACGGGTGAACACTGTGCGAATCGAATCCTGTTCAAACAATTCCTCCAATCAGGTGCGATTGGAGTTTGTCAGATCGACAGCTGCCGACTCGGCGGAGTCAACGAAGTGCTGTCGGTGCTGCTCTTGGCAGCGAAATTCGGGGTCCCTGTCTGTCCACACGCTGGTGGGGTCGGACTGTGCGAATACGTTCAGCACCTGGCGATGATTGATTACGTTTGTGTGAGCGGATCACTTCAGGACCGGTTGTGTGAGTACGCAGGCCACTTGCATGAACACTTTCAAGATCCGGTCCAAATGCGAAATGGCCATTACCTGCCACCGACGGCACCGGGTTACAGTATCACAATGAAGGCTGAGTCGCTGGCTGAGTATGCGTTTCCAGCAGGCCCTGCCTGGAAGGGGACTGCGACTGCCGCCAAGTGATGGCGACGCAAGTGACAGCGACGACTGTTAAGTGACGACTGTTAAGCGACGACTGTTAAGTGACAACCGTTGAGTGACAACTGTTAAGTGACAACTGTTAAGTAACAACCGTTAAGTGATAGCGGGCTGATCATTCGACCAGCCCGCAGAGTCCGCAACAGCGTTTACAAATCAGGTTTGCGCGGCTTGGCAAACCGACCTTAAACGATCCCAGGTAAAGATGCCTGACGCATGTCGGTCGCTCCAGACAATTTTCAAGGCATAATTCCCGGCATAGCCCAGTTCGACAGGATGGACATCATCGGGAATCGATTCCGGTCGCAGCACGCGAACACCTGTGATTTCATCGATACAGACGGCACAAGGGCATTCGCACCTGAGCAGTTTGAAAGGGACACGAAACATTTGACCATCAGGCCACGCGATCTCGAACAGGCCTTCGGATTTGAGTGCTCGAAGGGATTGAGGTGGCACAAGTTCGGTCACAAGTATTCTTTCATTAGTCTTTGAAGGGATGTTTGACTTGTTCCCAGAATTCGTCAAAGCGTTCTGGGGTAAATTTCGGGCTATTGTCCGGGTCATGGCATTCGGTGCAACTCGACTTGCGGGCCTCTGCCAAGGTACGTCGAACAAATTGCCGCCCTTCCATTAATTCTTCCATCGTGGCGTTCCCTTCTTCGCGAGCGGAATGGACGCTACCGGGGCCGTGACAGTTTTCGCATTGTTGACCGAGCAGGTGGGGTGATTGTTTTTCATTCAGGTATCCGCTGTCGTATCGCAGCATCTCTTGCGGATGCCAACCGGTCACATGGCAGGAAAGGCATTCGGGGTCAAATTGGCGTTTGATCCAACCCGTTTTTTCGGCAGCCCGATTTTCGTGCCAGGGTCCCTCTTTCAAGGTCGTAAAGGCCACCGCATGTCCGGTCTCTTTCCAATGTGCAAAGGCCTTGGTGTGGCATTCTCCACATTTCTCGGCTCCAACATACGTCTGCCCCGAAGGATGCTTCAGCAGTAATTCCTCGGAAACAGAAATCCCTTCGTCTTCCAGCTGTTGCTGATAATTTTTCATCAATTCCCGCATGTCGGGATGATTCTGGAATCGGTCTTTATCGAGTTGAATCAATTCAAAGCGAAAGGGCTGTTCGGTATTCTGGGGATAATAACCCAAAACCCCAACTCGTTTTCCTTTGTGTCCCGTGTGCAGGATCCAGGTTTCCCCTACTACAGTCGGCTTTCCATCGGGTTCTTCATATCCACCTGCGGCGAGGATAATGCGGAACTGCGGATATTTTTTCGCCAGCTGTATCGCTTCCGCATCGTTTCCGTGACACAACAGCACCAGAAAATCGGGTTTCAGGGCTTCGAGCGACTCAATCACGGCGGGCAAAACTTCGTCAGGTTCTCGAATCGTGATGTTGGTATTCACACCCATCGGAGCCACTTTTTCGCGTAAACTGGTCCCCAGGATGGAAGTCACTCCGATGCGGCTCCCCCCTTTTTCCACTAGTCGATAAGCGAGCGGCCAACCGAGTTCCGGTTGATCAAACAACACCACATTGGCCGAGACCATCGCCACGGAACTGGCCAGTTCGTCGGGGGTCCCGGGCATACGGGTCAAAATAAAATCGGCACCCAGTTTGAGCTCTTCCAGGCCAACCCCGACGACAGAATAGTTCAGCTTTTGAAAGGCTTCGAACAGTTTTTCAAACTTGATTTGATCCTGCCGTCGCGCCCGTTTCAGGGTTCCCCCAACATCAAGTCCAGCGAGATTCCAACCCTTTTCCTGGTTAAGCACTCGCGCCAGATCAGCCCGACGGGCCATCCCGCCCGACTGCGTTTCCGAACAGCCACAGGGTTCGAGATAGCCATGCTGCTCGCCCGTTAACAACAAGGCAATCGCCGGTTTCTCCCATCCTTCGAGGAAAGGCTGAAGCGGGGCCTCTTGCAGCAGTGAGCCTGGGCTCGTTTTGGCCGAGAGGGATTCGATCTTGGGAACAGTTGCATTGTCTCCCACAGGTTCTTTGGTGACAGCAGGCGTCTCAACCACAGCCGATTTCCCCGCAACGGTGGGCTCTGGATGCGAACTCCCCTCAACCTTGATGGGGGTTTGCTCTTGGTCTTTTGCGGTTAGGTCAGACGGTTTTGAAGTCGAGGTCGACCCCTGAGGGGACTGGGTCGCGGTGCCACATCCTGAAACGATAAGAATCAGTGTGGTCAGGATTGCCAACGGACGAAACAAACAGATCGCTGAAGAGTCGTTCACATTCCCTCCTGGAATTCATGCTATCAAATGGCATTGTAGTCGACTGTCAACTTGAGATCGGGCGCATCGGGATGGTTGAACTGCAATTCCAACACCTCCCCTTCGGCATCACGGTGTTTGGCAGCGGGACCCGGTGGGACTTCGATTTGCACCTGATAACTTTTGGACTTACCGAAGATTTTTCCCTCGCTGGGAAACGTCACTTTTACTCGAGTTTCTGCGGGGCTCACCCCTTTTAAAACCAGATTTTCCTCAAAGTCACGGACCATGAAGGTGAGATTGACTTTTTTGCCTGTCGCTGCGGGAAATTCCCCCAGAAACAAACGATTTGTCTGAATATTGTAACTGGCCCCCTGAACACCACGCACTTCAATCGGACCTGACCGTCGAGCCCCTACCATGAATTCGGCCGAGGCCTCGCCCTGTTCGGATTCCACCTTGAATTTGATCACTTCGCGCAGCTGTCCCACAGGAATATTCTGCGGCACCTCGACTTTGACCAGGTAACCGCTCTGCGCTGAATATTGTTTCAGCAGCGTCAGATCGGCCGGTTCCCACGTCACTTTCACTCGGCTATTTTCGCGGGGAAGCTCGGTGATTGTGAAGGCTTTGAGGACTTTCGAGGCGATATATCCTTCCCCCTTCGCGGGACTACTCGGTGAAATGTCGCCGAGATCCCAGAGTCCTTCGGGCATCACATGCACCCCTTGATCGACCGAGCCATTGATGACCAGTTCGATTTTTCTCCGGTCGGGATCGGTCGTGAAGATGGGAACGGACTGTCGGAAATTTTCCGTCTGCGACTTCATCACCCACTCAACTAGAATATTCACGGTTTCACCGGGAGCGATTGGTCCTTCGACCCCTTCGTCCCCATTTTCCTTGGTGATTTTCCCGACAGTACACTGGCAAGTCGGTTTGCCGAGTTTGAATTCGAGCGGGCCGTCTCCGATGTTCTTGATCGTAAACGTATGCTGATCTTTATCACCGACAGATTTTGTGCCGAAATTGAACTGAAGCTCTGAGACCTCAATTTTCCCTGTGGGGCCACTGGGGGGCATGGAAAGATCATCGACCGTCGGTGCATCCTTGCCCTTTTTCTCGGCAACAACCAGTGCGGGCACCTTTGCACCGTATTTTCCAACCCAAACAACAGTACTGAGTGCTACGGCACTGATCAGCAGCGACATGATAATCGAAAACGGTTTCACTGATAGGACCTTTTTTCATGACGTCGTAAGCAGACGAACGTGATCACTCCGCTCGTGAAGTCGCGGGCTCTCAGTATAAACGAAAAAAAACGGACTGCAATTCGCCCTTCCTCTGAGTCTTCATTTCGGCGCTCTGACCCGAAACAATCCCTCATCATAGTGAAGAAAGAGGTTCCGCACACGGATTTCCTGCTGTTTGTGAAAGACTTTCTTTGTTTTTATGGCAATCGAGCATCGGTTTCGCGTTGATCGCTACCAGTCGGAATCACTTCCAACAACTTCGATTCAAATCCCATTCCTTCAATCGCTCTGGGCGGAGCCGGCGATCAGTTGCTCCAATCGCCGGCGAGTCTCGTCAGGAAGAAATCGATCGACGTGGCCTCGCTGATGATTGATTGTGTCTTGTTTGATTGCCTGCGTAGCAACCTTTCCTGCCTCCTCCCTCGAATTGGATTGTGCGAGCAAAAACGCCAATTCCGCCATTAACGTGGAATTGGTCGGATAACGCTTCCACGCATTCTGAAACGACTGAACCGCTTCGCCGAGATCCGAGTCATTCCCGGTTTTTTGCCACTTTGCGAACCAGAATTCACCGAGCCGACGATTGTCTCGAAAGCCACTCGGATCTCGTAACCTGGCTTCCTTGAGCAGATCTACGGCTTTTTGACAGGATTCGTTGGATCGATACTGCTCGGCTTCGGCCTTTCGGCAAGCCATTTCGGCTCGCTGACGCCAGGGAGCACTGATCCAATCGTCGGCCAACCCCGCCGCCAGAAATTCACGTTCCGCTCGTTCGGGATCCCCGCGCTTCAACAGTTGATCCCCCCGTAGCTGCTTTTGCTGAACGACCGTGACCGGTTGCCAGCCCGTGTAAAACCAGGCCAGAATCAGACCAACGTTCAAGACCGCGAGAATCCCCCAGCGCCAATCGGGAATTCCGAGTCCCCGGCTGGTCCCTTCCGATCGGGCTTCTCTCCCTTCCATCGCCACGGAAATCAGGGCGAGCAGCAACAGACTGATCGTGGGCATACCAATCCCCCCTGCACCGCACAGATGAGCCAGCAAACAGAGCGAAGCCCCCCAGCAACCCGCAGAAATCTTCTCGGACTGGCGACCCCCGTCACCCAGCGCCCCTCGCAACAGAATAAACAAAATCAGAGTCACCGGGATCAGAATCAGCAGCCGATCGTCCGCTCCGTTACATAACAGCAGCACCCATCCCACAGCTCCGCAACCCAGCATCACCAAGGGGACTTGCCATGAGGGGCCCAGCTGCGGTGGATTCTCTTGCGGCTGCACCTGCAGGGAATTCCCTGGTTTGAGCAAAATGGTCAGCCCACAGAGCAGCACCAGTCCGCAGAGAGCACAAATCCCTCCATTGGCAGCCACATCCAGGAACAGGTTATGGGGGTCTGAAATCTCTTCACTGGCCTCAGGAAGTTTATAAAACAGGTATTCCCCGCGAAATTGCCCCGGCCCAACCCCCAACAGCACGTGATCCTGGATCATCCGCGACGTGGCGATCCAGTACTGCAATCGATATTGCAGAGACTTGGGAGCCTCGGTCAAAACCTGTCGATCAAGCCCGCCAAGTTGAAAGAGCCCCCAACTCGCCAAGATCAGTACCAGGAACAACCCGGCCGCCACAGGAATTCGAGGCACCTTCCACCGATTCCCTTGCCTGCGGAATGCCAGCAGACCCAGTCCAATCGTGGTTCCAATCCAGGCGGTCCGGCTTTTTGTCAGCAGCAGGGCCCATCCGAGCAGCAAAAGGAGAGCCAGCCAAAGCAGCAGATGGCACCAGTCAGTTCGGTTCTTGGGTACGAGCAGGGAACGCGAGGCAATACTCAGGGTCAGGATCAGGCAGACCGCCAAAAAGCCACCGAAGTTGTTTGCGAGTGCAAAAAAACCGAGTGGCTCACGACTGTCTCGCAGACGCTTTTCGAACAGAGTGATCGCAGGTTCCTCGGTCGGGATGTTCTCGTTCGCCAGGGTTCTTCGCAGACTCGCTCGCTCGCTCGCATCGGCCTGACGCAATCGATCGAACAGCGGACCATACTTGGCCCCCATCGTTGGAAATGCGACATAGTGCTGATACAACCCAAGTCCCGCGACGCAGACCCCGGTCGCGATCAAGCCGGCCAGCAGATCTCGGCGAAACGAGGCTTCTCGGTTGAGTTGTCTGAAGAGGAACCATCCGGTCGCAACCCCCAGCCACTCCCAGGCCAGATTCACCGCCGATCGTTTGTCACCCGCTGATGCCACGATGACCAACGCGGACACAAGATGCCCTGCGGCGAGCAACCCCACGCTGAAATCGAACCATCCGAGTCGTTCCAGCGGTATGGCGCGGCGCCATGAAATCAGGAACCAGGCCAGCAAGACAACCAGCCAGAGACCGACGATCCCCAAGGTTTCCCCCTGGTCTGCCGATTCGGCGACGTAGAAAAACCGCATGAAAAACAGGGTTAAGACCAAACCCGCACACAACGGTATGCCGGTAAGAACCTGAACAACCCTTGATCGAGCGGATGGAGTTGATGGGTCTCGATCCGGGGATCCCATCGGTTTGCCAGCTTGGCCAGTTTGGCCAAGTCGACCAAGCTTGCCAAGACTGCCGGATTTGCCAGGTTTGCTGTCACTCATTCTGACTCGCTCCTGACTCAATGAGAATTCTCGCGTGGAGCGGCTTCCAGAATGGCGATTAACAGCAGAATACAGCCGACACAGGCTACGACGACAATCGCGGCAGTCCAACTGGTGACAGCGTACAGAGTCAGTCCCATTAGCCCGGTGATCAACGTCGTCAATTGAACCGTCAAGACGGCCTGAACTTTGGTGAGTCCCAGTGCCACCAAACGGTGTGAAAAGTGTTTTTTGTCGGGCTGAAAGGGGCTGCGTCCCTCTCGAATGCGAATCAGCACCACGGAACAGATATCGTAAAGCGGAACAGCAAGGACACACAAAGGGGCCAGAATCACATGTTGATTCCGGTCCTCGGGCGAGTAGAACGTCCCGAGCAGCGTCATACAGGCGATACTAAACCCCAAGAAATAACTCCCCGCATCTCCCATAAAAATCCGTGCGGGTGACCAGTTGTGGCATAGAAATCCGATCAGGGACCCTGCCACAATCAGAAAGAATGCACCGACAAACCAGTGTGGATCCCCTGGCTTGCTCAACATCATCACCGCGAAAATGGTGCTGACAATGAGTGCGATGCCACCGGACAGCCCATCCATGTTGTCCAGGAAATTGAACGAATTGACCAGCACGACAAACCAAACAACGGACAAAACACCACCAATCCAGGGGTTTGCCAGAAAGACGGTGGCCCGGACCCCCGAAACCACGACGGCAATCGAGACACCAAATTGCAGGAATATCCGAAATTTCCAGGACAAGGGACGCAGGTCATCAATCAGACCTGTGATCGCCAGAATGGTTGCAGCGACGATGATTCCCCAGAGTTCCCGCCCCCGATAGGCGGCCCCCTCCAGTTGCTGTCTTAATTCCAAAGGCAACCAATCGGGAGGATTTTGACGCCAGATCAGGACGAGTAATTGTGCGGCAATCAGCGGCAAGACGACACCACACCAGATGCCGACTCCCCCCCCCAGCGGCGTGGGAATCACATGCACCTTGCGAGCGGCCGGTTTATCGATCAGACCGACTCGGGGCGCAAGCCAGCGCATCAGGAATGTCATCAAAAACGACACCCAGAACGACGACGCCAGACATCCAATAATCAACGGCCACATGAATCAAGGTATTCCGGTAGCAATATTCAAAGCGGAAACTGGTTCACGTACGCTCGTTTGTGCAAACTGTTTGAGCCGATTCCACAAACCGATCACGGTTTTCCCAAATTGGCATGAACTGTAATGCCTGTACAGAAGTGGTGTCTGAAGTGAAGTGATCTCTGCGCAGGAATCGATCAACGCGGATACCTGTCTCGTGTTGTCCTGAGAGACCGCTGTCAAACCACAAGCCGTTGTCAAACGGCGAAACCTGTTCAGCTCGTTAGCTGAAGGGGTTGTGGTTTGGACGGTTGAAGCGTTACTGGGTTTTTTGAGCCTTGCGGAAGTCCTGAACGATCTTACTGAAGAATTCGGGAATTTTCTGCTTCATCCCGTTGGGTATATTCCCATCCACCAAGGAATTCGGAGAGATTTTTCCCAGCGACTTGTGCTCGTCATAAACGATCGCGGTGAAGTCCAACCCATCCTTATCGACGTCTCTGGCGACGATTTGAATCTTGCACATCAATTCGAGTGCGTTGGGACTTTTCTTCGGATCCGCCGTAAAATAGATCAGGACCACGACAACTGCGGTGCTTTTCTTAACTTGCTCGCGTCGGGTGATTTCCGTCCATTTGGCTTTGGTGATCAGATTTTTGGCAACTTCCCGTTCCACAAAAGCCGAAACGTTCCCCGAGGGATCGACGGCGAAGGGAAGCATCATAATCACGGCGTCACGAATTCGCCCAAAAAGCAGCGTTCCCCGCTCGGTCCCCGCCAGATTCTCCGCACGTGAGAAGGGATTTTTCTCGGTGAAGACTCGTTTCAATGATGTGGGAGAAATCGGTGTCACCTCGGTCCCTCGATTCGCGATCACATCACGAATGTCTGTTGCCGAAACCGCGAAATTGAGATTCTCTCCCTCCATCTTAAAACTATTGACTCCGACAATTTCTCCGAACATATTGACCAGCGGACCGCCACTGTTGCCGGGTGAAATCGGTGTCGTCGTTTGGAGGTAGATCCCCTTTTCTCGGGCACTAAATTCGGGGGTCGCACGGATTGCCGAAATAATTCCATCCGAAGCAGTGAAAGAAAGCCCACGTGGCGCACCGAAGGCCGCGACTTTTTCCCCTTTTTCCGGCAGCGTGTTCGCGACCCGCACCCCGTGCAGCGTGGCGGGATCCTTTTCGATACGAATGATCGCGATATCCCGTTCGGTGTCGATGGTCGTAAAGCCAATGACTGTCGCTTTTTCCCCATTTTCAAACTCGACTTCCGCAGAATTGGCCCCTTCGATCACGTGATAATTGGTCATGATGCTTCCATCGGAATCAATGACAAAACCACTCCCGATACTCGCCCCCTGGTCGCTCTTGACGATGATGCGAACCACCGATTTTTCGATCCGCTTCACCAGATCTTTCATGTCCATTTCGACACGCGGTTCATTGGCAACCGCAACAGGCTTCGAAGGTGCCACACTGGGTGTATT
>CAMBQP010000115.1 GCA_945869955.1 Schlesneria paludicola DSM 18645
CAAGCGGACCCCAGACCAGCAAAAGCAACTGCGTGAGTACTTCCTGCAGAATGTGAATACCGGGACCCGTGCGACGTATGCCGCCCTGCAGGGGAAGATTGCCGAAGTAAACAAGCAGAAGGGAGAGGTGGATGCCTCGATCCCCGCAACGATGGTGAGTGAAGATCTGCCACAGCCGCGCGAGGCCTTTGTGCTGGTGCGTGGTGCTTATGATAAGAAGGCCGAACAGGTGGAACGCGGAGTTCCGTCGGCGTTGCCGCCGCTGCCAGAGGGGGTTCCCAACAATCGATTTGGTTTGGCCAAATGGCTGGTTTCCCCCAATCATCCGCTCACCTCACGCGTGATTGTGAATCGGTATTGGCAACAGTTCTTCGGGACGGGGATCGTTAAAACCGCCGAGGATTTCGGGGCACAGGGGACTTGGCCGACGCACCCGGAACTGCTGGATTGGCTGGGGACCGAGTTCATCCAGACCGGCTGGGACGTGAAACGAATGCACAAGTTCATGGTGATGTCGGGAACGTACCGGCAAGCGACGAAAGTTTCTCCGGCGCTACTGACCCGTGACCCCGAGAACCAGCTGCTGGCTCGTGGTCCCCGCTTCCGTTATGACGCCGAGGTGATTCGGGATTCGATTCTGTTTTCCAGCGGGCTGCTGGTTGAACGCGCGGGTGGCAAGAGCGTCAAGCCGTATCAGCCGGAAGGGATTTGGGAAGCGGTGGCATTCGTCGGGAGTAACACTCGCGATTTCAAGGCGGATGCGGGGGAATCGCTGTATCGTCGCAGCTTGTATACCTTCTGGAAGCGGACGGCTCCTCCCCCATCGATGTCCACCTTCGATGCCCCCTCACGCGAGAACTGTACGGTCCGCCGACCTCGAACCAATACGCCACTGCAGGCGTTGGCCTTGATGAACGACAAACAGTACATCGATGCCGCACGCAAGCTGGCCGAACGGATGCTGCGAGAAGGGGGAGCGACTCCCGAAGAACGTCTGACCTATGGATTCCGCTGGATGACCGCTCGTCCCCCTTCGCCACGGGAAATGGTGGTCCTGAAGAAGACATTGGAAAAGCAGACCGCCTTTTTTCAGGCAGACAAACCGGCTGCGGATAAACTGCTCGCTTACGGGGACACACCACGTGACGCGACGCTGGAACCGGGCGAGTATGCGGCCTGGACCATGATCGCCAACCTGCTGATTAACCTGGATGAGACCATTACGAGATAATCCGTTTTATTCATTGTTTCATGATGCGGATGAGTCGATTGTTGGCTCATCCCGCGAAATCACGTTTCGGTACACAGCATCGAACCCGTTACCTCGACCGACGGTTGGCGTCACGGGATTAACTCGAAAAAGAAGAGGAATCGACCATGGACCCATTTCTTGAATACAAATTGGCGATGACTCGACGGCACTTTTTTGGCCGGTCTGCCACAGGCCTCGGGGCGGCGGCGCTCGGGGCCTGCATGAATCCCAGCATCTTCGCGGGGGATCTGGCGGCGGGGGGTGATCGGCAGACCTTTGGCATGATGCCGGCCCTGCATCATGCCCCGAAGGCCAAACGGATCATCTGGATGTTTATGGCTGACGGTCCATCGCAGTTGGATCTTTGGGATTATAAGCCCAAATTGGGCGAGTACTTCGATAAGGATTTGCCCGAGTCGGTTCGGAACGGACAGCGGATCACGACCATGACCTCGGGTCAGGCCCGTTTTCCGGTCGCCCCCTCGATCTTCAAATTTGCCCAGCATGGCAAGCATGGTGCCTGGATCAGCGAGTTACTGCCAGAAATGGCGGGGGTCGCAGACGATATCTGTATCATCAAGTCGATGCATACGGATGCGATCAATCACGATCCGGCGATTACTTTCATCACCACCGGGAGCGAAATTCCGGGGCGTCCGTCGCTGGGGGCCTGGCTTTCGTACGGGATTGGTAGCCCGAACGATGACCTCCCTTCGTTTGTGGTGCTGATTTCGCGGCTCGCTTCGGGTGGAGCGAATCAGGCCCTGTTTTCCCGCATGTGGGCCTCGGGCTTCCTGCCGACCAAGCACGCTGGTGTGTCGATGCGTTCATCGGGTGACCCCGTGCTGTATCTCTCGAATCCTCCGGGTGTCAGTGGCGATGTTCGCCGCCAGATGCTGGATGGATTGGGTGAGCTTAATCAGGAACGACTGTCAGAGATCGGTGATCCCGAGATTTCGGCACGGATTGCACAGTACGAAATGGCGTTCCGGATGCAGACCTCGGTCCCGGATCTGGCGGACATTTCGAAAGAGCCTAAACATATTCTTGACATGTACGGCCCTGAAGTCTCGCAACCCGGTTCGTTTGCGTACAACTGTTTGATGGCACGACGACTGGCCGAGCGAGGCGTTCGCTTCACGCAAGTCTTTTTGCGCGGCTGGGACCATCATGGTGGTCTGCCTGGATCGATTCGTCAGTTAACGAAAGTGGCGGATCAGCCTTGTGCCGCATTGATCAAGGACCTGAAACAGCGTGGGATGCTCGAAGATACGCTATTGGTCTGGGGGGGCGAGTTTGGTCGGACGGTCTACAGTCAGGGATCGTTGACGAACGACAATTACGGCCGCGATCACCATCCTCGCAACTTCACGATGTGGATGGCGGGAGGCGGGATCAAGCCGGGAATCGTGCATGGCGAGACCGACGACTTCAGTTACAACATCACGGAAAAGCCAGTTCACGTGCATGACCTGAACGCCACGATCCTGCATCTGCTGGGGATCAACCACGAAAAGTTAACCTACCGGGCTCAAGGTCGCGACTTCCGTCTGACCGACGTTCACGGCAAAATCGTGACCGACATCCTGGCCTGATTGCGGTCGGGGACACGGTTTACGGTGGGAAAGAGTTGAGGTGAATCCGAGGGTTCAACGACAAACCCAGTGCGTGGCGTTGAGCCCTCGGGATTTGCAATCAAAGCGAGCTTGGCAAAGGGAACTTGGCGAGGTGTATGGAATCAAGTCTCCGTTTGAAGCGAGCTCGCGCACGGGGTTGATGTTTGCAGAGAATTTCAGTTGAAGTGAGAAGAAAGAGTCCGGCAAATCTGCGGCGTGGCTCGTTTGCTTTATTTAATTAAGACAATCATCAACTGCGCAAGTCCGTTTTTGGAATTTTAGTATTTCTTCTGCTTCGATTCGTGTTATTCGTTCGATTCGTGGTTCAAAATCTTCGCATTTTTGAAACGGGTATGGATCACAAATCGCCAGCAGCGTTAAGTGTTTATATCCTGCGCACTGGGTTTGTGGTTGAACCGATGAAGCGGTCGGGCGAACCAAGAGGATCGCGGCGAACACGAGGGATCAACGCAGGGTCGCGATCGTTGTGATCCCTCGTTTACGCGGCCCTGATCAGCAGGGGGTTCGGTGAAAATGAACGTGCTTCCAGCCTGCGGTGGTTTTTTGCCAGACGCGGGTTTCCATGGCTGCGGTCGAGAGCGGAGCACCAGACCCATCCAGTTTCTGCACGACACGGACATACGACACCACCGCAGCATCACCCATCTGGCGAACATGGGGCGAGGCGATCGACGACTGCTTCGCGGGCTTGGTCGGGGTGCCGGGGAGATCAAAATAGAATTGATGAAAGGGCATCCCGGCGACCAGGTGACCTAACGCTTCGGGTTCGAAGCACGTAATCGACTCGTCACACAACGAGACGTACGTCTTCCAGTCACCGGCATCAATCGAGGTCAGCAATTTTCGGCTCAATTCCAGCAGTTCCACTTCAGCAGACATCCGTCAGGTTCCTTGGTCGAGAGTAAAAGGTCGAAGGTAAAAAAACGTTTCCGCCGCCCGTTGCTGCAGCAGATCTGGCAGGATCCTGTACCAGCAGCGGTCGAGACACAAGGTTAACCACCCGCCAGACGGGGAAAAAGCCCTACTGGTCGCGGTTTTATTTTCCGGTGGCGGACAGTTCCCTTTTTTCGTTCTAATCGTCATCGTATTTCTGTTCAGACAGAATGCCTTGAGAAGGGGTCTTGCTCCTTGCAGGCCGTTACCATCCGCAAGAGAATGCAACAGGAATTTCGTGGCGGCGTCACGTCGAGGGGGAGGGCAGGCGATGAACAGCGGTGCTGCAAGCAATCGGTCGGTCAGCCGGATTTCGAGGTCTGGCGAGTCGACCTGGTTTTCCGGGTTGATCGGGGTCTTCGCATTGATGCTCTCGTGGTTGAGCCTGACATCGGTCGCTCTGGCGATTGATGTTTCGGATTTCAAATGGGGTTTCAACGGCAAAGTGGCCCCACATCGATTTAACGTGCTCTCGGTTCTGATCAATAACCCCACTCCGCAGCCGTTTGTTGGAGATCTCTTTCTCCGGAAGAGACTCGGTGGTGCGGGGAGTGTTGATGCAACGATTGTCGAACCGTTGACGCTGGCTCCGAATTCCGCCCGATGGGTTCAATTTTACCCCTACATCGCGAGCGGAAGTATCAACAGCAGTGAAAACTGGAGACTTTCGTATCCAGGGGGAAGTTTTGATTTTCCTGAGCCGCGCATTGCGAAGTATCAGCGAATTATTCTTGACGATCCCAACAGTCTTTCGGCAAAAGGGGGCTGGATCAAGTTCCATCACCCCGATAATTTATTTCCCCCATTCGTAACCGCGACCGACGCCTTGCAACTGGTCGCGCTAGATCACGTTCCTCGTTGGGAAGAAACGCGGCGGCAGTCCTTTCTGGATTGGATCTATCGGGGCGGGACCGCGGTGGTGCTGCAAGAACCGAGCGGCAAGTTTCCGGATTTCGCCAATTCCATGTCAATTCTGAAGGCACCTCTGGATAATCAGACGTATGGATCGGGACGAATTCTTCGAGTGGCATTAAGTCGCACGCAACTGAGTGAAGCCGACTTTCGCCAGATCTGTGTCGGACTTCCCAAGAATCCTCCGGGAGCGAATGCCGACAAAGACGATGAGGATGTGGATCAGGTGGAAGAGAAGGTGCTCGTTTCGTCCAAATTCAACACGAACTACAACGAGGGGACCGACCCCTTCAAATCGACTTCATTCCTAAGTCAGCTCAAGCAGATGACGAAACCGAATCACAACTGGGTGCTGCTGCATCTGATGTTCTGGGCGTATATCGTTTTGATCTTTCCGGGTTGTTATCTGCTGGGGAAAAAATGGTCTGATTTTCGGGTCGTGTACGCAGGGTTACTTGGCACTGTCGGCTTATTCAGCCTGATGTTTTCGTATGTCGGACAGCGTGGCTATGGTGAAGCGACCGCAGTCCATACGGTCGCGTTTGCCTCGCCGTTACCCGACGGGCAAATGGATGTTTCCAGCTGGTCGAATATCTTCGTGACTGGAGGGGCCGACTATGAACTTCGTCACCAGGGATTTGGCTCGCTCTATTCCACCTGTAACGAAACGGAACAGGTGAAGGGATTGATCAATAATGGTGCCGAGGCGCTTTTTAAGGTCGACATTCCCCCCTTCTCGAATCGCGAATTGGCGACTCGGACCAAGATTCCGTTTGCGGGACCCCAGCTCAAAATCTCGTCCATTGAATTTCAAGGGGATCAACTCAGCAAACTCGAATTGAATGTGGTGGGGTTAAAGCCTGCCGACGTCGAAAGACAGTATTTATTGATTGGCAATTCGTTTTATCTCTTGCAATGGCAAGATCAAAAACTGGTGTTGTCGAATCAGATTGGAAGTGTCCAGGGGGTGCTGCAAGTTCAGCTGAAGTCCAATCAAGATCCCTATGGATATGGGGGAGGATACCCGTACAACTATGCGAATAATCAGGTCACCGTTTCCGAACGGTACTCACAAATGTTTGAACTGCTGTTATCACGCAGCCTGAACGTCAGTCGCGAAACCGAAGCCGCAAAGTTGCGGATGGGACCAAATCTACTCCGCATCTTTTTGTACGCGAAAATGCCGAGTGAGTTCGCGGTGCAGAATCCGCGACTGGGAAATCAGGATGGTCGCGTTCTTTACAGCATCACGCTGTCGACCGACGATCTCACGCCCTCGACCGACGATGTGAAATAAACCGGGTTGAACCGATCACTTTCTACTCCAATCCCCGAAAGTCTCTCCATGAGCAGTTTGACAACCGGCAGTTCTCAGACCCCCGTCATTGAAGTCGATGACGTTGTTCATTCGTTCAAGGGCCGACGCGCCCTTGATCATGTTCATTTTAAAGTGATGCCGCAATCACTGCATGGTTTTGTCGGACCGAATGGGGCTGGCAAGACGACCTCACTCAAGATCATCTGCACGTTGCTGCGGCCCCAGTTCGGTATCGTGAAGGTCTTTGGGCACGACGTGGTTGACGAGCAGAAGATGGTTCGGCGTAAAATTGGGTTCATGCCCGACCACTTTAGTACTTATCGGCAGATGACCGTTTATGAGTATCTCGATTTCTTCGCTGCCGCCTACGGGTTGCCCTTTGCACGGCGGACCCGTGTGATTGATGAAGTGTTGGCTCTGACCGACATGGAGGGTCGGAAAAATGACTTGATCAGCGGACTGTCGCGGGGGATGCAGCAGCGGACCAGTCTCGCCCGCGTGCTGGTGAATGACCCCGACTTGCTGCTGTTGGACGAACCCGCTTCGGGGCTGGACCCGAGGGCTCGCATCGAGCTGATGGAGATTCTCAAGGCTTTGCGCTCAATGGGAAAGACCATTTTTATTAGCTCACACATTCTTCCCGAGCTGGCAGAGCTTTGTGATGCGGTCACGATTATCGACAAGGGGAAGGTGATGTACAGCGGGTCGATGAGTGGCCTGCAGACCTCGACCAACGAGCATCCTACCTGGCGTGTCACTTTCGGGTCGGTGATCGAGGGGATCATTGATCGGATCAAAGGATTGCCGGGGGTGGTGAATGTCGATCAGGTCGAGGGTCACCCGGACTATCGCGTTTCCTATGACTGGACCGAGACCGATACGAACACCTTATTGAAGGGGCTACTGGAACTGGGGGCTCCGATTGTGGGATTTACGGAAGACAAGCGACATCTCAACGATGCGTTTATGGATCTGACCACCAAGGGTGTCAAATAAGGCTTGATGTGCTGTTGATGAACGACCTGATGGAACGATTCAGTCAATTTCAAGCGGACCCCCTTTTTCGAGTTTGCTCATGTATTACGGCCTGATTGCCCTGTTGACGCGTGCCTTGCGGCTGGATGCCCGTCAGTTGCAGAACCACCTGTTTCGTCTGGCGTTTGTCGGGTTTATCTATCTCTCGATGCTCTCCGCGACGTTTCAAAGTGCTTTTATTGGTGCACCGGGGCTGAACTTTTTTTCGAGTATCGCTTGGCTGAACCTCCTGTTTATTACGTGTGCTGGGATTGGCTATTTTTCGACGGCCATCACGGAAGAGAAGGAAGAAGAGACTCTCGGTCTGCTCCAGATGGCGGGGCTCAATCACATCGGCATTCTGTTGGGGAAATCGACCAGTCGTCTGATTCAGGTGATGTTGTTACTGGTTGTGCAGTTTCCCTTCATGCTGCTCGCGGTGACGTTAGGAGGGGTGACGACCGACCAGATTCTGGCGGCCTATGTCAGCGTGCTGGCATTTACGGTGCTGTTGGCGAATTTGGCGCTGGTCTCTTCCGTCCTCTTTCAGCGTGGGGGAATTGCGTCCGGCTTTACCACGATCATACTGGTGATCCATGCCTTGCTGCCGGGGTTCGCGAAGTGGGGGCAGATCGAGCTGGAAAATGGGGGTTGGAGGAAATCCATCTGGTGGAAAAATCTGATCATTACGTCACTTGAATGGATAGAGGAATCGTGTGTTTTCTATCAGATGCAGTCGGTGATGCAGACTGGATTTAACCAGGCGATTTTGTCGAAACAAGTGATTTCCAACGTGGTGTGTGGCGTATTCTGTTTCGGGCTTGCCTGGTTGCTGTTTGGCCCGATGGTCAACAACGCGGCCTCGGGTGGAGCCTCGCGCGGGGCGCTGCAGAAATCGACCAGCCAAGTTCGATTCTTAAGTCCTGGTCGCTGTTGGTCCAACCCTTTTATCTGGAAAGATTTTCAGTTTATCGGGGGAGGTTATTCGTTGTTTGTTGGCAAGCTGCTGGCTTACATTCTGCTGTTGGTCGCCATCGTGGGATCGTCGATGTACTCGGGAAATTGGCTGGGCATTCGACATGATGATAGTGGCAGGATTTATTTCGGCTGTATGGTTTTCGCCGTGGTCCTGGAGGCGAGTCTGTTTGCATCGCGGATTTTTCAAGAAGAGATCCGTCTGCAGACCATGTCATCACTGCTGATGCTCCCCCGCTCCATCCCCTATATGGGATATTCGAAGGCGATTGGCTGCCTGATGGGACTGGCACCGGCGCTACTTTGCCTGGCGATGTCTGCCTGTTTGGTCCCCGAAAATCGCTTGGCCAATTCGATGAAAATCCTGATCGAGCCTGGTTTCTGGTCGGGGATGATGGTGTTTCTGATTTTTCTGCATTTGATCGCCCTGCTCAGCTTGTTCGTCAAATGGGGGGCACTCCCCTTGGCATTCTTTTTGATGGGGCCGGTCTCGACGTGTTGTCCGGTCTGGCAACTCGTATTTCTCGCTTTTGGCACCAGCAGCTCGTTTCAGGGGGAGTGGGGAAAGCTGACGGCGACCATCATTGTCTGGGTTTTGACGGCTCTGGTCTGTTTTGTCTTCCAAATGATGATTGCGGCCCGCCTGCAAGCCCTGGGGACCAAGTAAGCACCGGGGGAAAATCACCAGTTTACGCTCAGATTCCTTCCTCAAAAGGCTGGAAGCGACTGCGAGTGATGGTATCATGAGGATCGAGAAGTCGATTGGTGGCATTCTGTTGAGGTCTCTTATGTCCGCTCATGCTGTTCCTCATTTCCAATCGGTGACATCTCGACGCGATTTTTTGTGTCGCACCGGTGGTGGTTTTGGTGCGATCGCGTTGGCAGGACTGCTGGCAAGCGAGCAAAAACCCGCATTGGGGGCGACGACCCCACCTCTTCGTCCCCATGTGCTGGGAAAAGCCAAAAGTGTCATCTTCCTGTTTATGGATGGCGGACCGAGTCACCTGGATACGTTCGATCCGAAACCGTTGGTGAATGAGTTTGCCGGGAAGCCACTTCCCCCATCCATCAAGCGGGTGATTACTCCGATGGGTGTCAGTGAGAATGGGCTGCTTGCCTCACGCCGAAAATGGAAGCTCTGCGGGGAAAGTCGGTTGCCGGTCTCGGACTGGTATCCCCTGGTTGGTGATTTTGCTGATGATCTGTGCGTGATCCGTTCGTGCAAGTCGGATGCGCTGAACCATGTCGGTGGCGTGACGCAGATGAATACCGGCAGCATTCTGGCCGGACGCCCGAGTCTGGGTGCGTGGGTCCATTATGGTCTCGCTTCCGAAAATCGGAATTTACCGGGGTTTGTGGTGTTGCTCGACAGTGACCGTGAACCACCGGGTGGGAATCGGGTTTGGGGTTCCGGTTTTATGCCGGCGGGTCAACAGGGGACCAAATTTCTTGCGGGGCCGCATCCGATCCTGCATCTGAATCCTCCGGCAGAAATCAGCACCGAACGTCAGCGACAGAAGCTGGATTACATCAATCAATTGAATCGGGACCATCTGGCTCGCCGCCAGGGGGACACTGAACTGGAAGCGCGGATTTCGTCGTATGAGCTGGCGTTTCAGATGCAATCGCACGCGCCTGAAGCGGTCGATCTGACACAAGAGACCCAGGAAACTCACGAGGCGTATGGCTTAAACGATAAACGGACCAAGGGGTTCGGACAGAACTGCCTGCTGGCACGGCGACTGGTTGAACGAGGTGTCCGCTTTATCCAGCTCTATTCGGGGTCAGGAAGCAAATGGGATGCGCATGCGAAGATCGAGCAGAATCACACGGAACATTGTGGGGCCACCGATCGGCCGATTGCGGCTCTGTTACGGGATCTGAAGCAGCGGGGTCTGCTGGACGAGACGCTGGTGGTTTGGGGCGGCGAGTTTGGCCGGACGCCGATGAGTGAAAAAGGGGATGGCCGCGACCATAATCCTTATGGTTTCACTATGTGGATGGCGGGGGGGGGCGTGCGAGGGGGACAGGTGATCGGTGCGACGGATGATTTCGGCATGCATGCCATCGAACGCCCGGTCCATGTTCACAGCCTGCACGCCACAATCCTGGCCGCTCTTGGGCTGGATCACACCGAACTGATCTACAAGCTGCAAGGGCGGCCCGAACGGGCTTCGGTCAATGAAGGTGAAGTGATCACCGAGGTTTTTGCTTAAGCGAATCGAACATGTCAATCTGGACTGACACAAGTGATTTCGTAGAGCCTAACTGCCGTTTCGACCGGCGGGGGGTTCGGTCGTGGATTTCCCCGCGTGAGGTCCGATGATGTCGCTCCGATTCCTGACAGGGTCTGGTGACCGTTCCCGCCGACCGGGTCTCGACCGGAGAGAATGGCTGCGGATCGGCACGCTGGCCGGGTTAGGGCTGGGTGCCGGTTCCCTGTCCCCTCAGGCCCGGCGGCTGGCGGCGAACGCGATCCCAAATTCTGATCGTCCGGCGGGATTTGGTCGAGCGAAAAGTGTGATTGTCTTGTGCGCCAGTGGTGGTCAAAGTCAGCTCGATACCTGGGATCCGAAACCCGACGCACCAGACAGCATTCGCGGCGAGTTCGCCTCGATTGCCACCTCGGTGCCGGGGTTGCGTCTGTGTGAGCACATGCCGCGACTGGCCCGGCTGGCGAATCAATTCACGATCATCCGCAGCATGTCGCATGATGATCTCGATCACGGATCCGCCCTCTATTTGTCGCTCACCGGACAATTCCATCCGCGCAAGTCTTCGAACTTTCCTCCCCGTCCTGAAGATGCCCCCGCTTTGGGGGCGATCTTGCAGCGCATCAGGCCGACACAGAATTTTCCTTATTCGGCGATTCACTTGAATGGCCCGGTTTTGATTCCGGATGTTCCGTCACCGGGACAGTACGGTGGGTTTCTGGGTCGCTCGTACGAACCATTAACCGTCGGTGATGTGACCGAGCCCTCCATGATTCTGGATGGGCTCGACCCACTCCCCGAATTGCCACTCGTCCGCCAGTCAGCGCGAACGACGCTGTTGGACGCGTTCGATCGAACGCGGCGTCAGTTTGAGGGTGACCGATCGACGATGGCCATGGGGGAGCTCTACCGACAGGCTCATTCGCTGCTGGCGTCCCCACGTTGTCGACAGGCGTTTGATTTGTCGCAAGAGCCTGATCCGGTTCGAAATCGTTACGGACGATTTCGTTCGGGGCAGGCCTGTCTGCTGGCGCGGCGACTGGTGGAAGCGGAAGTCCCGCTAATTACGGTGTTTCTCAATCAAAGCATTCGGGGGCAGGATACCGCGTCGGGGGTGACCGACGCGTATGGCTGGGACACACACAATGACATCTTTGATTCGATGAAAAACCACTTACTGCCCCGCTTCGACATCAGTTTTTCGGCCTTGTTAGAGGATTTACAGCAACGCCGACTGCTCGATTCGACGCTGGTCATTTGTTTGGGTGAGTTTGGGCGGGCACCCCGTGTGGCTCCTGAGCCCAACTTTGCCGGCAGTTCTCCGGGTCGAAAACACTGGGCGGCGGTCTATTCGATCGTGATGGCAGGGGCGGGGGTGGGACGAGGGCAGCTTGTCGGTTCCTCGGACCGGATCGGTGCGTATCCCGAGACAACCCCTTTCTCGCCGGGTGATGTCGCCGCCACCCTGTTCTCGTCGCTCGGGATCAACCCGGCCAATCACTTTTCTGACGCGACCGATCGTCCGATTGCGATTGCGACGGGAAAACCGATTCAAGAGATTTATGGGTAGGTAGTTTTCAGTTTTCAGTTTTCAGTTTTCAGTTTTCAGTTTTCAGTTTTCAGTTTTCAGTTGATGGTTGATGGTTGATGGTTGATGGTTGATGGTTGATGGTTGATGGTTGATGGTTGATGGTTCCTCGCGATGAACTAGCAGTCTTGCGAGGAGACTGCATCCTGAAAACGAACACGGCACCAGAGAGAACTCTGATGCCGTGTTTGAACCAACGCGATTAAGGGAAATGCGCAAGGACCACGGGAATTCCCGCGAGCTCTTTCAACCGATGATTTCAGGGTCGGTTTCAGGGACGAGGTCGCTGTCTGGGTTGAACCATTCGTCTTTGAACACGATCCGTTTTCTGTGCTTCATGGCGAGGTTTGAACTGAGTGCCATGATCGCGTCTTTCATCCCTTGCTTGCCGGGACAACGGAGCGGTGCTTCGGCGGGGTTATTGCCAAAATTCCGAATACAGAACGCAAAATGTTCCATCTCTTCGGTGTAGCCACGACTCACCTTGCCGACATCGGCGACGGCCGCCGCCTTGGAGGGGCCGAGGCTGGCACTGGCGGCAAGGGCCGGCTGCCCGTCGCTCCCTTCGATCGCATACAGCCGCTGATCAATCCCACCCTTGGATGCACCGGTCGCTTCCTTGTAGAGGATCGCTTCGAGTTCCTGCTTCATGATTAATGTCCCTCGGCTACCGAAGACAGTTTCGCCGTAAGGCTCGCTGCGATTGGTGCTGATGGACGAGTAGGTCACGATACAGACATCGTTTTTGTCCTCAGCATAATGCTTGCCGGGAAATTCGAAGGTCATGAAGACTTGGTCATCGATATCGCGATCATCCACCTGCTGGTCGGGTGAGCCGATCCCTTTCACGCCATAATAGTTTTTGCCGCCATAACCAAAGCAGGCAATCGGCTGAACTTTGTTGAGGAAGATGCTGGCTGCATCGAGTTGATGGCTTCCCAGTTCGGCCATCAATCCCCCGCCGGTATTGTTGTAAAGCCGCCAGTTGATCAATCGTTCCATCGAAGGATAGCCGAACTCGGTCGACAGGAATTCGTCCAGGTTGGTGATCGCCTTTTCCTTGGCGTGATCGGTCAGGCCTTCAATGTCTTGCCGGAACTTGGCTGCAAATGATTCCTTGGTGTAACCCCCTGGTCGCCAGCTATCGCTACCGGGAAAGCTATTATTGCGATGCCATTGAGCCCGGATGAACTTGAGGTCACCCAGCATACCGTTCTGAATCAGGGCATTGGCGTTATCATAAAGCACGTTGTAATGACGCTGATGGCCGACGGCGAGCAGTTTGTTTTCCTGCTTGGCGACGCGGATCATTTCTTTACACTGCATGACCGAGTGGGCCATCAGTTTTTCGGAGAGGACATGCTTTCCCGCCTTGAGGCAATCGATGGCAACCTGTGCATGTTGACAGAGCGGCACTGCGATGATGACCGCTTCAATCTCGGGATGCTTTTGCAGCAATTCCTTATGGTCTCGGTAGAGGTTGACCTTCTGGGCTTTGGCGGCACCGAGCTTGCGAATCAAGCCCCAGCGAATCTCGTCGCCGTCCCCTTGCAGGGCGCGAACCCGATTTTTGGCACGCAAATCCGCGATCCCGACAATCTCCATATATTCGGGGGGATGCTGAGTCAGCAGTACAGACCCTTCATCGCCGGTACCGATGAAGCCGACTTTAATCGGATCACCTTTGAGGGACTCGTACCCGAAGTAAGCGGCTCCGAGTGTCGGGACCGCCGCAGCGGCTCCAACGAGAAATCCGCGCCGCGTAAATGCGACCGCTTCATGGAAGTTGTCTTTGCCCAGTCGTTCCTGTTCGGGAGTAAGTTGCATGGTGCGAGCTCCTTATGAGTAGCGATAAACAGCGAAAGTGGATAGTTTTCAGGGGACAGAATCAAAAACGGTCAGGCTTTTTCCGGTTTCTTTCGACGGTTCAACAGGGCCGAGACGGCAGCATCCAGCCCAAACCATTTGCCAGAGGGCATCGCGGCAATGGCCAAGAGCGCCATCAGTTCGACGAAGATCTTATTCACAAACAAATTATGTTCGACACTGGGGATTTCTTGCACACCAGGCCAGGGGGGCATCGCTAAGTAAAACAACAGCAGCAGACCTGAAGCCCCCAGGGCCGAGAGGCGTGTAAACAGCCCTAGAATCAATAATAGTCCAAAAATCGTCAGCGACCACATCGTCCGCGAATTGATCTGACTCATTTCGGTCACGGCGGCAGGGACCGGACCTGCGGCGAGTTGTTCGGGCGAGAGGAGTTTGCTGGCCTCGTCATGGAGATCCTTTTCCAGCGACTGCACGGGACCAACCAGAGTCCGGCGGGTCTTTTGCAAGTCCCACCACTGTCGTTCGAGGTGATCCCATTCGAACTTGGTTTTGGCTTTGGCGTAGTTGGCTTCGTAACGAGCGATCAAATCTTGGTAGTACTTGACCTCCCCCACGACAACCACTTGATCAGGGTCCCCCTCTTTCTTGGCTTTTTGCACAATCCCGACACGTTCAGGATCCCCTTTCAGCATGGCGGCAAGTCGCTCGCGGTAAGAGAGCCTTGAGGATTGCTTAGAGACGGTCGAGAGGGCTTTCAACAGATTTTGAAACGAGGCTTCCTGATCGGATTTGGCTTTGGCGCTATTGATTGCCTCGAGCAATTTTGCTTGTTCCGAGGGGAGCAGATGCAGTTTTCCATCCACCTCCAGCTGTTTGTTTTTCTCGTCATATTTAATCGCACCCTTGGCGACACCCGCCCCCTTGACCGCTTCTTCAAAGTCGAAGCCGGCGGGAAGTTCGGACAGAGCGACTTTGAAACCCGCTTCAGGGCCATCCAGCAGGCGGTCGACTTTGTTTTGCTCGACCTTATAGTGCTTGACGAAGCGATCTCGCCACGTATCCCACTTGGCCGACATGGTGTCGTAATCAAGCCACTTGAGGTCGTTCTCGTCGCCGGTCATCTTGCGGAAGGTTGTGCGGAGCGGACCGGTTGAGTTTTTCAGGTAGCCTTCTGCGGTCCAGGGAGTCGCCGTTTTTTGCGTTCCCAGTTTCCAGAGCCCTTCATAAAAGAGGTGCCAGCCAATGGAAATCCGCAGCACCACTAACAGGGCAACTGCGAGCCAGGAAATTTTACGCAGGTCTGACGACACTCGGGATCTCTTTCCATTCAAAACCAGGGCGGACAGCGAACCATCGCAGTCAGTTAGGATACAAGTCTTCCACAGCAATCTGATGCAGAATCGGCTCCAGGGTCTGACCCTTCTTTGGCAGCGGGAAAAATATCACTCCAACCGCCTCGGGAAGATTATCACAACACGCGAGACTCTTTTCGACTCCCAACACAAAAAAAGCGGTGGAAAGCGCATCGGCCATCGCCGAATCGGGTGCGATGACACTCACGGATAACAATGATTCTACCGGCCAACCCGAGCGAGGATCAAGAATATGACCGTAACGGCGGCCTTCATGGCGAAACCATTGGACGGCAGTCCCACTGGTCGCCAAAGCCTGATTTCTCAGTACGAGCGTTGCAAAGGGTTTATCCGGCAGCAAGGGATTCCTCAGTCCGACCGGCCAGCCAGCATGGTCGGCATGGCTTCCGTGCGCTCGGATACTGCTTCGTCCCCCATGCACCAGCCAATCCGAGACGCCCCGTTCCTGCAGCAACGCACAGGCGCGATCGACGGCATACCCTTTTCCAATGGCTCCCAGATTCCATTGCACCCCCGGTGGATTGAAGCCAATCGATTTTGTCGGTTCATCAAACCGGACATTGGCCAGACCACAGCGGGTCAGCCCCTGTTGAACTTCGTCTTGAGTCGGAATGCGGGCTTCAAGGCGGCAATCGCGCCACAACTGGATCAAGGCTCCGGCACAGGGATCAAAGGCCTGCGCGGTCTGTTCGCTGAGCCGTTTGGCTCGCAGCAGCAGCTCGAATAATGCTGGTTCGACCGTGACGGGACCTGCGAGCCCCCGTTGATTGAGCTGGCTCAGTTCACTGTCCGGACGGTAGACCGACAGTTGTTGTTCGAGTTCGTGGACGAGATCGAGTGCTGCCGAAGCGGCTTCCAGTTGATCGGCGGGACCATGTGGATTGACCATCACGTCAAAGTCGCAAGCCATGGCGGTGGTACGAAGCAGCAAGGTGGGGCCGCGTGCGGGAATTTCCCGACGCAGCAGTTCTTCCGCGAGTTCTCCTCCCGCGTGTTCGATCGCGGTTCGCACGGCCCGACCCGAGAGAAAATCGCGGCGATGAGATGTCGGTTCCGTCATTTCATCGCCTCTTGTCACGGTCAATGCGTTTCAAGACATTGTGGGGGGGGACTGACTTGGTCTTCGGGGTGAATACTATCGGGAAACAGCCAGTCTGGTACACTGAGAAAAACTGCGGCCTCGCGAAGAAAAACCGCGATCCCGCGAAAAAAACGTGGCCGCCAGCCGTCTTCGAGATGAATCCCCATGCCTTTCCAGTCTGAACGCGAGTTGATTTTGCTGGGAACCGGAACCAGCCATGGCGTACCCGTTATTGGCTGTCATTGCGAGGTCTGTGAGTCGACAGAACCTCGGAATCATCGGACCCGAACGGGGGTTGCCATTCGGACGCCGCAGGGGACGTTTCTGATTGATACGTCTCCGGAATTGCGGATACAACTCCTGCGTGAAAAAATCGATCTGGTCGAAGCGGTGCTGTATACTCATGGTCATGCAGACCATTTGTTCGGACTCGATGATTTGCGTGTGTTTGGTTACCGGATGGAACGTTCTGTGGTTTTGCATTGCGAAGAGAATGTGGAACAGCAGATTCGAACTTGTTTTTCTTATGCTTTCAATCAATCCGCCAACGACCTGCATCATGGTGCGATCCCGCTGCTCGAATTTCAGCGGATCGGCCTCGAGCCATTCGAAGTGCTGGGGGAACGGATTCAACCGATTCGTTTGATGCATGGCCGACTTCCTGTCTTGGGTTTTCGGATCGGTAACGTCGCCTTTTGCACGGATGTCAGCTTGATCCCCGACGAAAGTTGGCCGCTACTTGAAGGGTTAGAGGTGCTGATCGTTGATGCCTTGCGTGACCAGCCGCATGCGACCCATTTTGGCATCCCGCAAGCACTGGAAGTGGTCGAACGTGTTCGGCCCGGAAAAACCTATTTGACCCATGTCTCGCACTATCTGGATTATACCTCGACCAATGCCCGGCTCCCCGCCGGTGTCGAACTTGCGTATGATTCCTTGCGGATTCCGTACTGAATTGGCTGTGGCCTGATGATGTCATTCATTTCCAGTGAGGCGTTTCATGCGCGACCACGAAGCAGCGATGACTGTTTATGTCCAGTTGGCGGTCATTTCTGAACAACGACATCAGTCGCAAGTCTGCGATCGGTTCCTGCTACTGGCCGGAGTCGAAGCCTGTCGTGCCGGGTGGCCCGAGGTCGCTGCGCGGTGTCATGCGCGTCTGATTGCCGCGAATCCCGCCCATCTGGCCGCGCGCTACACAACCATTGCGGACGGATTGCGAAACGAGGATTTTCAAAAACTGGTCGCGCGCTGGGAACGATATTGCCCCTTCGAAAAGGGGGAAGCCATGCTACGGCAACTCGATCTTCCCGCAGTAGAACCGTCCGAGGCTTCGACGGGTGAACAAATGTTGGCGCTGCTGGGGGATCTCGCATGAGAAATCCTCTTGTCAATATTCTTTGGCTCGACGAGCCAAAAGGGTGATCCACAGACAGCGGAATTGCGTTGACGATGATCAGACGGATGGCGTATGACTCGTTAAAAGGACCTGGAAATGGCCTCGGGATGAAGAGGCCGCCGCGAAGTATCTATCGCCTTTTCCATCGAGATTTTCGTGCTCCAATTGCTTCAGTACTTGCTCCCCAGTCGAGTCATTCAGCCGGTCCTGAAGCCGATTACCCGTTTTTTGCTCGGTTTCATCGCGATTCCGATTTTCCGCCTGATTATGCGGAAAATGATCCGGGTCCAGGACGTGAATGAAGAACTGGAAAAGGATCTCGAGCTTTGGTTTCGCAGTTCTTTATTGCTGTTGGTTGCGACCGATAATATGGAAGGGGCCTTGTTTGGCTGGGTTTCTGAAGCGGCCCGATCAAGCCCCTATTTCATGGCAGGTCGTCTGCTCTTGGCGATTGGTGTGATCGAAGGGATGCCCGACCAGGCCCTGTTCGCGCTGATTCACCCCGGTCCCCAGCCCCCAACTCTGGAAAAAGGGGACTGGATTCGAAGCCTGTTTCGCTATTTCCCCAAGCTGATTCGGGGCCTGATCTGCCAGCATCTGAATCGCTCATCCCCCGTGCTGGCCATTCTCTCGGTTTTGCATTCAGGCCAATTTGGCTGGGTCTGTTATGGCATGGCGATCGCTCAATATCTGCTGATCGGGTTGGTGACATCGAAAGACAAGGCACTGGACGTCTTGTCACAATTTGATGCCGCCGTTGCTTTGCAGCGAGAGGAAATTGAAGAACGACTGGACATGCACCATGCGAACCGCAAGACCGCCAAGGCCCATTGGAAAAACCGGGATCAGGACATCGAGTCGCTTTGAGGATTCTGTTGGCCAGAGCC
>CAMBQP010000116.1 GCA_945869955.1 Schlesneria paludicola DSM 18645
CAGCAACATTTCTCGCTGATCGCACAACTGTCGCAGTCCCTTGAGAAAGTCATCGGTGGCGATGTTCACCCCCCCCTCCCCTTGAACCGGTTCCAGCAGAATCGCGCAGGTTTCATCGTCAACCAAAGCGCGAACCGCTTCCAGATCGTTATACGGGGCGTAGCGGAAGCCTGGCAGCAGCGGTCCCAGGCCGTCATGATATTTGGGCTGTGCTGTCGCCGTGACCGCGCCGTAGGTTCGCCCATGAAACCCATTCTCGAAGGAAATGACCCGATACTTCTGCGTCCCGGCCCCCTTGTGCGAATAATGCAGCCGAGCCAGCTTAATCGCCCCTTCGTTCGCTTCCGTTCCACTGTTAGCAAAAAACACCTTGCCAAAACTGTGCGTCACGATCGCCTCGGCAAAATCCCCCTGCGCTTCCGTATACCACGTATTGGGGACATGAATCAGATGTTCAAGCTGATGCTGAATCGCCTTCACCACCCATGGGGGACTGTGCCCCAGGATGTTGCAGCCCCAACCGGGAAACAGGTCGAGATACCTCTTCCCTTCCGCGTCCCAAACGTTGCTCCCCTCGCCATGGACAAGGCTGACGGGGTAACGTCTGTAGTTCGGAACGACATACTTCGCGAACTGATCAATGGTTTTCTGACTGGAACGAGTCGCAGCAGGATGCATGATTTTTCCTCGACAAAATAGGCTAGAGGACGATCTCGGTCCCGATACCCTGATTAGAATAGATTTCGAGCAACACCGAATGCGGAATCCGCGCATCGATAATGTGTACTTTTTTCACGCCCGCCTCGAGTGCCTCGAGTGCGGCTTCGACCTTGGGCACCATCCCCGCATCGATGATTCCGTCACGGATGAGCTCGCGACATCGGGCTGCGTTTAAATGAGATTGCAAGGTTGAAGGGTCTTTCCGGTCCAGAAAAATTCCCGGCACGTCGCTGAGAAACACCAGTTTTTCCGCCTGAATCAATCGAGCCACTGCCGCCGCCGCCGTATCGGCATTCACGTTCAACTTCCCACCTTCGTCATCCAGCGCCACGGAAGGAAGAACGGGAATCTGATCGGCACGGCACGTCATTAGTAACAAGTCACGATCGATGTCGGTGACCTCTCCGACACGGCCCAGATCAATCGGTTCACCCCCCTCGACAGGAAGCATCAACCGCTTTCCCTTCAAACAATTCATCGTCAGGTAGTTGAGCCCCCGGGCGTCACCCCCCTGACGCAAAATTTCATCCACTAACCCCTGACAGATATCGCCCGCAAGCACCTTGGCCACGATTTCCAGGGTCTCGTCATCCGTATATCGTCGCCCCTGGACGAAACGAGGTTGAATCCCCGCCTTGGCCATTGCCGCGTTGATCGCTTTCCCTCCGCCATGCACCAAAATGGGGCGCATGCCAACCGAAGACATGAAAATCACATCGGTCAAAAAATGCTGGACCGCCTGGACCTCTTCCATCGTGCTGCCACCCAACTTGATCACGACGTGACGGCCACGAAACTGGCGGATCCACGGAAGTGCTTCAAGCAGCACATCGGCTTTCTGAATCGCTTCTGCAAAAATTTGTGACATGAATGACATACGCCGCAAATGGGTAACCAAATTCGAAAAACTAAAATTCTAAAGAGCGTTGCCGAAGAGTGTCAATTCGCAGCCCGGATAACCGCCAGTCGCTCTGCGGTTTTCTACCTCAACAGGGCGTTTGATCGCGCAAGTCGGCATCTTTGGTTTATTTCCTCATTGACTGCCACTGGATCCAGCCCTCATCCAGAAACCGCGCAAAGTCCCCGTCCCGTTTCTCCATGCCGAAAAAACTCGACAAGACCGTTTTTCCATCGGGGGTCACAACAGCGTAGGCCGGAAGCGTGACATCCCCGAACCAGTTCTTCTGCAATGACACATTCCGCGCCAACAATCGGGCCGCTTCCACCTTGTCGTCAACGTTGGGAACTTTGTCCGTGTAGATCTGAACCTGGATAAACTGTTCCAGCCGACGGTGGTTTTTAGGCCGTGCCATCCGAATTTCCATCAAACGGCAGTTGGTACAGAATACTCCGGTGAAATCGATGAACAGAGGACGATTTTGTGCGGAAGCGGCGGCGACAGCCCGTTCAAAATCTTTTTCATGCTCAACCTGATCGACTCGAGCCGGAGCAAATGCAATCAACTGGTTGACCAGCCACGTTTCCCGGTCGGGTTGAGTCACGCCGATACCAAACAAACCGGCGAGTGTCAGAAACCCAATCGCCAGCAAGACTCGGACTGGCGATAACCCCTGCACGGGACTGTCATGCGATAAACGAAATTGTCCCAGCAGATATAAGCCGGTACAGACCGCCACAATTCCCCAGAGTGTCATGACGTTGGTAAAATCAAATATCCAGGGGATCGAGTTCCATTGTTGATCGACAATACTGATGTACTTGACCGCGACACCGAGTTCGACAAATCCCATCACCACCTTGACGGCGTTGAGCCAGCCTCCGCTTTTGGGGAGCGATTTCAACGTGCCCGGCATCAGCGCCAGTAAAAAGAACGGGGCAGCAAACGTGGTTCCAAAGGCGAGCATTCCCAGCACCGGCCAATAGTATTCTCCCTGTGCCGCAGCGGCGAGCAGCGAACCGACAAATGCAAAGGTACAGCTGAACGAAGTCAGCACAAACGTCAAAGCCATGAAAATCACACCGACGAATCCACCCGTTTGTTCACCGGTCGCGGTGAAACTCACCAGCCATGAAGGAATCTGAATCTCGAACAGTCCGAGCATATTCAGGGCAAAGGCAAAGAAGATGCTGGCGAGGAACAGATTCAAAATCCAGTTGTTGGCCAGTTCGTTCGGCTTGGTCGCACCAAAGATGGCCGCGATTCCCACGCCAATCACCACGAATGCCGCCACGATCGCGGCCGAAAAAACGAGTGCCAGAACAATTGGTTTTCCGCCACGAGTTTCGTTCTGCTTCAAGAAAAAGCTGACCGTAATCGGTACCATCGGAAACACGCAGGGGGTCAGCAATGCCACCAGAGCGGCACCGATTGCAGTCACCAGAAAGAACAATAACCCCTTATCCTGTGGTCGTGAAACGTGCGTTCGCTCGAGAGGAACCGCATCCTCTTCCTGGAAGAATTCGACATCGGCCGGTGGCTCGATCTCGTCACTCGTCACACCAAGCACAAAAGATTCACTGCGAGGAGGAAGACAACTTTCGCGACAGGTCTGATAAGTAATCGTCCCCTCAACCCCGAAGGCTCGGGGAGCAGTATCGGGCAGGACTTCAAATTCCTGAACCCACGAGATCTTGTCGTGATAGACCTCTTGATGCAGGATCTGCTTTCCTTCATCAATATCTTTGATTTCCGGTGGACGTGCTGGCACAAAGCCCGGGCCGACTGCTTTCAGATGATACACCTTATCGAGCGTAATTTCGGTCGGGGTCCCCCCATCTCCCTTGAAGGTGGTCGAGAAGGTGTGCCAGTCTGAATCCAGAGCCATCGTGATCCGCAGTTTGACCGTCTTACCCCCCGAGGATTTGGTCGGAGCCAATTGAAATCGCAGCTCGACCGGGTTGGTCTTTCCCCGTTTTGGCCGCAGCGTGATGTCATACGGAATCGCAGGGATCGCCGCAGAATCCAAGCCGCTCTCAATCAGCGTGGCCCGCAATTTGGCCGGTGGCTGGATCGGTGTACATTGGCCCCCGGCACCTTCCGAGCAGTATTGGCCTTCCAATTGTAACTCGATGGCGACTTGGTCAACGCTCGCTTGGGGGTCGATGCGAAACCGCTTGGACCACGACACATTGCCGTGGAATTTGCCGACCTTGATTTTGAGGAGCGGGTCAAACTTGATTTCGGGTTCACGACTTGGCTTGAACTCGGCATCCCCCCCCTCCAGTCCGACCACGTTGATCGTCGTGATCTGGGTTCGCATCTCGAAATCGCCCGTCATGGCATAGATGTAGGATTGCGGTGGAAGTTTCGTGGTGACCGTCAAAGTCACCTCGTCCCCCGGTTTGGCGGTGGCGGGTGTCAGTGTGGCGGTAAATTCGGCCTTACCATTCCCCTTCGGGGTCAGGGCGCCATCGAACAGATC
The DNA here is from genome assembly GCA_945869955.1 of Schlesneria paludicola DSM 18645. Lineage (GTDB taxonomy): Bacteria > Planctomycetota > Planctomycetia > Planctomycetales > Planctomycetaceae > Schlesneria > Schlesneria paludicola_B. The sequence continues at coordinate 4,104 of CAMBQP010000116.1, forward strand.
CTGGAAACCGTCTTGCCCGTGAGCGGGCGATACCATCAGAGCGGGCGAAAACATTCCGCAACAGACAAAGAACAACACCCGCATCCAGCCGGGTGAGGAAAATCCGTGACAGTGATTTTGCGCGGTCGAGACCATGGACTGCATCCTGCAAAAATTCGTCGGAAGCCCTGAAGGCGAAATTGCGTTCGCGGCACCACAAAAAAAGAGCTCCCCATTCCTACGTATCTTAACGGGGTGCCCCTCGTTGCCCAATGGTGAGTTACGAGATCGAGGTCATAAATTGCAACAATCTCTTTTTGTTGCGAGGGTCATTTTTTCTGAGCCTCATTTTTTCGGCGACGGGGCCAAGCCGAGGCCCCTGCGGTGAGAATCGCGGATCGCATCCGTCCCGAGCCGCTCAATAATCGCTTCGAACGATTTTTGCATGGCTGCGGCGGTCTGCTGGGGATCGGCTTCCCCTTTTAACAGCGGTTCCAGTGCCATCGAGGCGGCCTGGCGAAATTCCTCCGCCCCCAGCAGGGGTAACTGGGCGACCAGTTGGGGATCGCGCAGCGACTGCGCAACGGCGTCGGTGTACTGGCTCGACTCTTCCGTGGAAAGTTCTGGGCCAAACCAGTTGGGAGCGATCGAAATCTGTGATTCCCGGCAGGGCCCCTTCGGTAATGCGGAAAAGGCTTCGTCAAAAAGTGCTGTGGAAGTGAGGCTGATCAATAGATTCGCCGCAGCGGCATCACCCCCGTTCTGAAGGGGAAGGATGACCCCCGCTGCCATTCCCGAAAATCCACATAATGCCGGGGAATGCACGGTTCCGGCAGGAAGTGTATCCCATTTCTTCGAGTTCCGATTAAAGACTCGCCGCGATCCCGGCAGCCGGCAAATCCCGAGCTGGATCCCCTCGATCCGCTGCGGCGGCGGCGATCCCTCGTTGCTTGTCGAGCGGGAAACAAGATCCGCGCTCTGCGGTTCCCAGCCGATGGCCAAAGCGGCTTTGCCACTGAGAACCAACTGACGGCAATCGGCGGGACTGTAAGTGGCGACGGCCGCGGGAAGTTTGGCCCACGTCTGTTGCGCCCGCTCGAGTCCTTCAATAAACCCGGCTGTCGTCAGCGTCGGTTTCACTGTATCAATATCGAACCAGACCGAATAATTTTCGGGATGTTTGCAGTAGGCAAGTGACCTGGCGAAAAAGGTGGTTGCCCGAAACTCGGCACCCAGCGGTTCGACCGCGACCAGCCCCGGAGCCCATTTTTCGAGCGAATCGACCAGTTCTTGATACTCATCCCAAGTTTCAGGAGCTTTACCACGGGCGGCACGAAGCAGGTCTTGACGGTAATAACAGACCAGTACAGGTGCTGAAAGCGGAAAGGCGACGAGCTGGCGATCTCGAGTCAGCACCCGTTCACGCAGCCCTTTGAAGATGTCGCGAGAATCGAGCTGGGGATCGGAAATGGGGAGGGGACTGAGTTGTGGCTCCAGTTCACTCAGCTGGTTGAGCGGAAAAAGAATCAGTCGCCCCCCTGAGCCCGCTTCTCGTTCGGCCTGTGCAGGAACCGCAGAATTTTCCGCAAATTCCACAAATTTCAGGGAGGCCCCCGTCTGGGAAGACCATTCCTGCAGTAAAACTTCCCAAAAAGTAGGGAGGTTCAAGGATTTGGGTGCCAGCAGTTCAATTTCCTGACCGGAAAAACCCTGCTTGAGGGCTTTTTGATCCGGAGCGGACTCAGCCAGACAGCCAGCCAAAAGCAGCATCAACATGGCGGAAACCGCGATCGATCGAATGAAATCGCCGCGAAGTGCCAAGATCCCTGCCAAAATCCCGTTCGCGAGGGTCTGGGAGATACCAACGTGTGCGGTGCCCGTCTGCACGATGCGGAACTTCAGAATGCCAGTCTTCACGATGCCGGTCCTTACACCATGCGGAATGATGTGGAGAGTTTGATTTTGAAAGCGAGTTTTTTCCATGTTGGTCATCATGTTGGTCATTACGTCAAGTGGAGCCAATTCGTGGGATTCGGGGGTACGTCGGGTGACAAAACCGGAACATTTGACAACTTCCACACGGAATGGTCCAGGAACACAAATGCCACGGGTTTCGTCCAATGCTGTCGGCGTCGAGTGTCGAAAAGAGGGAAGAGGATGGCTTAAGGTCTCGTTGGCATCGATAAAAAGCGTGTGAAGCCAAGGGAATGAATCAACCGCTTGAACCGAGTCTCACGAATTTTTGGTGGGAATCACAAAGTCGAGCCAGCAACCTTCTTTCCGTAGAAACTGCTTGACTCGTACTGAGTGCTGTTTACACTGTTTGGAACAAAACATTTCGATCGGATGATTGGGTTGGAAAACCAGTTGCTGGAACTGACCTATTCCTTACACATCATACGGTTATCGCCTAAGGGAAAACCATGGCTGCCGCTGCCAACAAACCAACTGCCGTCCATTACTTTCTGGTCTTTTTTGCGTTTCTGTCGATGCTCTTCGGAATCACGACTTACGTGTTCTACAACGAATCCGCAGGCAAATTTGCGGAAATTTCTAAACTCAACGACGAGAATCAGAAACTGAATCGGTCGGTCAAAAATGTCGACGATGACATTCAAGAGTTGAAAAAGAAAATCGGCATCAATTTCGCCCAGGTTGTGGATCCCATCAATACCGAAAACAAAGTGACCGTGATCCGTGGCCTCGACGATGAGATGCGGATGAATGGAAAAGACGTTGTCGGGACAACCGTGGTAGAAACCCTGAAAAAACTGCGCGATTCACTCGATGGCGCCACCAAGGATCGTGATTCCAAAGCTGCGACCGTTGCCACGTTGGAAGCGGAAGTTCTGAAATTGAAATCCCAGTATAAGCAAGAGGTTGATAACTATTCTAAGCAGACGAAAGACGCCGAGCGTGATAAGTTGGGAGTGATTGGTGATCGCGACGAAAAGGTGAATGCCAAGATTCAGGAAATCGCAGGCGTAAGGTCGCAGCTTAATGCCGCCACGGACGAATTGGCTCAAGAGAAAGAATCACGGGAAAAAGAACGCAAAACACTCAACAGTCAAATTTCGGGTCTGGAAATTCGCATCGATATTCTGAAAGACAAAATCGATAACCTGGAAAAACTGAGCTTTGAAGTCGCAGACGGTGTGATTCGTCGAGTCGAACCCGCTTCCGGGACCGTCTGGATCAGCCTTGGCGAAGCGGATTACCTGAAACCCCGCATGACTTTCAGCGTTTATGCGAAAGAAAACCTCGGGGTCGGTCGCGGGCAGGAAGATATTAAAGGGAAGATCGAAGTGACCCGGATCCTCGGACCACACATGGCCGAGGCCAAGGTTATCGAAGAGGATCTGTATCGCCCCATGGTTTCCGAAGATTTGATTTACACACCGATTTGGAGCCCGGGACTCATCGAGAAAGTGGCCGTAATCGGCGATATTGACTTGGATGGGGATGGACGCAGCGATCGTGAACAGTTCCATCAGATGATGACGGTCGCAGGCTGTGTCATCGACAACGAAGTGAACGATGCGGGCGAACGCGTCCCCGAAGAGGGGAAAATTACCGTTCAAACTCGTTTCCTGGTCAAGGGAAACATTCCCGAATTGCAAGACGTAACTGGCGAAGAGGATAAAGCCAAGGTCCACAAAATCTTGCGAAATTACGACGATATGCAAAAAGAAGCTCGCTCAAACGGCGTCCGCGTCATCAAGCTGAACGATTTTCTGGCCTACATCGGTTACCACAATAAACGCCGCACGTATCTTCCCGGCCAGGAACGCAAATACAACTTGAAGGCCGGATCGGCCAGCGAATCCACCAAGGATATCTCTGGTGATCGCAGTTCAAATGGAAACGTTTCCGGAGCTTACTCCAAAGGCCGACAGACTCCGCAGCAACAGTCTGATGGGAACAACAGCAAAGCGTTCGGTCCCGGTCGCTAGGTAATGACTGTCGGTTCCAGATCCTGTTTGCTGCTGATTTTACAGCGACTTCAAAACCCGGTTGCTCTCGCAACCGGGTTTTTGATTTGACGATCTTCACCCCGGATTCCCTTTTGCCGAACAAGATGGGAAATGAAAGCAGATTCATGTCGGCAGAATTTCGGATTGCAGTCATTGGAGGTGATGGCATTGGTCCCGAAGTGACCGAACAAGCCATTCGTGTTGCCGAGGCGGCTGTCGCCAAAACGGGCAATCAATTGACTTGGACACGGTTTCCCTGGGGAACCGATTACTATTTTGAACACCAGCGAATGGCCCCCCCTGATTTCCTGGATCAGCTGGCAACTTATGATGCCATGCTGCTTGGTGCGGTCGGTCATCCTGAGGTTCAGGATCATCTGACCTTAAACGGATTATTACTGCCGATTCGGCGGCGGTTCGATCAGTGTGTCTGTTTACGGCCCGCTTACCTCTACGCAGGTGTCGAAAGCCCGCTGAGAAACAAAGCCCCCGGTTCGATCGATATGCTGGTCTTTCGCGAGAATACCGAGGGTGAATATGCGAACATCGGTGGGCGGCTCTACCAACACACCGAGCACGACGTGGCAATTCAAACCTCGGTCTTCACGCGACGGGGGTGCGAACGGATCATTCGGGCCGCGTTCGAGCAAGCGATCCTGAGGCCCCGCCGTCGTGTCGCGTCGATCACCAAAAGCAACGCTCAGGGATTCGGTATGGTCCTTTGGGATGAAGTGTTTGCTCATGTTGCTCGCGACTATCCCCAGATTGAAACCGAGTCGTTGCTGGTGGATCGTGCGGTGATGGAATTTGTCCGTCGCCCCGAATCGTTTGATGTGGTGGTGGCGAGCAATCTGTTTGGGGATATTCTGACCGATCTCTCCGCCATCATCGTGGGGAGTATGGGACTGGCAGCCAGTGGAAACCTCGATCCGACGCGGCAGCACCCCAGTCTTTTTGAACCGGTCCACGGATCGGCACCGGATATTGCCGGAAAAGGGATCGCCAATCCGTTGGCCGCAATTCTCTCTGCAGCGATGATGCTCAGCCATCTCGGACTGGATGCCGCCGCCCGATTGGTTCATCGGGGCGTATCAGAGCTTTTGCAGAGCCACGGTCCCCGAACTCCCGATTTGGGAGGAACCGCCACCACAGATCAGGTTGGCCAAGGTGTGCTCGAACGCGTAACCCAATTGCCCGTTTGACACAACCCGTGAAGGTTGCCGTCGCCGGGGATCTCAACGATGATGCTAGCATGATGACCCAATTGCTTTTTTTGTGTGCAGCCGCCTTTTTTGCCGGGGCTATCAATTCCGTCGCCGGCGGAGGGACGCTCCTGACATTTCCCGCCTTAACCTGGATCCTGGGCTCGTCGGCCACTGCTGCCGTGGCAGCGAACGCAACCAGTACGGTGGCCCTGTTCCCCGGCTCCATTGCTGCTACCTGGGGCTATCGCCGCGAGCTTTCCGGCACGGGAAAATGGATTCTGCCGTTGATGATCCCCTCAATCATCGGCAGTTGCATCGGCACTTGGCTGGTGGTGACTCAGCCAGAGAAAATTTTCCAGGAAATGGTCCCCTGGCTCATCCTGGCAGCCTCGGCATTATTCCTGTTGCAACCAGCAATCACCAAATGGACCGGGATCGGCCAGCCCCACGCTCAACCCTCGAAGGGAACGCTGGCAGGGATCATTGGCTTTCAGTTCCTGATTGCCCTGTACGGGGGATATTTCGGTGCCGGGATCGGCATTTTAATGCTCAGCTCACTGGCACTGATGGGCTTAGGGGACATTCATCGCATGAATGCCTTAAAAAGCGTGCTGGCTTCGACCATCAACGGAATGTCCGTGACAATGTTTATTGTCAATGGCAAGGTCGACTGGCGTTATGCGCTTCCGATGATCGCCGCGGGAATTGCCGGAGGATTTGTTGGGGCGAGTGTCTCCAGAAAACTCGATAAAAACCTCGTCCGCTGGGTCGTGATTGCGATTGGGTTTGGACTGGCCACCTACTATTTCACGCGGGTTTATCTCCCCGGTCGGATCACGTAGCGGATTTCCCCTGACAGCTCGCCCGCGGAAGGATTCCGGCTGCGGTTCTCCACAACAACCAGCACATCGCGATAAAAAGTACATCGCGTTCGTGTTTCGGGGTTGGAAACAGGCTCACTCGCAGCCCCCCCCCATTCACCTCCGTTTACCGCCTCACTGCATACCACGTAGTCCCTGCAATCGATTTTAACGAAACAATCGATTTCTTCGTCAGAATCGGTCAAGAATCCGATTCCGTGATGCCGATCACTCAATTAGATCGCGTGACGTTTACGCGGATTGACTTTTCATTGATCGCTTCGGCACCAGGGATGGATATGATGCGACATCGGTTACGATTGTTTACTGGTGAAGAAGAGACGTCACAAAGCGTTTCTGAAAACGTTACCGTTCGGCTGGGAGACATCTCTCAAGCCTTGATGGAAGCGAGTCGCTGGAATCGAACGTGGGTGAACGACTTCGCCGACGATGAGGTTCAGGTCTCGTCCGATCTCTACGAAATCTTGTCAGCCTATCTCCGTTTGCGTCCAGGGGCTTGACCAATTTTGGCTCGATCGCCAGCCGGAAATTCATGACCTTCAGCAGTGAGGATCTTCAAGCTGGTCCACCATCCCCCTGATCAAGTTCGGGTGGCTGTGTTTCCGGTTTGTCCCGATTGTCAATATTTTGCGGGATGACGAACCGTGACGCTGCGACAACAGGCCGAGGCGATCTGGCGATCGGGAGTTGCCGCAGTCGATTCCGAAACGCTGGTCCGCCAATCGATCCCGCGACAGGATGATCGGATTGCAATTTGTGGCGAGTCATTCCAGATCAACTCGCTGCATCGGATCGTCGTCGTCGGTGCCGGGAAGGCGGGGGCTGGCATGGCCGCCGGGGTCGAGGCGTCGCTGAGTCCGCAACACATTCAGACGAAGCTGACTGGTTGGGTGAACGTCCCTGCCGACTGTCAGCGTCCGCTGCAGAAAATCAAATTGCATGCGGCACGCCCTCCTGGGGTCAACGAGCCGACCAGCGACGGCGTACTCGGTAGTCAGCACATTCTCGAACTGGTTTCCTCACTGACCGACGACGACCTCTGTCTGGTACTGATTTCGGGTGGCGGCAGTGCACTTCTTCCAGCCCCAATTGCCGGAATCACCCTCGAAGAAAAGCGCGCCGTCACGCAATTCTTGATGCGGTCTGGCGCAACGATTCAGGAACTGAACACCGTTCGGAAGCGACTTTCCCGAATCAAAGGGGGAGGCTTATTGCGGGCAGCACCTGCAGGGCGGATGATCGCATTGATCATTTCCGATGTCCCCGGTGATCCGCTCGACATCATCGCCTCAGGCCCCACCGTCTGCGATAACGCAACTCCCGAGGATGCAATTCGTATCCTCGAACGTTTTACCAAACGGGGGACTACCCCAACGGGGGTTCCCGAGTCAATCTGGCGGGTGCTCGACCAACAGGTGCAATCCACCGCGGCGCGCCCACTTCCCGCAATTGGTTGTCGCAATCAAATCATAGGGAACAATCAAACGGCCATGGATGCCGCAGCGATCCAGGCCACTGCGCTTGGATACGAGGTTCGTTCCCTGGGGACGAACCGGCAAGGAATTGCTGCAGAAGTTGGCCGAGAATTGGCAGAACGTTGTCTTGCCGCACAAAAAGAGGCGAAGGGAACGGGAATCTGCTTTCTGGCGGGAGGAGAGCCGATCGTCAAGCTGGCTAAAACCGATCAACCCCGTCGCGGTGGTCGAAATCAGGAACTGGCCCTGGCTGCGGGGGTGCGCTGGCAAAGCGAAGAGATCTCCCGTTTCATTGTTCTGTCCGGAGGGACAGACGGAGAAGATGGCCCGACGGATGCCGCAGGTGCCTTTTATGACGCCCAGATTCAGCAGCAGGCAAGGGAACGTCAACTTCCCCTGGAAGCGTTCCTCGCGATCAACGATTCGTACACGTTTTTTGCCCAAGTCGGCGGATTACTGAAAACCGGCCCCACGCACACTAACGTCATGGACCTCCAAGTCGCACTCGTCGCCGGACCCCAGCGATGACGGTCCTCTTCAAATTAGGTGGTAGCCTGCTGACGCTCGCGGGACTCCCCGAAAACCTGCGAGCGGCAGTGAGTGAACGACAGCAACAGGAACCCTGTCTGATTTTGACGGGGGGAGGAGCCACAGCGGATGTGGTCCGTGACTGGAGTCGCGTGCATCAGTTGCCCGACGAGACCGCACACTGGCTGGCGATTGCCAGTCTTGATCTGAATCGACAATTGCTGGAATCCCTGTTGTCCTGGCATTCAATCAGCACTCGTGCCGAATTCCGCCGAATGACGCAGCGCACACCGATTCCGCTCTTGCTCGACTTCAACACATTTGTCAAAGCGGAAGAGCCCCTCTCGAATCGACCGCTGCCACACAATTGGGATGTCACAACCGATTCGCTGGCAGCCTGGACGGCACTCTGCTGGCCCGCCCGCGAATTGGTACTGCTCAAGTCGGTCCCGATTCCTGCGGGCCTGACAGCCCAAGCCGCCAGTGAACAGGATCTGGTCGATCCCTATTTTCCTCAATTGGCGCAGGATCTCGAATGCATCTCGTGGTGCAATCTGCGGCACGAGCCGCGGGTCATTCAACCTTGGCTGAAGCGGGGAATTCCTCAGGCAAAATAATCGATCCCGTTCTGAAACAGCTTCCGTCCAGCGCCATTTCCTTCGAGTTTGAGGCGGGTCCAATGGGGGTGTTGGGTCGCAAACAGGAATCGCTCAGGGTGCGGCATCAAACCGAGAACCCTGCCGGATGGGTCGCTGAGGCCGGCGATCTCATCAACCGCACCATTTGGATTCGGTTCCCAACGATCATTCAGAGGATGCGACGCCCCATCCGCCCCGGCAGCCCAAGGGGCATAGCGAATGGCAATCTGGTGTTGAGCTCGCCAATTTTCCACGACTTGCGGGTTTCGCGGGACGAGACGCCCCTCGGCATGCGCGATGGGGAGGTCGAGCTCCTCAATCCCCCGCAGGAAGATGTTATCCGAACCTCCCACCTTCAGATGGACCCAACGGGCCGTATATTTGCCATTGTCGTTCCAGGTGAGCGTCGCATCCGCAGCACTGCGATCCGATTTGCCCCAACTGTCGGCACCATCCGGCAGGACCCCCGCCTTGAGCAGTGTTTGAAATCCGTTACAGATCCCGAGCACCAGCTTGTCTGACACCAGAAATCGCTGCACGACATCCCCCAGATGCCCACGAAGCTGGCTCGAAAAGACGACTCCGGCACCAATATCGTCGCCATAGCTGAAACCGCCAGGAACACACAAGATCTGGTAGTCATCCAACAATGTGGGCTGTTCGATCAAACGAAACAGATGAACCCGATCGGCCCGGCCCCCACACGAATCGAAGGCGAATGCCGTTTCGACGTCACAATTCGTTCCCGGAGCACGCAAGACACAAACCCGAGGCGCAGCCATCTTCCACCAGTTCCTTAATTCAGAGAGCGATGTCATCCGCCAGGCTCACGACAATCGCTGAGACTATTTTTCACAGCGGTATCATACCGACACCCGGCCGACTCACAACCACGGCCCCAAGGATCGCAGGCCAACGCAGGGGATGGCGATCAGAATTGAGTCCTGCCCCGGTCTTCCCCATGTCTCCTCGGCGGAAATGCCGGACAGAGAATTTTAACGCACAGACGCAGGGACGCGGCGACTCAGAGAATACCAAAAAATGGGATTTCACCTTTCCTTTTTTTGGCGATTCTGGAGCGTCAGGTAAAGATCGACGTTTCTTGTTCGTTGAATGTCACTGATTGTGGTGAGAAGTCGTTCGCCGTGTCGTCAATCAAACGTGCGTCAGAGCGATCCGTCGTGCAGTCCCTTGGGAAGCGACATGATTGGGCCGTCGCACTCGAACTGGCCTCGAACGACCGTCGTGCGGTCACGATTTTTATCAGTCCCCATGGGATGGGCCGCTGGCAACAATGCGAACCGACTTACGGGGACCGAACTTCTGCTGCTGTTTGTCGATCAATGGGAAGAACTTTACACCAGTTGCAAACAGTTGCAACCAGTCACGGCGTCGCGAGCGGTTCATCCAGGAATTGCTCGACGCGACCGCCTACCCAGGGTCTCGGCTGAGTGTCGTCTTTACCCTACGGGGTGATTTCGCGCATGAAATTCTGGAAGATCGGCCGTTACTGGATCGCCTGCACGGTGCAGAACTGAAACTCGGCTCGATGAATCGGGATGAGTTACGATCCACGATTGCCGGCCCTGCGGAAAACGTCGGTCTGCAATTCCAGGAGGGGTTGATCGAACGGATCTTGCAGGACGCTGGGGACGAACCGGGAAGTCAGAACAAGTCGCGTGTGAGGTCGCTCAAATCCTGTGGCAGGATATCGTGGCTGGTCAGGAATCTCCGTTGTGCGGAATCCAATACCGGTGAGATGCCGACGAACTGCTGCTTCCAGCCTTGATATCTCGGCATCGCTTGCAAGAATCGCCCAACGTGCTGCTGGAAATGATTCACCTCTGACATCAGCTTTTTGGGGGACCGTTTGCACGAGCCGAATCGAATGGTTTCGGTGGTTTCATCGATCGCCACCAGATCGAGCTCGGTGTCGGCCTTGTCCCAGAATCCTTGCACGCGATGGGTGATGGGAAAATCGCCGATCCCCTTACGGCTCCGCTCTTCGTAAAGTTGGCCAACCAGTTTCTCCAGCGAACGACCTTCAACCTCTTCGAGACGCTGATCGGCGTCCTCAATCAGTTCGTCGATTGGCCGAAACGCGATCGCGGAAACGGGGTTGGCGAGTGCCGCCAGCCACGAACAGAGAAAATTGTCGGTGACGTAATACCGACTCCGTTTCGCATTGGGGGGGGCGAATATCGGTAACTTCCGTTCGATCAGACTGAACCGCTCGATCAAAACCTTCAAGTAGCCGCCAACCTGTGTGTCCGCCGTGCCGCTGGACTCGCGAATCGCTTGAACGATTTCCTGATGCATCCGCCCTGGGTTGCGGGCGACGAACTTCAGGATCACATCGTATCGCCCACGCAGTTCACGCAGGAACCAGTTCTCGGCCTCGGATCGAAGTGGCGAGGAACTCTCGAAAAAGATCCGACGCAGCAGGGTCTTGCGTTCACCCCCCAGCACGTCTTGCTCGTACAAGTCACGGTAAAACTTCGGCACCCCCTCGAAGAGCGTCCACAGAAACAGTAGCCGCTCTGGCGTTGGCTCAGCATGTTCCTCAAGAATCGTCAGGATCGAGCCAATATCCAGATGCGTCAGGTGAATGGTGTCGGTGACGCGGTTGTAGAGCGGTGCGGTTCGATCGTCGAGTAACGCCACCATCTCGGTGTGAATCGAGCCGAGCACGATTAAGCCCCCGCGAACCTTTCCACCCTTCGTTTCCAACCGATCCACGCTGGCCTGCAAGTACGAGCAGAACTCTTCGTAGCCTTTGCGATGGAAGTATTGGAACTCGTCAAGGATCAGGATGTATCCCTCTTCGGCCATCGACTCCAGCAACTTGGCCAGTTGCAGCAGGTTCGTGGGACGCGGATGCCGGTCGGCAGGAACCTGGAACGTCTCTAAGGCGTCGTTCACTGCTGAAAGAAGCCCTGCCGAATCGGCGTCGGGGACCTGCACGTAAAACACCGGCTGCCGATTGCCAAGTTCCTGCATCGACTGCTGAATCAGCGTTGTCTTGCCGATCCGACGACGACCCGTCACCTTGGCAAAGAACCATCGCCGGCGACCGAGCATCCGCTCCAAATCCGCAAGTTGACCCCGTCGTCCGTAGAATTTCCAATCGGCCATCACATTCCCACAAGATAAAGCGGCTTTACCAAAAAGAGGTAAAGCCACGCTATCTTATTTGTGTCTGGCAATCAACCAAATTCTGACCAACGCGGTTTCCACCAGTTCCCGGACTATTTTCCCTTTTTGACCAGTTCGATAAACCGCCCATACGCGTCGTTCCACTGTGAGGTGTTCTGCGGTTCATACCGCTGCATCGTGGATGAGGCTCGCACAATCTCGCGGATTTGCCCCAATGAACCGACTGTCCCGCTGGTTCGGGCCTGGACCAGCACGTTCCCGAGTGCTGTCGCTTCGACGGGACCGGTGATCACGGTACGACCCGTGGCGTTGGCCGTGAACTGATTCAGCAGTTCATTCTGGGTGCCACCACCGACGATGTGGATGACATCGGTTTTCTCGCCCGACAATTCTTCGAGCCAGCCGAGCACCATCCGGTATTTCAGGGCCAGACTTTCCAGCGCACAGCGAATCAAGCCCCCTTCGGTATCGGGGATTTCCTGGTTCGTATGACGACACCAGTCACGGATCGCTTCGGGCATATCGTGCGGGGCGAGAAAGGCGGGCGAATCGGGATCGACAAAGGCCCGGAACGGTCGGGCGTCGCGGGCGACCTGGGCCAGCAGACCGTAGTCATAGGGGGATCCGTTACGCTCGAACGATTTGCGACACTCTTGCACCAGCCATAAACCCATGATGTTCTTGAGCAGCCGGTATGTTCCGTCGATCCCCCCTTCGTTCGTTACGTTCAATTCCAGCGCCCGCTGGGTCAGAACGGCATGTGGCAATTCGAGACCCATCAATGACCAGGTTCCGGAACTGATATAGGCCCAATTGGCGGATCCGGTCCGTTCTGTCGGGACGGCAGCAATCGCGGCACCGGTGTCATGCGTGGCGGGTGCCACGACATCCAGGCGAGGAAGTCCCGCTCGCCGAGCCACGTCTTCGCGGAGTCGCCCCAGCTTGGTTCCAGGGGCCACGACTTCGGGAAACATTTGGGTGGGCAGGCCAAGTTTCCCCAGCATATCCAGCGACCAGTTGCGATTCGTGGGATGATACATCTGCGAGGTGGTCGCATTGGTGAATTCCACCACCCGGCTTCCCGACAGCAACCAATGGAAAAAATCGGGAATCATCAGGAACTTGTCCGCCATTTCTACCAGAGCCGGGTTCGACTGATTCATCGCCAGCAACTGGTAGAGCGAGTTGATTTCCATGAACTGTAAGCCGGTACTGGCAAATACCTCGGCCCGGGGGACGCGCTGGAATGTCTGTTCCATGACTCCGCGAGTCCTTGCGTCGCGGTAATGGTAGGGCTGACCGAGCATCTCGCCCGTTTTCGAAAGCAGAACGAAATCAACCCCCCAAGTGTCGACGCCGACCGAAACAATCCCCTGTCCGAACCGTGCGGCTGCCTTTTGCAGGCCGATCTGGATTTGTGACCAGAGGCGGAGCAAATCCCATCGCAGGGTGTCCGCGACATTGACCGGGCCATTGGAGAAGCGATGCAGTTCTTCCAGGCGAATGTGCTGGCCATCAAAAATCCCCGCCATGACGCGGCCGCTCTCGGCACCCAGATCAATCGCTAAGTAGACTTGTTCGGCCATATCCGCACTCCCCCCGCCTGATGGTGATAATTCGCATAAACTCGATGGCCAGGCTCGCCGCTTGCAATCGAACAACCCTCGACTCAGCCCCCGCTTCCCCTCCCGGCAGTTTTTTTGCTGGAAGAGCTAGCCCCGTTGGCAGAACGGACCAGGAGGGTGTGAATGTCTGATTGCCGCCTGTATTTGCCACCTGTGAGCGGAACATGATAGCGGTGGAGGGCAAAAGCGGGGAGCGATCCGGCCAGAACTTGTCAGGCTCTTTTTTCGAAATCCTGCGTTGATCCTAGCGGCCCCCGCGACGAGGTTGAGAATTCTTGCCGAGATCCCTCCCGTTGCAGCGGTATCCGGGCCAGGCTGGATCCACGTCCTGCTGACGGTCACATCCCCGTATTCGACTTCAAAACCGATTCTAGCAAGAGCCGATCATTGCCGGGGATCTGGGTGATCGCTCCCGTGTGGAGTTGATATCCGGAGACAATTACCCACTTCAGCCGCTGAAGCTGCGGAAAAAGTTCCACACAACCGAGGCTTCAGTGCGTACAATTATGTTTTCGTGCCCCTCCCTCGGGTAAGTCACCGATGGAAATTTCTGATCCGCGTAAAGAGAGATCATTTTGAACGAAGTCCGACCAGCGTTCACCATGCCCGAGCTGACCATTCTGCGCGATGCCCCCCCAGCATCGTTCGAGATTGATCCGATTTGCGGAATGTCCGTCGATCCACAAACCGCGATTTCCGTGATGCGGGAT
>CAMBQP010000117.1 GCA_945869955.1 Schlesneria paludicola DSM 18645
CAAAATATCGTCGTTTCGGTCGCCGAGGAGGTTATTGATCTCGACAAATCGGATGTCTCGATCGCCAGAATTTGTTGGCAGATAGTAAACAGCGGCAATGCCAGGATCGGTTTTGAGGTGTTCCTTGGCGTACCAGCGAGCCATTGAAGAGCGATCGAATTGTATTGCAGGCATCAAAACGTCTCTTGTTTCGTGTGTAAGTTCGGTCTGTCCCTCGTCGCCGAACGTTCACGGTAACGCTGCGGTTCTCAACTCGTGTTGACCGCTTTGTTCGGGCTTTTTCCGTGATGTACCATCTACGACTCGTCGACCATCTTTACCTTGGCGTGACTGAAAATCAGCCACGATCTTGCAGACATCGTACGCAAATGACGCCGCATTTTCCTCTCGGACTCTTCGGATTTCTGAAACAGATTTCTGAAACAATTGGATCATCAAACATTGATCAACTCCTGGGGCGTGCAGATGACAGGCGAGGCTAATCCGTGATCCGAGAGCGTCTCTTCAATTTTAGGGCGAAACGATGGATTAGCAATGTGCTTTCAATTCCACGTGAGCCAATAGTCCATTTCCTTTTGTGCTGCAGTCGCAATGTCGACAGCATCGATGGCCGTTTTGGGTGGCAGACCAACGCGGCGCAATGCGTCTTCTGCCAAGGTCCGAGTGTCCAATGTGATCGCAACAACGGGAACGGAGGTGACCATGGGATTAGGTGACCATGGTGCGGTGACCATGGGACCAGGTGACCATGGTGCGGTGACCATGGGAACACTGGAGGCCATGGTGGTGGAGGCCATGGGGACACTGAGCTGGCTTGAAAATATGTTGCGATTTTGCTCAAATTGTGCTCGTCTCCGGTTTTGATCACATTTGATTTGGAGCGGAATGATGGCGAGGATGGCATGAGCGGAAGTGTTTGCGCCTGATGAAGTTGCGGTTGTGCATGTGATGAATCGCGCGGTTCGTCGCTGCTACCTGCTGGGTAACGATCCGGTGTCCGGCAAGAATTATGATCATCGCAAGGTGATGATTGAATAGCAGTTACAGCGATTGGCCGGGGCGTTCGGGATCGACCTGCTGGGATTTGCCATCATGTCGAATCATTTCCACTTGATTCTGCGGTCTCGTCCGGATGTTGTGGCAGGCTGGGATGATACCGAGGTCGCTCGCCGATCGTTGTTGATTTGTCCGGTGCGGAAGAATTCGGCGGGGGAGCCGGGAGAAACGGGGACTGGCTCCGTCCGCGGTGCCTGTCCCTGTTTCTCCCGGTTCCCCTTTCCTCCGCGGCGGGGGAGCCCGAGGAACCGAATGAGTTTGAACTCAATTCGATTCGGAATGAACCGCGTAAACTCGAAAAAATCCGGTTGCGATTGAGTGATCTGGGTTGGTGGATGCGGGTATTATGTCAATACATCGCGGTGCGGGCCAATCGGGAAGATCATGAGCTCGGCAAGTTCTGGCCGAGTCGCTTTCGGGCCGTTCGGTTATTGGACGAGGCGGCTCTGTTGGCCTGTGCAGCTTACGTGGACCTGAATCCCATCCGAGCGGCCATGGCCGAAACGCTCGAACAAAGCCATTGTACCTCGGTGCAGCGCCGGATTCCGTCATTTTCACCAACAAATGACAATTCCACCTCCGCGACCTCAGCGACCAGCCAACCGAAAAAGGAAATCTCAGACAATCCTGTTCGCGTTGTGAGATCGGCAGCGATTGGCAACGAAGAGGCTTCGGAGCGGGTGTCGCCGATTGCCGTGCAGTCCCGAGTCCCCGGAGATCGGTTTTTGTCACCGATTGCGTTGATCCCGGCGGATGATCAGCAGTTGGGACCGCAAGCCAGTTCCAATCGGTTTCGTTGCAGCGACAAGGGATTTCTCCCCCTATCACAGGGGGATTATCTGGAGTTACTCGATTGGACCGCCCGGTAGGTGGCTCCCGGCAAGCGAGGAACAACTTCGCCGTCGACACCTCCGCTTTTTCAGCGATTGAGCGGCAAACTCCCCACTGCCACCGCGTGGGTCGAGTTGGTCCAGGATTTCGGCAAATGATTCGCCCCTGTGGCCGGTCATTCCAAACGATCCGTGCGACACGCAGTCGAATTTCCGGCTTTCCTCACCGCATGCGTCCCCGCGTCCGCGAATTATTGCCATCTTCTGAGTAGCAACGATTCGAGAAAATCGGACGGAGGAAAATTAACCATTCCCTCGCTGGTCAAAAAATCAACGAGCCAGAGGTTTTCGTTAGCCTCGTGGCGACTCCATCGTGTTCTTTTGCGTTTTGCGGCAGTCAGATCACGAAAATCGTGTGATTTCTTGGCCCTTGAGATGCTTTTGCCTCCCATCCGCTTCGCCGCCATTAGCGTTACTGACTCAGCAAACTCAAATTATTTTCGTGTCCCCCGAGTTACGGCGCCGCAGGAAGTGAGCAGCCAGTCGCAAGCGGATGTATCGGGAAGCATCCTGCTTCATGGTCGCAGCTACTGATTTCGCCTGTTGCCGAAAATCTGCAGCTTCGTCGCCAGTCTTCTCAAGTTCCATCTTTTGTCGGTTCAGCCCGTCCAACAGGGACTGTAGTCGAAACGCAGTTGACTTTTTTTCGTGGCGCGGTACACCGGAGCAAATTTTCCTACCGGGAGTGTTTGATGACCGCGCTTCAGAGCCAACGAAAGACGCTCGAAGGACTGCTGACATCTGGCAATACACAAGAATCGCCAGACATCGCAGAAATCAACCTCCTGTGCGCTGCTGAACTTCCCGGCAGTCAATCGCTCGATATCGACGCCGCTCTTGCGCGCATTGATGAGATGGCTCAGCGTGTCAAGTTTGAAATCCGTCGAAATTGGCACCGATTTCTTACGAACCCCGGTCAAGCGGACAATTCGCGAGCGAAGTATTGCGTGATGATGATGGTAACGGTTCTCCAACAGGACTTTGGAGTTCACTACAACCCCGACCGGATTCGAAATCCAGATTTTCGTGATGCTGGCGACTTGTTCATTCATGGCATGTTAGGTGGAAACGGCGGGACTTGTGCTTCAATGCCGGTTTTGTACACGGCAGTTGGCAGGCGGCTGGGCTGGCCAATCAAAATGGTCCATGCCCGCGCCCATTTGTTTTGCCGATGGGATGACCCCGAAGGTCAACATCCATACGGAAAAGAGCGTTTTAATCTGGAGGCAACGGGCCAAGGTGCGAACTTCCCGACAGACGACTACTACCGCACATGGCCAGAACCACTTTCGGACGAAATGATTGATCGACTTGGTTATTTGAACTCGATCTCGCCGGAAAAAGAGTTTGCCGACTTTCTTGTATTGCGAGGCCACTGTTTGGAGGATAACGGATGGATCGGGAAAGCGTGCGATGCTTATCGTGCCGCTTGCCAATTCACGCCGAATGATTTGATTAACCGAGCATTTTGGGAACATGCTGAATCAGTTCGACAACATTTCATCGAACAACAAACATTGCTCGACTATTTCGGGCCGGATGTGCCTCTTCCATTTGGATACTTTCCTCGGCACGTCTTGCAGCATATGGCCGCTGAAATGGCGATGGCAGATTGTGAGTACACCAATCGCATGAATGCGTTGGAACGCGAGCGGCAGGAGGCACGGTTCCAATCGCAAATGCAAATGGCACGACCGAATGCTCGTGGGGCGGCACACCGATGGCCCGGCGCTCCCGTCTATCCAGCGTCCACATTTCCACCAATACACAATCCTATGGGGCAAATGGGTGTGGAGATGCCGGGATTTCCACATTCGCCGGACTTTGGCGGTGTTCCATCGACCACGGTGATGCCGCCTTTCATTGGGATCGGATCGCCTTTTTCATCTTTTCCAAATCCCAATGTGGGTTCCTTGCCCGCCAAGTTACTTCGAACAGTGGACCCTGGACGCTTGATGCAGAGGTGTCAGGAAGCCGTTGCGATATGTCGTTCGTTACCGCCAGGCGCAGTCATCAAGCAACCGAACCGTATGCTGCTTACACCAACCCAATCCAAGCAAAACATCACAGCACAGGAGAATTGAAAATGTACTGCTCAACGACGGGAACATTTTTGCAACGGGACCCGCTATCGTCTAGCGGGATTGAAGTGCTTTATGACGATAATTACGTCACCAGCCGATTGATGGTTTCGCTGCGAGATTTTCCAACTCTCAACGAGCGGACAAATCTCTATGCATACGTGGCCAATAACCCGCTGAAATATGTTGATCCAATGGGGCTAAAGGTGGTTGATACGGGTGTGCAGGCATGTGATGGGTATCAACGCTCGTCATGGTTATTTAGCAGGTTTTCTCTGCACGGATTCCTCACAATTGACGGACGCGGATACGGCCTATTCGAACGTAATCTCAACTCTATTGGGACCTCGGACATACGTGACACAGACCTCATCACATACCCTGAGAATGGTGCCGGGGATTTTTATTCCACATGTGTTCCCATCAAGTTAGAAGACTGTTGCTACGACATCGACAAATTCAAGCAGTTGTTGCGAGACAAAATTGCCCACGACTCTGCTACTCCTGGAACATACTGCGCGATTGGTGCGAATTGTTTCACTTGGCGAACGGGGTCGATTTTAGATGCAATTGACGGATCTTGGAATGGTCGTTGCTTCTGGACTAAAAAATGCAGCAAATTCAACGATTTTGACCTGCCTCAACTCAACTTGCCTGCTGGATGTAAATGAGTTGCTTACTTCGTTAGTCGCGAAAGAGATGAGATGCCTCGCGTCAGGATGAGTTGCGCAATCGTAATGATTCTAGGTTCGTTTGTCCTAATCTTGACGGTCGCTCGGCTGGTTCTCGTTGAACGGCGACTTGCACTTCTTGCGGCGGACTGGGAGGTCGCTGAAATAGTTTTGAGGAAAAATGTCGACATCAACAACAATTCAGAGATTTCTTCGCACAAGAAAAACTACTATTTGCGAAGACTTCTTGAGAATCCAAATGACTAAGGGTTCTAATTTGTACTCGTGGGAAAGATTCGAATCCCAGATTTACAGAACTGTGGGGACACTGGGCTGGCTTGAAATTGCGTTGCGATTTTGCTCAAATTGTCGGGATCACAGGTTTTGATCGATTTTCATTTCGAGCGGAATGATGGCGAGGATGGCACGAGCGGAAGTGTTTGCGCCTGATGAAGTTGCGGTTGTGCATGTGATGAATCGCGTGGTTCGTTGCTGCTACCTGCTGGGTAATGATCCGGTGTCCGGCAAGAATTACGATCACCACAAAGTCATGATTGAAAATCAGTTACAGCGATTGGCCGGGGCGTTTGGGATCGATCTGCTCGGATTGGCCGCGAAGCGGCTCCTGAGGGGGTGTCGCCGATTGTCATACAGTCCCGAGTCACCGCAGATCGGTTTTTGTCGCCGATTGCGTTGATCCCAGCGGATGATCAGCAGTCGGGACCGCAAGCCAGTTTCCATCGGTTTCGTTGCAGCGACAAGGGTTTTCTTCCCCTATCACAGGGGGATTATCTGGAGTTACTCGATTGGACCGCCCGGCAGGTGGCTCCCGGCAAGCGAGGAACGACTCCCCCGTTGACGCCGCTCCTTTTTCAGCGATTGAGCGGCAAACTTCCCACTGCCACCGCGTGGGTCGAGTTGGTGCAGGATTTCGGCAAATTATTCGCCACTGTTGCCGGGCATCCCCAGACGATCCGTATGACACGGATTCGAATTTCCGGCTCTCCTCACCGCATGCGACCCCGCGTCCGCGAGTTATTGCCATCTTCTGAGTAGCATCGATCCGGAAAAAACGGACTGAGGCAAATTGACGATCCCCTTGCTGGTCAAAAAATCAACGAAGCAGGGGTTTTCGTTGGCCTTGTGGCGACTTGATCGCGTTCTCATGCGTTTTCCGGCAGCGCGACCACGAAAAACTTGTGATTCCGTGCCCCTTGAGATGCTTTTGCCCCATCCCGCTCCGCCGTCATGAGCCTACTGACTCGGCAAACCGAAATTGTTTTAGTGTCCCCTGGGTTCTTTTTATCGGCAGACGGTGAGGAAGTGTTCGTCATCCTGGATCGGAAAACTTTTGAATCGCGCCTGATACACGTGACCTTCGCCTGATGTGTGGTGATGAGCGTGATAGCGCATGGTATGCGTCGCGGTCACTCAGCGTAGAAATCAGCCCATCTCACCGTCGACGTTCGGACACAAGACCAGATGCCAATGATTCGGCATCAACTGAAAAGAGAAAACCGAAACATGGTATTCCTTCAGTCCTTCCGCCAAGATTCGCTCAAAAGCAGAATCATCGTCGTCTTTCCAAAAGATCTGCAACCGGCCATTAGCACGATTGAGTGCATGGTATCACCCTCCTGCTTCATCTGCTCGTCTTGGTCGTGGCATCAAATGAGTCAAAGAAGCGGGTATTTGCAATTAAATGAGTCCGGACCCCTTTGATTTTTCTCGCGACTTGACCGAAAATGACCAAGCCACAAGGCCTGACAGGACCAGTACATAAGCATTGAGGGTCCAGAACCGCCAGTCATGGCTCGCCGCACCGAACCAGCCGTTGTATAGCGAGGCAGCGATCATTAGGATCGTGCCATAAGTGGCGATTGGCAACTGAAACCAATTGCAGACACCCAGGATAATCGTAAACAAGCCACCCACCACATAGAGCCACGGGTTCGATGTATTGAGCCCTCCTATTACTTGGCTGGGGTCAAGGGGCGGTTGGCGACCGCCGACTTTACTAAACCCCGCGATCGCACTGAATGCACCTGTGGCGCAATTGAGGATCGCCATCCAGAAAAACGGGTTCGTCATCCACTTCATCGCATTCTCCAGTTTGCAAATGCTCTGACGCCGAACAGACATTCGAGCGGAAGTCTGTATTGGTTTTGGTTTGCCCGCCCAACGTTTAAGGTAACGCGGGCGTACTCGCCTCGCGTAGACCGCATCATTCGGACATTTTATCGCCTTATTGCGGGTTTTGGAAACGAAACCGATCGTTCAAAGTTGGCTTTTGGCCGTTAATTGGATTGATCCCCTTTTCCGCAATCGGCGGCGTACTCGCCGTCCGTACTGAATGCCTTATTCGGTGCAAGACGTTCAGCCTTGATTCTCGATTTGTTACCGCCACATTAATCAGTCGAGCATAGTCTCCTTCATCGGCTGCGCGAACTGCCGCAAGGTACTCGTCGCGGATCAAACTTGTTGAACCAATCACCTCTTCGGGCCAGTCCGTTAATGGTTGCTTGTGAAGTTTGAGCCAAATATTTGCCAGGAGGCGTGACCATCGACCATTTCCATTCGGAAACGGATGAATCAGCACCGCACGATGGTGTCGGTGTGCCGCTTGCTCGATGACATCCGGCCAATTCTTTTTCCAATCAGCCAGATCATCACAAAGTCCCTGAAGTTGGATCGGTACTTGATGCCAGGGCGAGCCGAGATTGAGGCGGAATCGAGGATGAAGAAAAGTTGCCATGTGGGTTCGTTGATTTTAACGAACTGCGGTAACCGGGCCGCCGCCGACAGAATATGATTTAAGAATCCGCGTGATCGGCGGCTCCGGTTGACCGCCTTGTTGGGCGATTCCTCGCTTGTCCATCATTTGCCATTCAGATGCCGAATCGCTTTCAGTCGGTTGCCTGACCAAGTAGCCGCAGCGTGTTAATTGTGACTCAATGAATCAACATCGCGCCATTCGACAGTCGTTAATACTTCGGTGCGACCGGGAAACATCGCGAACGCCATACAGGTGAAATAGAGAGCGATCAGAACAGCCCAAACAACTAGGTCGGTGTTGGTAGCGAACATCGCTCTCTTCGCCATTCCGTGAGCGAGAATCATTAATGAATCTATCAATAGAAGTACGAGAATCGCCAAGCACAGCGCGATTAGCTGGAGACCTCGAACCAAACCCGTACATTGGTTAGAAAAGATGTGACGCTTCGCAACAAAGAAGCGGATGAAAAACGCGAAGATAGGCACTGTCACGGCTGTGAATTCCATGGCACCGCGGCGATTCGGGAATAATTGGTCGACAACGGTTGGCATGAGCAGGACAACGACGGGTATGACGCCGTCCCAAGCAACGAGCTTGAGTAGCCAGCTAAGATAATTGACGCGTTGGATGGTCATCGTCCGACCCCGTTGAAATGGCTGTTCGTTCGCGAAATACGAAAGACGCATACACTAGCCTAATGACTGAAATCACGCGGTTGCGGCCGAGTGATTCACCATCAGGAAACGCGCGACCCGCAACTCGCGCGCATTTCTTTGTTATGCGATATCCCAGTGTCCGGTGCGCCGTCCACAATCAGCGCACCGAAAAACGTATATTCCAGTGACGTCGTGAAGCTGGTCTTCCCAAAGGCCAGGCACCACGTCTTGAACAATCTCATTCATGAGTGCTTCTCCATCGCCATCTTCCGCCTCGTTAGTGAACCGCTCGCGTGACCAGTTGCCGATAAAAACCATCGGACGCTGACAACAGAATTGCCACTGCTCGCCCTGGATTGAAGAGTAGTTAGGCATTCGGAGTAGCTCGAACATGATTTCGGTTGGAAGGCGAGCACGTATCCAACCGTTCTCACCACCAACAAGTTCGAAGTCGGATCGCGACATTCCTGGTATTCCAAGGGTCATACCCTCGTATGCCTGTTCCCAGGAAATCATGCCGAGTTCAGTATCGTGTGTGATTGCTGCCTTGCCGGACCGAAGACAGTCATAACATGCGACGATCTCCTCGTCGTCTGGCAAACGGGGAAACGAAATTGGATTTTGGCATCCACGACAAGGCGTTACCTCGCGATCGTCAGCATCAAGTCCGTTCTCCAACCCGCAGTTTGGACAATTCGCCATCAAAGCGCAGCCGATGCCCAGTTCGAAGCAATGATGGTGTGCACCACAAAGAGAGCAATCTCGGAGCCCAACATATTCGGACGCATCGTCCTCATCGGCTTCAAAGAGCAGAAATGGAATATCGAGGTGTGAGAAACTCATATTTCTATCGCATAACGTCAAAGGTAGAAAGGCGGCGGCCAGAAACCGTTGTTTACCAAAACCCACCCGATCCGCCGCTCGGGTTGACCGCTTTGTTATGGCCTTCGTATGTGAGCGTCTAATTGGACCATTGTCTCGTATTCTTCGAGGAAACGTTTGTGCCCCTGCGTGCCGTAGATTTGGATGATGGAGTCACGAAAGTCCGCCGGATCTTCTCCATACGTGATACCCAGAGTTATGTCTTGTACGCGTGCCGAGGCCTTCAGTTGGTGGATACATGCGTTCCGCAATGATTCATCGTCGTGGGTGTGCGTGACCAAGAACCGCTGGATTGTGCCTGAGTCGTAAA
Source organism: Schlesneria paludicola DSM 18645 (assembly GCA_945869955.1). GTDB lineage: Bacteria > Planctomycetota > Planctomycetia > Planctomycetales > Planctomycetaceae > Schlesneria > Schlesneria paludicola_B. The sequence continues at coordinate 9,323 of CAMBQP010000117.1, forward strand.
AGTCACGGAAATGCCAGCCATCATCGGGATTGGCCCAACGAAGCCAAGCACGAATCGCATCTTCATCAGCCAATTTACGGCTTCCGCGATAGCGATAACCTTTCGCGATGTACTTGGCAACAGTGTCCGTCAACGCTGCCGCAGTGGCGACAGCATAGCCGAGATAGTTGCATCGCTGCCCTTGAATCAACGTAAACGCGTACGGTTCCTCGGTGTCGAGCTCGGTGGCAGTTCTTCGCAGTTCGTCGATGATGGTTAGTGCGATCATTTTGTTTGCAGGGCATAACGTTAGAGTTCAGCAGAAGGTGGTAATTTCGACACTGCAAGACAGATCCGGGCTCGGCCGCATTCTGCTGCAACGACTTGTTGCACTTGTCTGACGTGGCGCTGTGAGCGTTTCCTCCTATAGAGGTTGATTCAGCGGGATGCTCCATTTCCGCAGAACAAGATGGGGTTCGAGGATAATGGTAATCCGGCGGTGGGAAATCGATCCACCGGTCATGTAGCGCAAACATGGCATTGCGATGATCGTAATTGTTGCCACTCACGGTATCGTCACCCAGCAGATAACAGCGACGATCCATACGATTCATCACATGGACAACCGCAACTTGATCAGGCGCAAACACTTCCGCTCGCACCATCCTCGCCATCATTCCGCGCCAAATCAAAATCGATCAAAACCAATGACCCAGACAATTTGAGCAAAATCACTACGCCTTTTCAAGCCACCACAGTGTCCCCACGTCTTTTTTTGTTTAAATTGGAGTATCTGGACAGACTCCTAGCCGCCCGTGAACGCCAAATTTTAATTAACGCACGTTCGACGGCTTAAGTGCAACGATTTGTTCCGGCGCGATCGCGCAACTTTCCGTATATCGTTTTCACGAGTGCCTGCCAACGAGTATTTACCACAGCAGTTTTAAGATTCTGCAGTAGCTCCTCTGAAATACAATCAGTAGGGAGTGACTCAAGGATGTTTATCGCTGCACACACAACCGATCCTTCGACATGATGCAAGAACTCAGGTAACAAAGGTGCAATGGAACACCGATCATGCCTTGCGCAAATCTCGAGTGCATATACAAGATGGTACTGGTCATAGTCGCGCAACGCATTGCGCAATTGTATAAACTGCTCGTGAGACAGGTAAAAGTCGTTTCTCAACATAAGAGGCTCGACGTATCGTTGTAGATCGACCGCCTCAAGTCTATCGAACGTTGAAAGTGAGAGTGATGTCATGATCCGGGTTCTCTTATTTTATTAGTTCAATTACCTTACCAGCCGCGTTAATCGTTGCGAACCCGTAAAATGTTTCTACACCAGTTTGACCGGCCAATGACCACGCAATGTTGTGAAATCTTGCAATGTAGGCTGTTCCATTAATAACAAGGACTGGATAGGTTCCTGCGCCAAGGCCAGGCGCGACCACAGCCTGAGTACCTACTACCCCCGCATTTGCAGCTACGGTGCCAGCCGCTGCACCACCGCCGGCTACGGCACCACCTGCGATTCCTCCACCCGTCGCCGCTGCGCTCCCTCCGAAGACGGTTGGCAGTGCTGCGGCAGGCCCATAATAGATTACGCCTCCGGTTGCAATTGTCCCGGCTGTGACACCGACTCCCATCGAGACATAGAAGCCGACTTCAAGATCCGTATCCATCTCTGACGGGTTCCAGAGGTATCGCCAGTAATCGTCCCAGAAGCGAGGCACAGAATCCGCTGTTGCCCATGCAACAACACCTCCCGCAGATGAAGTGGCGGCAGCAAGATAGGCGTTCACCGTTTGATAGTAGATCGAACCGTCAACCAGCACTTCGCCTGAAACGAACATGGATTCGAAGCCATCGTCTGACACCACGGAAAAAGTGAAGGTACGTGAACTGGCATCCTGATCAATAGCTACAGCGAATAACGGATTGCCATCGCAATCGATGGTAACATTGATCGCAGCATCACTGGATTCGTAGACGGTCAGTGTGGTGAGATCCCATTACGGGCTTAGTACCGGAACGCTACTCGCAGGAGGCGGAAATTCTTCTGCAAACACAATGCACGCGGCATTGAGGACAACGACCATCGCAACGAGCGAGGCCGCAACAACGATAGAACGAACAATCTTGTAGTAAAGCATTTTCGGAAACTCCAGAACAGGGGGAACTGAACGGACGGGAACGTTAGAGTTCAGCAGAATGCGGCAATTTCGACACTGAAAGACAGTTCGGGGCACGCCCGCATTCTGATGCAACGACTTGTTGCACTTGTCCGACGTGTCGCTGTGAGCGTTTCTTCCTATGGGGGTTGATTCAGCGGGATGCTCCATTTCCACAGAAAAAGATGGGGTTCGAGGATCATGGTCGTGTCGCGGCAAACGACCACGCGATTACACACCGGGCAGCGTTCCGGTTCAAGTGGGAAAACGGACGCGAGCGATTTTGTCTCACAGTTTGTTGCGGAATGGTTCGTCGTCAAGGCGAGGAGTTGTCGCCGAATTTCCGCACGCTTCTTCGTACAGGAATTGGCGTAGAGTCCGCTGCGCCGAATCCTCCGAAGGCCTCGGGGCGGAATGTGTTCGAACCAGCGTGAGAGAAACTCATCGGAAGTGAGTCTCATCAGCTTCTTGGCGCCATCCCGGTGATCGCGATACCAGAACGTGACTTCGGTCTGTGTCGCCGACTGGATCCGGCGGTTGGAGATCGGTCTACCGGTCCTGTAGCGCAATCATGACTTTGCGATGATCATAATTCTTGCCACTCACAGGTTCGTCACCCCGCAGATAACAGCGACGAACCACACGATTCATCACATGGACAATCGCAACTTCATCAGGCGCAAACACTTCCGCTCGAGCCATCCTCGCCATCATTCCGCTCCAAATCAAAATCGATCAAAACGGATGACCCGGAGGATTTGAGCAAAATGGCAACGCAATCTCAATCCAGCACAGTGTCCCCACGGTTGTTTTTCCCACGGTTGTTTTTGCCCGACGCGAAAGAATTTGGCAGGAGATTCGGAAGAATCGAATGAATTTGAGCTCAAGTCCATCCGGAATGACCCACGCAAATTGGAGACCGTCCGGTTGCGTTTTTTAGATGCCGGAGGCATCACAGTGATTAGCCGGTGGCTGAGCGACAGCGACGCCACCGGATCCATTGCAGACAAAACGCCTGCATCCCAGCGGGATGCCAGATTTCAGCCTCGATCACAAGTCGCCGTCAGGAATCAATTCCACCCCCTCCCATCAACACCAGTGTGCAATTGAGCGAAATATTCAATTCTAATGCTCTGGCATCCCGCCGGGATGCGGAGTGGGTACGATTCGACGACCGGTGGCGTCGCTGACGCTCAGCCACCGGCTAATCACTGTAGTCCCTCCGGGACAAAGCCACCGCATGACAAAATGCGACCACACCTGGCACGGCAGGAGGCCAATGGGTCACAAATTCGCGTGACTGCGGATCGGTTTTTGTCACCGATTACTTTGATCTCAGCGGATGAAAACTCACTGGGAACGCAAGGCGGTTTTCAGGGTATAAGGTGTTTTTCTTGGCCATTTCGCATGGGGGATTACCTGGAACTACTCGTTTGGACCACCCGTCAGGTGGCTCCCAGCGAGCGAGGTATGACCCCGACGTAGCGGAGAAAAGGGGAAACGTAAATTAGGAATTGCTGTCGTCGAGTACCTTTTTTGGGCGGCCTCGGGAGCGAAATGTGGATTCGAGTCCGAGTTGTTTGGCGGTTGCCTCTTGCCATGACTCTGAGCCGAAGGGGCGGCCTCGGACGACCGAAGTTTGCACGGCTTCCCGATCTTTTTTGGTCAAGGCTCGGTTGACTCGCGTCACCCAGTCCTTAGGGCGTGGGATTGGCCATGGGCATAAAATCGGTTTCTCTTGGTGTTCTGTGGGATGTAGCCATCGCCACAGGCTGTTCCAAGTCCAATCCTCGGCCCGTTCGACCATTGTCGGTCGTACGGCGTTCCGTTCCACGTAACGCAGGACTGTGTAGAGATGCTCATCTTCCTCGATGGGAAATGATTTGTACGTCCCCTGATACAGGTGGCCGGTTCCGACGGAATCATGATGCAAATGCCAGCGACGGACATGTGTTGTGGTTAACCGTTGCATGAAACGCGCCAGGTCGCCATCCTTCAGCGGCCACAGGACCAGATGCCAGTGATTCGGCATGAGGCAATAGCTCAGAACGCGCACAAAGACTTCGGCTTGAGTTTCTGCCAAGACTTTTTCGAACACGGCATAATCAGCGTCATCAGCGAAAATCGGATCCCGACCATTTCCACGGTTGATTACGTGAAAGATCATTCCCCCCGGCGTTTGGCGTGCTGTTCTTGGCATGCAGACGACGATATCCCAAGAAAACGCCCCTTGTCAAACATGATTTGGACTTATCCCTGTTTCTTTGCGCTTGTTCTGGATTGAATTCGAAGAGAGGATTAACCACAGAGGCACGGAGGCACTGAGAAAAAGACAGAAAATTTTTTGGGTTAAAAACAGAAGGGAACTTTCGGGGATTGCTGACAGTTGATGACGGTTAATGACAGCAATCTCCCAAATTTTGATACCAACTCTGGGTCCAGCCAAACGCTGAATTGCGCTGTCTTCTCCGTGCCTCTGTGTCTCTGTGGTGAATCTTCTTCCCGATTGAATATGAAGACAGGATGGAATATGAAGACAGGATTAACCACAGAGGCACGGAGGCACTGAGAATCAGGTTTCCGGATCAACAGTGTGATCGTTTCTTTTCCCGTTTTTCTTTGATCCAGGGGGCGATGGCGAGCGTTCAGGATTCTCGATCAACGGTGTGGACGGAAATCGTCAACTTATACGGTTGGCGTTACAAGCACGGTTGGCGTTAAAAGGGGTTACGATTTACAATGTCAAACCAAATTGATCCTGAGCACAACCAGATGCGCGATCTCCTCCGCGTCGTCGGACCGGTCGTTTGTGTCATTGGCGCGATCTTCACCGCGATTGGCCTCTGGAGTTTCTTTTCGGCATTCGGTGGTGGTGGGCCGCCTCGCTATTTTTGGTGCGGGTTCGTCGGTTTACCCCTCGTCAGCATCGGGAGCGCAATCTGTAAGTACGCCTACATCGGTGCGGTCACTCGCTACATCGCCAATGAAGTCTCTCCGGTCGGCAAAGATGTGGTGAATTACATGGCCGAGGGGACCAAGGGTGCGGTGCGCGAGATGGCAGCCGCGGTTGGCGAAGGCCTGCGAACTCGTGCATCCAGCGAGGAAGCGCGGTTCGTGCCAGTGGTACAGTGTCACAAGTGCCATGCCGAGAACGAGAAACTCGCGAACTTCTGCAAGGGTTGCGGTACACCGCTGGCGAAAACCAAGCCGTGTGCCGGTTGCGGCGAGTGGAATGATCCGGATGCCAGGTTCTGCAACTACTGTGGCAAAGTGGTGGGTGATCTGTCGAATGGTGATTGACGCGTTGACGCCTTGGCGGCCAGGATCGTAACTCGAACGATTCGCGCTCGAACGAAGCGGGCGTTCCCTGGTAGCTCGCCATACCGGTTCAGCATCCGATCGACGCGCCCCAGACAGCAAATGGCGTCGCAGTTCTCGCTTGGGCACTGCCCGTCCGGATCTTGCCGGAAACACTTTCGCCGAATTGTTTAATGCGATATGTTTTCCAGCCAGATCGGTCGTCACCCCCTTTCGAGATCACCATGCGAGCCATTCAGCTTGAGAAACCGCTTCATTTCCGTTTGATCGACATTCCCGAACCGGATGCTCCGCTCGCCGGCGAAGCCCTTGTTCGCGTTCACCGGATCGGAATTTGTGGCACGGACCTCAGTGGTTACCTCGGCAAAATGCCGTTCTACTCGTATCCACGAATCCCCGGTCACGAATTGGGTGTCGAAGTGCTGGCGGTCGGTGAGGGTGTCACCAACGTCAAGCCGGGCGACAGTTGCTCGGTCGAACCCTACATGAACAACCCCCAGAGCTTCGCCAGCCAGCGGGGTCGGACCAACTGCTGTGAAGACCTGCAGGTTCTGGGTGTGCATACCGATGGCGGGATGCGACCACGGTTTAAGCTCCCCGCTCGCAAGCTGCACAAGGCGACGAAACTGTCGATGGAACAATTGGCCCTCGTTGAGACGCTGGCGATTGGGTGCCATGCGGTCGTGCGCTGTGCACCTCAACCGGGCGAAAATGTGCTCGTCATCGGTGCCGGTCCGATTGGTTTGAGTGTCATCGAATTCGTGAAGTTGACCGGGGCGAACCTGATCGTCATGGATATGGTCGCCAGTCGGCTGGAGTTTTGCCGCCATTCGATGGGGGTCAAGCAAACCATTCTGGCGGGTGATGGGAAAGAAGAACAAACCCTGCGAGAGATGACCGATGGGCATCTTCCCACGATCGTGGTTGATGCCACCGGCAGTGCCAAATCGATGTCCCAAGCCCTGAATTACGTGGGACATACTGGCAAGCTCGTGTTTGTCGGGATTACGACAGACAACGTTTCGTTCCCGCATCCCTTGATGCATCGCCGTGAGATGACGCTGTTCGCCAGCCGGAATGCCATGCCGGAAGACTTTGAACGGATTATTAATCTGATTGAAACCGGGGTGATTGATACCCGACCGTGGATTACGCATCGCACGAACTTTGATGAATTGATCGGCCAGTTCCCCAGCTATACAAAGCCAGAAACCGGCGTGATCAAAGCGGTTGTCGAAGTCCCTGCTGCGTAGTATCTTTTGTGTTCGTCGTGTTCGTCGTGTTTGTTTTGAGCGACTCCATCCCAATTTCGGACGTCGTTTTCGCTGAACATTCGATTTTTGCTGATCAGTCCCCCTGGTCATCAGCGGGGACTGGTTCGATCGCAAGAACGTCATTTTCAAGGAACATCAAGGTGATAAAACGGATTCCATTCGGCCCCCTTTTTGTGATGCTCACAGCAGGTTTGCTGGGGTGGCTTTCGGCTTCGGATCGGTTGATTGCGGTCTTCGGGGGAGAAGCCAATCCACCGGGGACCTCGGTCGGGACGTCAAAGGTCCTTCCGATCCCCTCGGCTCCGTTTCGAGGGCAAATCAATCTGCGGGCAAAAGAATCCAAGAGTGACTTCCCGCAACCCCAGCGTCCCCCGGCCGGTGCACCGAACGTTCTGCTGGTGCTGCTGGATGATGTCGGGTTTGGAGCAACCAGTACGTTCGGCGGACCCTGCTCGACCCCGACTTTTGACAAGCTGGCTGCCAATGGACTGAAATACAACCACTTCCATACCACGGCACTCTGTAGCCCCACTCGGGCCGCGCTGATTACCGGACGGAACCACCATACTGCTCATACCGGCGTCATTACCGAAGCGGCGACCGGTTTCCCCGGCTATGACTCGGTCATGCAAAAAGATACGGCAACGGTTGCCGAGCTCCTCAAGCAAAACGGTTTTGGAACCTCCTGGTTCGGCAAGAATCATAACGTACCCGATTGGCAAACCAGCCAGGCGGGCCCATTTGACCTGTGGCCCACGGGTCTGGGATTTGATCATTTTTATGGCTTCATTGGTGGTGATACGAGCCAATGGCGGCCGGCGGTGATCGAGGGGACCAAGCCGGTCGAACCGTATCTCGGGAAACCGGATTATAATTTCGACTATGATATGGCTGACAAAGCGATTCAGTGGATCAGCATGCAAAAGGCGGTGGCTCCTGAGAAGCCGTTCTTCTGCTATTACGCTCCTGGAGCGACCCATGCGCCCCATCATCCGAAACAAGAGTGGGTCGATAAGTACAAGGGTAAGTTTGACCAGGGATGGGATCAGGTTCGCGAAGAGACTTTTCAGCGGCAGAAGAAGCTCGGCGTCATTCCCCCCGAGACCGAGTTGAACCCGCTGGCACCAGGATTACCCGCTTGGAAGTCACTGAATGCCGAGCAGAAAAAAGTGTATGCCCGATTCATGGAGGTGTATGCCGGTTTTCTCGAACAGACCGACTACAACGTGGGTCGAGTCATCGAATCCATTCGTGCAACGGGGCAGCTGGACAACACGCTGGTGATTTTCATCGCGGGAGACAATGGAGCCAGTGCCGAAGGGAGCCCACAAGGTTTGCTGAACGAGATGACTTTTTTCAACGGAGTCCCCGAAGACCTGAAGGAAGTGCTCAAGCGGGTCGACGACATCGGGACCTGGAAAGCCTATAACCACTATCCTGCGGCCTGGGCTCACGCCATGTGTACCCCCTTCCAGTGGACCAAACAGATTGCCAGTCATTACGGCGGAACCCGCAACGGGATGGTGATTTCCTGGCCGAAAGGGATCGCCGCCAAAGGGGAACTGCGGACCCAATGGCACCATGTGATTGATATTGTGCCGACCATTTTGGACGTCTGCGGTGTGACACCCCCGACGACGGTCAATGGCGTGGCACAGAAGCCGATCGAGGGGGTCAGCATGGTCTATTCGTTTGAGCACGCGAAAGCAGAAGGCCAGCGGAAAAAGCAATATTTTGAATTGATGGGACACCGCGCCCTGTATGCAGACGGCTGGGTCGCCAGTACGACTCCCCCCAATCCCCCCTGGGATTC
>CAMBQP010000118.1 GCA_945869955.1 Schlesneria paludicola DSM 18645
TTCCTGAGAAAATTTGAAACTCTAACCAAAAACTCAATGATTCACCAACGCCCTCTCAACTTCGTGAAAAAACACGAAAGGGACAACTTGCGAATCTAAGCCCTGGGAGGTTTCAACAATTCATCTGGAGGAACCGTAGGTAGCGAACCGAGCCTCATCATTCGGAGCCAAGCGGCGACACATGATGGAGACAAGACGAACACGCCATGACCACAAAACATCAAATGCGGACCACTACCGAGATCAGTAGCAGAAGAAGAAGATGAGGTGTTAAGCGGTAGCTGATGATCACCAACACCAACAGCCAACAAACGAATCAAATCACCAAAATCAGAGTATCCAGCCAAAAAACTCACGTCTACAAGCAGACGACCACGAAACAAATTATTTGATCCAGACTCGACAGCGTGTCCTACCTTCGAGTGCCACACCCTCAGCTCAGGTGATGAAATTTGCCCATTCATCAAATCCACCGAGTTGACCGACAAATCAGACGTGATTACCGCAGCATCCGAATACGACGGAACCATCAGACACAACGCCACACAAAACGGGAGTAAACCCGGATTGATTCGACGATGATGACTGATGAGACTCAACATTACGTATCCTATAATGCTTTCTTCGACCCGGCTGTTACCAGATCACATTCACCCCTACGGGCATGCGGCGCCATTGATTGCCTTCGATCATAGCATTGTGTCGAAGGTGAATCAAGCTTTTTCTGGCTGAAAAGCTCGAAATTTTAAGGAGTGGCGGTTGAAACGAACCAAAGAGGATGCTTTGGACATAACCACCTGCACCCTTGTGATCGGCAAAAAACGGAGCACAAATTTGCCCAGACTGCCTGAATCTTGGAATTTTCACCTGATTTGAGTGGAATTGATTTGATTGAATTTGGAATGCCGATAAGGAAGGCCGGAGCGAAGGTTTTTACCCGGTTTGAAGTTTTTCTGCCGAATTTTAAAGCTATGGTCTTGGATTTCATACACTGTGCGGTTCGACGCGGCGATCTGTTGGCCGGCGATCGGGTGACAGGTAATCGCGATCTTCATTGTAAAACTTTAACATCAAAGAGTTTGCAGCGATGGCCCTCGAATTGGGAGACCGACCTGCCATGATTGGCTCTGCGATCAAATCTTTTCCATTTCCATTTTGATTCTGAGCTTTCGTTCAGATCTTGCAACGGATTGGGTTGTTGCCGAGGCGACTTCCGAAAATCCGTCGAAGGTTACCGCAGAGCCACATCAGAGAAAGCAGTTCGTTTTTTTCAGACGATTGAGTTGGCCTTTGCGAATTAACGGCCAGCGCAGGCGATGTCCTCCAAACGATGAGAGCCCCCGTTCATCTCTTCCTTTGTTTCCTTCGCGACCTTCTGTTCAATCTCTTCATTTTCTCGTCAAGAAGTTTGGGTTCGTCGACAATTCCAGTGTGCGGCTGCGTAAATTCAGGTTTCAGGTTTCAGGTTTCAGAATCTGGAAATTTCTTCTGTTTCCGATTCGTGCGATTCGTTTTATTCGTGGTTCACAATCTTCGTATTTCTGAAAAGGAGGTGATTCACGAATCGAATGCCGTGTTCAAGGGATTTGTATGAACGCTGCGATGAGAAGGGGATTACGAAACCGGTCGAGACCGATCTGTCCGATCTTCATGGGACTGTATCCCTCGACTCTGGTTCAAACAGCCACCGGAGCTGTCGTCGTTGACGACAATCCGATAACACCATCACCACAATTTCCGCCGGGTTCCGTCAGCCAGCGATCAGTCGGTGGAAAAACGGGGACGGGCTTTGGCCGAAATCAAAAAACCACTTGATTGATACGCTGTGCGAGGTGCCTGTTTCCCTTTTTCAACAGAATGATATGCTACCATAGAGAACAGATTGATGGTTAGAGATTGCAACGATACGCTTCGCTTGGCGGTCGACCTGTCGCTTGGCGGTGGACCTGAGCATGCGATGCTCGGGCCGGGTACTGCAACAGGAGAGTAACGATGGCTGCGAAAGTCGTACAAATCCGCATTTTTCCGCTGAAATCTTGCGATGGGTTCGCTCAAGAGAAAGCCCGGGTTCTCCCCAGCAGCGCACTGCAGTACGACCGCCAGTTCGCACTGATCGATTCGTCAGGAAGCTTAATCAACGCAAAAATACATCCCCGAATTCATCAGCTGAATCTTCAGGTAGACCCAATCCATCGCCGATTCCAGGTTGCAGAGCGCGATGGACGCAGGGAAATTCAGGGATCGCTGGATGACGATGGTCGGATCTTATCGGATTGGCTAAGCGACTTTTTCTCGCTCGATGTTTCCATCATCGAAAACGGTGCCACCGGTTTTCCTGACGACCTGGATGCTGCCGGACCCACAATCGTCAGTACGGCCACCCTGCAGACTGTGGCGGACTGGTTTGAAGGATTGAGTCTGGACGAAGTTCGCCGCCGTTTCCGTGCCAACATTGAGGTAGGGGGCGTTGAGCCTTTTTGGGAAGATCGCCTGGTCCATGCGGGACCGAACCTGCAACGTTTTCGGATCGGTAAGATCACTTTTATCGGTGTGAACCCCTGCCCGCGATGCGTCGTTCCCACCCGCGATTCGCAAACAGGAAAAGTCCATCCCCCCCTCTTTTCCCAACAGTTTGCCAAGAATCGAGAAGCAACGCTTCCTGACTGGGCGGACCGTTCGCTGTTTCCACATTACTACAGACTGTCGACCAATACACGCTTACTGGAACCGAGAACTGTTGATCCGGAAGCTGCCGAAATTCAGATTGGGGATCGGGTTGAAGTTCTGGATTCCACTTCTATTTAAATCGAGCTGCTCCCCAGACCGCCAATTTCTCGCGAAATATCTTCGAGTTATGGCGGATATCAACAGGAAAGCGGGGGTGAAAAACCATGGTTTTTATGGCCCGCGTCAACTCAAACGCAGACCCGATTTCCAGCAATTCGATGATCAGGTTGGCATCCGTGATTGGGTGCGCAGCGGGAAGCGACCGACGCGATTCCCGTTCGACACACAAGAGGGGTTGCACTTGGCCATCGCGAGCGACCCCCACCAGAGCCGTGCGAAAGACCGCAGGATGCGTATTGAATATCCCTTCGACTTGTTCTGTGAAATAGGTCTGTTCGGGCGTTACCACCCGGTGTGATTTTCGACCGCAAAACCAGAGGCGTCCCTGTTGATCGAAATAGCCGAGGTCGCCCATCCGGTGTAACATCTGGCCTGTTGTCGGATCGAGGATTTTCGCCAGCGCGGTCAAGTCAGGCCGACGGAAGTATTCCTGTGTCACCATCGGTCCACGGACGACGATTTCACCGACTTCTCCCTGGGGTTTACAGAGTTTTTCATCCCATCGCGTGATCGGCGTGTCGGTGATCTCGATGATTTCCACCTCCACACCCGCGACAGGTCGTCCAACACAGGTTCCAGCCCCCCGGGCGGTGAGGTGACGCGTCTCCTGCAGGATTTCATGGCTGCCAATGACCGCCACCGGCAAGGATTCCGTGGCACCATAGGGGGTAAAGATCTGCACATCCTGCGGAATCCGCCGGGAAAATCGCTCCAGAATCATCGGAGAAACCGGAGCCCCGGCCGAGAGGATACGTCGAACGGAAGTCCATGGCGGCAAGAGATCATTCGCCAACGTCGGAGCGAAACTGACGGTTCGCGACTCGATCGCTTGAACCTCGCGACCAACGCGGTTCAGCAGCGCGGGGGATCCAAACAGATTGTTAATCCCAAATCGAAGAATAGGTTCGGCAATTTCTTGCGGGTTGACTCGAGCCGGTTTCGTAAAATCCATGCGAGGAATGATGGCGGTCATCCCCAGTGCGGGGGCGAACAATGCAAACAGCGGAAAGGTACAAAGATCAATCTCACCCGGCTCAATATGGAATGTCTGCCGCAGGGCTTCGACCTGAGCAGCAAAGTTTCCATGAGAATAGACAGCTCCTTTGGGGACACCGGTACTTCCGCTGGTGAACAGAATGGCGGCGGTTTCATCGCGGGTCGTCGCCGGGGCTGACCAGCGAAGCTCGCGATTGGTGATCTCGGACTGACGAATCTGGCCCGCCTGCTGGATCGCCGCCAGGTTCAGGCCGCCCCATCCCAAGCGTCGTCCGACCGTGACCACTCGGGAAAGCGAGAGTTTTCCCCAGCCAAATAGCACTCGTGCAATCTGCGCTTTGGTCACTCCGATAAAAGCCGCGGGGTCCGCCTCGGCCAGGCATCGCCCGAGGTTTTTGATCCCCATGCCGGGGTCGACAAACACGGGAACCGCTCCTAATTTGAAGAGGGCAAACGTGAGTGAAAAGAATTCGAGTGACGGCGGGACCATTAAAACGGTACGGACACCACGGCCGATCCCATTTGCATCCAGTCCTGCGGCGAGCAGATCACTTTGTTCGTCGAGCTGCTGATACGTGTAACTGGCGTAGTTTCTTTCCCCGTTACTGCAACGGCCCAATGGCACCATGACCGCCAATTGAGCGGGATGAGATGTCGCCATCTGTGTCAGGTGCAAGGCGATATTGACCGTAGTGACCATCCCCTCTCATTCCCCATGAACTGAATCAACCAGGGCAATTTGAACTCGGTACCAAACCCCGTCGAGACCTGCTGATACGACTCGTTACCAGAAGGTCATTGTTGGACGACAGTTTACTGAGTAACAGGGGTTTCGGCGGGGGGAGTTGGAGGGACGTCTTTCGGGGGGGCCGCCGGCTCTTCGACAACCAGATCCGCTGGAATCCGTGCCATGCTAACCAGCTTGTCATTTTCTTCGAGTCGAATGACGCGAACCCCTTGAGTATTTCGACCAATTTCGTTGACATCCCCAGCACGAATCCGTTGAATTTTGCCCGAGGCGGTCACCATCAAGACTTCGTCCTGATTCGTTACCGCAAGAATCTTAACGGCAGGGCCGTTTCGTTTCGTTGCCTTGATGTCCTTGACCCCTTTTCCGCCACGCTTCTGACGACGGTACTGATTCGAGGAACCGACCACTTCATCACCAGAGGCCGCGTCATCTGATTCAGCGTCAACTTCGTCAACCGAGATTGAATCGTCTTCGACCAGTTCCTCATCAGCCGTCACGGCCGCGTCTTCGCCAACGGAAGCATCCCCTGCAGCCGCGTCCTCGCTGACGGTACCTTCGGTGACCGGGCCTTCGTTGACCGGCCCCCCCAAACCGATTGCAGTCCGTTTGCCGTAACCATTTTCGCAGACGGTCAGCAGACTCATGGCGGGATCCGCCAGGATCATCCCGATCACGAAGTCGTCTTTCATGAGCCGAACACCCCGCACGCCGGTCGTGTCGCGCCCCATGCTGCGGGCATCGGATTGTGCAAAGCGAATCGCCATCCCGCCGCGGGTTGCGAGCAACACGTCATCGTTTGGCGAAACGATCATCGCCTCAATCAGGGCATCATTATCGCGTAAATTGATGGCGATGATCCCCCCCTTGAGCGGACGTTTGTAGGCCGAGAGCGGGGTCTTTTTGACGATCCCATTTTTGGTTGCCATCACCAGGAATCGAACCTCATCAAATTCCCGTACCGCAACACAACTGCTGATTCGATCCCCCTCGGGCAAGGCGAGCAAATTGACGAGGGCACGTCCTTTACTGGTCCGGTTTTGCAGCGGCAGGTTATAGACTTTTTCCCAGAGAACCTTTCCTTTGTCAGTGAAGAAGAGCAGCCAGGCATGGGTACTGGCGACGAACAGATGCTCGATCGCGTCTTCGTCATCCGCCTTGGCACCGATGATCCCCTTGCCACCCCGGTTTTGTGCCTGATAGGTATTCAGCGGCATCCGTTTGATGTAGCCGCGCTGCGAGAGCGTCACGACCATCGGTTCTTCGGCAATCAAGTCTTCCTGATTGATGCCACTCAGTTCCAGATCATTGATTTCCGTACGTCGTTTCGTGGCATACTTGGCCTTGATGGCGAGCATGTCTTCCCGAACCACGGCTCGAATATTGGCTTCATCAGACAACAGGAAGAAGTGCCCGCTGATGTCTGCGAGCAGTTTGGCGTGCTCTTCGTGCAGTTTTTCGCGTTCCAGATTCGCGAGCGAACCGAGCTGCATCGAGACAATCGCTTCGGCCTGGTTGGCGGAAAGCGAATAATTCGGTTTGTCACCCACTTCGCTCTGATACATCAGGAATCCATCATCCCCCAAAGCGCGCTTCACCAGCGGTGCGGGAACCTGGATCAGTTGCAATCGTTCTTTCGCTTCGGCACGACTGGCAGAGCTACGGATTGTTAAGATCACTTCGTCGAGATTGATTTGCGCAATCAACATCCCTTCGACCGTATGCTTCCGCTTTCTCGCTTCGCCGAGCAGGAACTCGGTACGACGCCGAATGACGGTGACCCGGTGCCGGATGAATTCGGCCAGCATCTCTTTGAGGGACAGCAATCGGGGTCGATTGCCGACCAGAGCCAGCAGAATAATGCTGACGGTCGATTGGAGGGACGAGAATTGGAAGAGTTGGTTGAGGACCACTTCTTTGTCTTCACCCCGTTTCACGGCGATGTGCAGACAGGTTTGCCAGGCGGGAAGGGTCCGATCGGTGAGGTCTGTGACGCGAGCAATCCCCTTGATTCGCTCGTCTTTGATCAGTTGTTCGATCTTTTCGCGAATTCGGTCCCGCGTTTCGAGATAGGGGATCTCGGTGACTTCGATGATGTCGGTATTTTTTTCGGTGAGAAACCGCGTTCGTGCTCGCAGAATAATTGTCGAGCGACCGGTCAAATAGGCTTGACGAATTCCAAGGCGACCGCAGATGACTCCGCCGGTGGGAAAATCAGGCCCCGGCATACACTCGATCAAATCGTCGAGGGTCGATTCGGGATCGTCGATCAGCCGAATGATGGCGTCGCTCACTTCACCGAGATTGTGGGGAGGAATGCTGGTTGCCATTCCAACGGCAATCCCGTTGGAACCATTCACGATCAGATTGGGAAAGCGGGAGGGAAGAACAACCGGTTCACGATTCCGCTGGTCGTAGGTCAGCACATAGTCGACGGTATCTCGCTTGAGGTCATCGAGCATTTCTGCGGCGACGGCCGAAAGACGGGCCTCGGTATATCGCATCGCGGCGGGAGGCATCCCGGCGAGCGAACCAAAATTCCCTTGTTTATCAATCAGGACTTCGCGCACGTTCCAGTTTTGGGCCATGCGTACCAGGGTTGGATAGATGGACCCATCACCGTGGGGATGGTAATTTCCACTGGTATCGCCACAAATTTTTGCACATTTGACACGGCCTGAACTCGGGCCGAGATTCAAATCGTTCATCGCGACGAGGATCCGGCGCTGCGAAGGCTTCAGGCCGTCACGAACATCCGGCAACGCACGACTGATGATCACGGACATCGCATACGTGACGTAGCTCGTCCGCATTTCGTCCTGGATCGCGATATCTTTGACACGTTCGACATTGCCACCGGCGCCAGCAGGACCGTTGGGCAACGCGGGATCGATTGGGGTTCCATCACCAGTTGACAATCGTCGGTTCCTTCGGGGGACGAGTCTCTCGATACACCCCAGTCAGAATGGGGAGCAGCGCAAAAGAACAATCGTTCCAGGGGGGAAACTGAACTGCAAAAAAACAGTCTCAGCGGGGATTCCGTACAAACGTGGATTCTACACGATTTCCTGCGGATTCTCAACGCTACAGCAACGTTCTGTCGACTCGGAGCGGATCATTCCTTTGCGGCGGAAATACCGCGTCGAAGAGCTTCACGAAGTTCGTCCAGTGATGCCGGTTGACGTGTAAAGCGTTCGAACTGCGCTGCCGCTTGACGAATGAACATTTCGACCCCTGTCACGGTCGTACAGCCATGCGCTTTGGCCTCTTTGATCAGCAAGGTATTTTCAGGGGCGTAAATGGTATCGAAGACAATCATCCCGTCTCGCAACCAATTCGCCAGAAACGGAGTTTCGTCCATCTTGGGGAACATACCGACCGGGGTGCAGTTGATCAAAATATCGGCAAATTCGGCACCACGATTTTCCCAGGTCACACTGCGACAATTCAATTCCGCAGCGAGTGTTTTTGAGCGAGCTGCGGTACGGCTGCAAACCACCAAGACCCCTCCTGCCTGGACGATTCCCATGCCAATCGCCCTTGCGGCTCCTCCTGCCCCTAACAGTAAAACTCTTTTTCCTTCGAGCGTCTCACCCGGGCGAAGTCCGAGTTTCACGCTGTCGAGTGCCGCCTGAAAGTCTGTATTCGAGGAATGCCATTCGTTGTCGGATTCCCGATAAAGCGTATTTGCCGCACCGATCTGCTGCGCGATCTCGTCACTCTGAGGATACAGGGCGAGAACCGCCTCTTTGTGAGGGATTGTGACACTGAGGCCGCGGAAACCGAGCGAATCGAGATCATTCAAGCCACGAGTCAACTGATCGGACGCCACCCGGATTGGGACGTAGACGCCATTGAAACCGATCTTTCGCATCATCCGATTGTGCAGCAACGGGCTGAGGCTATGTCCAATCGGATCGCCGATCACACCGAACAGTTCGGTTTCGGCGTTGAGCTCTTCAAAGTTGTACAGCCCCTTCATATCCGGAAAGGATAATTGGCCGGGTGCCACTTCGCGGTCCGGACTGAATGCGGCGTACGAGAACGGCGACCCCAGCTTACCACACACGACACGACTCCAGACACCGAACTCACCCATACAAAAAGCGACCGTGGGGATTTTGGCGTTTTTCACGAGATTCAACACGCGGACACAATCGCTGGGTGATTTCGCCAGTGTCACCAGTTTGATGATATCCGGATTCATCTCGGCCATTTCCGCCCAGATCTCTTCGACGTGTTCGGGGGTTCCGGCGAAATCATGATGACTGACAATCCGTTTGGTTTTGCCGTAACGGGGAACCGATTTCGCAATATCATCCTCGAGATCGACGTACTCGACACCCGAGATGATGGCTGTCCGCAACAGTCGCAGTCGTTCTTCCTCGGTCCCGCGCCACTTCCCCCCATCCTGAACACGGCGACAAGTCAAGATGACGGGGGTCGGACGATCCTTCAGCATTCGAGGAATATCGGGAGTCGTCGACAGCCAATCGACTCGCAATTCCACGAGCTTCGCTCCCTGTTCAGCCAGGGCTTTATGCTCGGCAATCACCATTCGATGTCGGGTACGGGCGATAGAGACACAGATCATGGCGGAGACACATCCCGTTATTCAGTGTAAAGTGATTGTTCGTCAAAGGAGGTTCACAAACCTGTGCGTTAACCCAATCGACCGAATTGTCGATCCAATTCCATCCGACTGAGCGACAATGCCGTCGGCCGCCCATGGGGACAGTGGTGAGCATCATCAACCAGGTGTCGCTGCAACAGCAAGCTTTCAATTTCTTCCTGCGACAGTCGCTGTCCTGCCTTGACGGCAGCCTTGCAAGACATCATGTGTAATAATTCATCGAGAATATCGCGACGCGTCGAGGTTTGCACCCCGGCGGATCCCCCTGCTTCGAGTTTCTCGACCAGGGCCCGAATCAGTTCCTGCGGATCCAGTTTCCGCAACATCGCCGGATAGCTGGTGACAATGATCGTTCCATTGCCGAAATCTTCGACCCCTAATCCCGCCCGCTGCAGCGATTCGGTTTGCTCGAGCAGCATCGCAGCCTCTTTCGAGCTGACCTCGATCGGAAGCGGAACCAACAATCGTTGCGATTCGACCGCCCCGGCCAGGACACGCGTTCGCAGATGTTCATACACAATCCGTTCATGCAGGGCGTGCTGATCAATCACGGTCACCCCCTCGGCCGTTTCCACGATCAGATAACAGTCGTGGACCTGCATCGCCCGGTATGCCCCGCCAAAACCAGGGCCATTTGCCGCAGAAGTTTCCGCATGAGGGACCGAGTTCGTGACTGCTGCGCCCCCGCTCGGGGCCTGTTGCCACTCGCTCGACCCCGTCTCATCGCGTGCCGCAGTTTGTGATCCGGTTCTGTCACCCTCGGTGAATTTGGGCAGCCCCTCTTCGGGGACCGCGCGATCCGGCCACGCGGCAGCAACCGCAGTTAATCGATCGCGTTCCCCGAGGGAGATCAGGGGATCTGTTGATGCAGCCACCCTTTCCCCTGATTCCAGCCCCGCTCGCGGGGGACTGAACATCTGCTGGCTGGCCCAATTCGAAAACGATTCTGCCAGTTCACGCTGCTGATGCTGGGGAGGGCGGAGGGGGGGCGGTGCAAACCCGGATAACGTTCCCGAACCGGCAACCGGTGTGCTGGCAGGGATGCGAAGTTGGCTTTGAAAATCCATATTGAGGAATTTCGAGCGGATCATCGACAAGAGTTGTCGGAAGAGTTGCTGGCTGTCCTGAAAACGAACTTCCACTTTGGTGGGATGCACATTCACATCGACCCGGTCGGGAGGAAGCTCGATGAATAAGAACGCAATCGGCTGACGGCCGATCATTAACAGACCGCGATACGCTTCCGTTAACGCATGCTGCAGCGATCGATCTGTGATCCAGCGACCATTTAAAAAGAGGTATTGTTGTTTGCGTGTCGCTTTCGAAGTATCGGGATGACCGACATAACCCCAAATCCGAACTCCCCCCTGATCGGATTCGACGGCGATCAGTTCATCAGAGATTTCTGCCCCAAAGAACAGCTTCAATCGATCCAGCGGGCGGTCCGACGCGGGGAGTTCCATCACTAACTTGTCATTGTGTCGCAGCACCATGTGTAAACGGGGATTCGCCAGGGCCACCCGAGTGAACTGTTCACTGATATGCCCGAATTCCGTCGACATGGTCTTGAGAAACTTGCGACGAACCGGCGTGTTCTCGAAGAGATTTCGGATTTCAATCTGCGTTCCCAGGGGACAACCGCAAGGCTTTGGCGGAACGACATCACCCAGGTTCACGGAAAGTTCCATGCCGTGCGATTGATCCGCCTGCCTGGTCCGGATTCGTAATCGACTGACTTCGGCAACCGATGCGAGTGCCTCGCCACGAAACCCCATCGTCTGCACACCAAACAGATCATCGGCATTCCGAATTTTGCTGGTGGCATGCGATGCGATCGAGAGCAAGAGATCCTCGGGATGGATTCCTTCACCATCATCCACGATTCGAATCAATTCGCTACCGCCGGCGACCACATCGACCTCAATCCGGGTCGACAGCGCATCCACGCTGTTTTCCAACAACTCTTTCACAACGCTCGCCGGACGTTCAATGACTTCTCCGGCGGCAATCTTATTAATGACGCTGACAGAGAGTTGTTGAATCCGAGACATTGCGAAACCAATCCGTGGAACCGTGACCAATATCGGTAAGGAACGAAAACCCATGCATCCAAAATAACGTCTGCGAAGGGAATCCCGAAGCGATTCCCGTCACGCAGGAAACTCGCCGAAAGTGGATTGCCTCCCCACAGAAAAACCGTTGCGATTGAGGAAACGATATCAAACGTTAACCAAAACTTTGAATCGAAAGGGACTGGCCGTCAGACTGAGCGGAGGGTCTGGATCGAGTCTGCTCAACTCGATCCGCTTCCAAAAACTGTCGTGTTGTCCGCGTTGCGAGGCCGTAACACATCCGACCAATGTCATCGCATGTTCCGGGAAGTTCCACCGGAACGTAGTGCCGATCAGTTCCACAAACCCAACCTGCACGTGTTGACTCGGTTTCCACCATCACTTCGAGGGGGCGACCGAGCAATGAGGCATAGAATTGTTCCGCCATTTCTCGCTCAAGCTGCTCCAGTCGTGCCATTCTTTCTTGACGGACCGTTCCATGAATTTGATCCGAATAATCGGCAGCGGGGGTTCCTTTACGGGGGCTGAACGGAAAGAGGTGAATTTTCATGAATGCGGACTGGCGACAGGTTTCCAGCGTTTCTTCAAACTCGGCATCGGTTTCACCAGGAAAGCCAACGATGACATCGGTCGAGAACGCAGGATTGTCGAGAACCTCACGCATGCGATCCAGTTTATCGAGAAAACTTTTCACTGAGTACCGTCGCCGCATCCGCTGGAGAACGGTATCAGAACCACTTTGAAGTGCAGGATGAAACTGAGGACAAAGGTGTTCACAGTCTGCCGCCGCCGCAATAAATTCTTCGTCGACTTCAGCCGCTTCAATGCTGGAAAGGCGCATTCGCCAGTCGCCGGGAATACGGTCCAGTTTGCGAAGCAAGTGAGGCAGCCGAAATCGCTCTTGGCCCAGTCGTCGGCGTGAGGTATCCACGCCGTAGTGTCCTACGTGGACACCCGTGATAATGATTTCCTGATAACCGTTCTGGATCAAACGACGAACTTCGGCTTCAATCTCTTCCGGAGATCGACTGCGAAGACCCGGGCGGACCTGTGGGATGATGCAGTATGTGCAGCGCAGAATACAGCCATCCTGGACTTTCACATACGCCCGCCGCCGCCCCTCGAATCGACTGATTCCCGAGGGCATATCGACAATCCCATGACGTGCCAGCACGTCGGGGAGTTCTCGTTTGTCGGTCACGACTTCAAACACCGAGGGTAGTAGCCCGATGGCATTGGGGTCACGCGTAGCGTAGCACCCCATCACCAGGGTTTTTGTACCAGGGTTCTGTTTGGCGAGCTGTCGGATCACCTGACGCGACCGGGAATCGGCATTCGAGGTGACTGTGCACGTGTTGACAACGCATAAGTCCGCATTCTCGTCGTCGAGTGCTTCGCGAAAGCCGTTTTTTTCGAGTGCTTCCAGCACAAGCTGGGTTTCGTACTGATTGACCTTACACCCAAGCGTTACCAGTCGACAAAGTTTTTCAGACATGGAATCCTCGCATGGGATCGCAGCGTCCATCATTTGATGGACGCTGCTGCAGGGAACTTCGGATTGTGACCATTAGCGCCTTCGCGAATCGTCACGTCGATATCCATCATTGCGACCACGATTCTGCCCGCGTGATTCGGATGGTGGAGTGATCACGAGGTAGGAAATGGCCTCTTCCCAAGTCGGAATCCCTTCATAACTGACCGGAACCACGACTTCCTCATCGGGATCATCCCCCTCGAAGGATTCGGAATCATCCTCGACTTCTTGAATCTCATCATGGTCTTCGACTTCGTCGTCTTCGTCCGAGTCATCAAGTGCTCGTTCCTCGACCTCGTCCACTTCCGATTCCTGAGCGGCGACCGTTTCGGTGCGTCGACCGCGTCGTCGTCGCCGTCGTCGTGGCCGACGTGGACGATCATCGTCTTGATCGTCATCGGCAGATTCGGTCCCTACTGACTCGGCTTCAACCGCATCGTCATCTTCGTCGTCTTCATCGGCGGCGTTGCTGGGTTCCCCTTCTGAGGATTCAGAAAAATCACCCTCATCCGTCGTCGAAGATTCGACAGCAGAACGACCCCGCCCACGTCGTCGTCGACGTCTGCGGCGTCGTGGCTGGCCATTTTCACCATCATCCTTTTCACCATCGGCATTTTCGGAAGAGACATCGTCAGCCGCATCAAGCTCAGCCTCGTCGTCAAGATCTTCTACGAACAAATCTCCCTCGAAATCATCTTCGGGGAGCCTTCTCGCTGCAGCGGTCTTTTTCGGAGCGGGGGGAGCGGGCGATTCTTCTCGTCGACGCGGAGGTGCCGGATGTCGTGATCGTGGGACTTCAGTTGACCCTTCGACGTCCGAGCCAAAATCGTCCCCGACGAAACCCGATGGTGTTTCACGCAAACGTCGATCGCCGGAACGCTCGGAACGACGTTCAGAGGGTGCACGTTCTGGAGCGGGCTTTCCCGCAGCGGGACGGCGTTCTGTTGCGGGACGTTCTGCCGGAGTTCGTTCGGCATCCGTGCGGCGGGCTCGTGGTGGCTGCTCGGCCCGAGCCGGGCGTTCTCGTCGGACTTCTTCTCGTTCCCGTTCTGGGCGAATTTTAGGGGCTTCTTCGTCGGCAGCCGTTAACCGATCACGAACCGGCTCAGCCTCACGTCGACGCGGACGATCCGCGTTTTCTCGACGCTTTTCCTCGCGTCGGGGGGGTGATTCACGGCGAACGGACTCATCACGATGTTGCGTCTCGTCGCTTTCGCGGCGGGCGGGTTCTTCGCGGCGGGCAGGTTCTTCACGGCGGGCAGGTTCTTCACGGCGGGCAGATTCTTCACGGCGGGCAGTGGTCTCACGGCGCGGGGGTTCATCTCGACGGGGTGGCTCATCCCGACGCACGGATTCATCACGCTGGCGTGATTCTTCGCGGCGGGGTGGTGGTTCCTCCCGACGAGGTGGCTCGTCCCGTTGACTGCGACGCGACTCAGGCTGTACCGGCTCGGGTCGAGCGCGGCGTCCGCGAGAATCATCGGGCTTGCGGCTGGTGGCTGGCGTTTTTGAGGATTCGTCCCAATTCCATGATTCCAGAATATCCCAGAACTCGTCTTGATCTTCGTTACCCGCAACCGAAGCTTTCTTCGGTTGTTCCAGGCTTTCTGGAATGTCGTCCTCGACATCCGGTTCGAGCTTCCCTGCAACAGGCCCACTCGATACGAAAGTTGGCGCAGGGTGCTCGACCGATTGTGGCTTCGAAACCGGGGATTCATCATCCGGCAGCTCAAAGTCATCGTCGTTAAATTGAATCCCGAATAAATCCGAAGCGATTTTGCCCCAGGAGTCATCTTCGGAATTGGAACCGCGTTTTGCAGGATTTGCCATTTGTATTTGCTGGTCGATCTGGAATCTGAGTTTGGGTGAGTCGCTTCCAATGAATACACACCCCGAATCTAACGAACTATGGCAACTCGCGGAATCTTCTGCAACAGTGGCGCAGGGAGCAGGGGCAAAGAATGAGCTCGTCGCAAGAAAAATCAAGGGGGATCAGAGCGTCGGGGTCGCGTTGAAATCGAACGAATTTACGTCAGCCAGACGAATTTTCAATCAAAATCTCTACGCCCCAACCTCCTGACACCCATTAAGCGGAAAACCAGCGACTATTGCTTGTTGTTAGGCTATTGCTTGTTGTTAATGGTCACACCCGGCCAGTCATCGGTACGGAAGGGGGTTAACGGCAAACCGGCTCCGTCAAAGAGATTCACAACGGGGTTGTCTGCCCAGCCGTAACGAACCGAAGCAGGTGACGCAATCTGATCACTCCAGACCTCAATCGTGCTGTCGGGGAGGATTTTCGCAGTGGCCCAGACAAACTTCTTGTCTTCGCCTGCGATGGCGAATCCTCGGGGATCATTCACATCAAAGGGTCTCCAGCCCCCATCGACGTGGTCAAACGATAACACAACCTTGTTTTCTATTTTGACCATCGACTTGTATTGGGGGCTGTGGAAGGGGATCGCCACGGCATAATCCCGGGCGAGAGCCCAGCGTGCCAGTCGGCGACCAACATCGACTTTATTCTTCGGATGAATATCCTTCCCTTCACCAATATCAATAATCACGGCCTCACCCGTATTGGGAAGCCTGGACATCGTCATGGTTTGGGCCTCCCGCAACTCGGCCCAGGCGCTCTCACCCGGCTGTGGCTGTTCATTCTGAAAATCGGCCAGTTGTACCCAGTAGAATGGAAAATCCCCCTGGCTCCACTCATCGCGCCAGCTTTTGATCATCAAGGGGAACAGGTCACGATACTGATAGGCTCGACCCGCATTCGATTCTCCTTGATACCAGATGGCTCCCTTGATGCCGTAGCCGAGGTGTGACTTCAGGACACCATTGTAGATATTCGCAGGCCGATGGTTTCCGGCCATCTGCCCCTTGAGCGATGCCAGTTCTTTCTTTTGGTCTGCCGTCAGATCGTCTGCTTTGGCGAGCAGGTCGGCATATTTGGCTTCCATTTGCCCCCAACGATCCATCAACGGTTGGTATTTCTGGTCAGCGGCCAGCAAATCGCGGCGAACCCAGGCTTCACACGCCGATCCCCCCCAGGCGTTATTGATCATGCCGACGGGAACTCCGAGGGTTTCCGAGAGTTGCCGGGCAAAAAAGTAACCGACTGCGGAAAATTTCCCCACGGTTTCGGGAGTACATTCCATCCATTTGTGGTTGTCGTGACTCCACTTGACTTCCTGCGTGCCGACCTGAGGGAAATTGATCATCCGGATGGGGCGATGCTTGCCAGCCAACCGTTCCAGATCTGCATCATTCGATCGATCAACCGACCACTGCATATTGGACTGTCCGGAACAGACCCAGACCTCACCCACCAGGACATCGGTCAACTTGATCTCATTTGTCCCCTTCACGATGAGGGCATAGGGTCCCCCGACAGGAACAGGATCGATAAAAACCTGCCAGGTGCCGTCGGCAGCGGCCGTTGCCTGCTGACTCTGTCCGTGAATCGCCACCGTGACGGATTCCCCTGCCGCAGCAACACCCCAAACCTTATTCCTCTGCCCCTGCTGCAAAACCATATGATCGCCAAAAACATTCGGCAACTTGACCTCGGCCTGCACGGAAGTTACCCAAAAGATCGTGGCGATGGTCGTCCCTAGACAACCCATTCTCCCCAGCATTGTTCGCACATTCGTCCATCTCTGCATGACACTGACCCCTTACCGTCGTTCACTCAACAACATTTTATTTACCTTTTTATCAGGCTGCGAAGCCGCTCTTCGCCCGTAACCACAAACAGATAACGCGCTGTCGATATGAAAACAACCGAGTCCATGAAACGGATGTCACAAAACGAACGGATGCTGATCTGGACCGGTTAGCCACTTCCGTGTCTAATTCGCCCGTTCCGAATCCGGCCGGGGATGACGCCGTGGAAAGTCTTGTTCGTTTGATTCCATTTGTGCTTCGGCAACGCCGTGCAATTATTGCCTCGGTGGTGCTTTCGATCGGTGCTGCGCTATTTGCAGTGGCGCAATTGTCGTTGATTTATCCAACCATGAAATTACTGCTGGAAGGAAAAACCTTCGAACAGCATCTGCACGAGGAACTGCAATCTGCGCAAACGGCCGTCGAGCGGCACACGCACCGTCTGTCCGAGTTTTCCAGTGAAATCCGTGACGCTCAAGGGAATCCCGAAACCAGCACGATCACAGACCGCACGATCACAGACAGGCGGTTACGGCGTGAGCGATCCCAAACCGAATCTGATTTGCGGAATTCCAACTGGAACCTGTGGAAGTTTCGCTGGCTGATTACGCATCTCGGTCCCTGGCTACCCGCCGATCCGTTCGCTTTTCTCGGTGCTCTACTGGGAGTCCTGCTGGTTCTGACTTTATTCAAAGAGACCTGCGCCTATTTTCAGGAAATCTTCGTTGGGAGCGTCGTCCATAAAGTCATGCAATCACTGCGACAACAGCTCTTTCGCAGCACATTGAAGCTGGATCAGCAAACTCTGATGCTCGAGACGACTCCAAAACTGATGTCGCGATTTACCTTTGATCTGACGCAGGTCGCTCACGGGTTGGTCTTGCTGGGCGGAAAAATTGTGGTCGAGCCGATTAAGGCGGGACTGTGCATTGGTTTCGCATTTTGGGCGAACTGGCGATTGACGTTGTTCGCATTCATTTGTGCTCCTTTGCTCGCCATGCTTTTTGGGGGTTTGGGAAAGCGGCTGAAAAAAGCGACGCAGCGTCAGATGGAGAGTATGTCTCGCATCTATCGGGTCCTCAACGAGACACTCTCGTCACTGCGGATTGTGCAAGCTTACCGCAACGAACGCCTACATCGACGTCGACTCTCCCACGAGCATCGCGTCTATTATGAAAAAGCGATGCGAATTCTTTCGATTGATGCCATGGTCAGTCCTTCGGTGGAATTCCTGGCCATGTGTGCCGTTTTTATTGCTTCACTACCCGGCGCTTATCTTGTTCAACGACACAAGACGGCAATCTGGGGGGTTCAGCTTGCT
>CAMBQP010000119.1 GCA_945869955.1 Schlesneria paludicola DSM 18645
AGATTCCGATTCGTCCTCTTCTTCCTCAAGATTTTCTGACAATGCCTCATCGTCCAGCCGCTTCTCGCATCAACCCAACAGCGCCACCCGAGCGGCTCATCCGGGGGAAAAGCCGAGCAAATCGAGCGATCAGGCGAACAAGCCCCTCGAACCCGAAATGCTCGCCGGCCGCCGCTGGGGCTTGTGTGACCCCGGTGCAAGTATTGGGTTTGAACGGGAAGTCCGCGTGGATGTCGCTCAGGACGAACTGCGAATTGCCGAAAAGCATTCCGTTCCGGTGGGTCAGGGGGAATCCAAACAAGAAACACTAGAGATGTTTGCGGCAGCCTTGGACCAGCATTCGCGCACATGGGGGCGCCCCCCACAAGGCTTTTTCTGGGCTCCCCGACTAAAATTTATCGTTAAGCCGAATGCCAACGGACAATATGAACAGGTCAACGCCATGATGACCCGTGCTGGTCTGGCAACCTCACACGAATTTGCAGACGACCCCAAGGCCTTGCAGTTTGGTCGAACGACACCCGCCTTGGTAAAACCGGCTGCGAAAACGGCATTTGGTGCGAAATCAGGAGCCCGACAATGAGTCGCCGTCGCCCGAAAGGGGAACTCCAGTTTGGTTCCGATTCGTTTCTCGATGTGGTCGCAAACATCGTCGGAATTTTGATTATTTTGATCGTGATCGCGGGATTACGGGTTAGCCAAACCCCCGTAGTGCGGGCTCTTGCACCCCCCTCCCCCGCCACCGCCCCTGAATCGGGTTCGATCCCTGAATCGGGTTCGATCACAAAGAAGAGTCAATTAGAGATTTCGCCAGGATTCGTAGCAAGTGCGGCGGAAGGGCAGGACTTGCCGATCGCCGCCAAGGAATCCGATCTCGATCAATTGCCGGTTCGTGAACCACTCCCGGAACTCCTCGTCCCTCCTGAACTGGCCGAACTGAGCGCTCGTTTGGAGGCGGAAATTGCCTTGTTGCGGGATCAGGATGCGAAACTCATCACGAAACTGAAGCAGTCTCATTTCAATCAGCAAGAGTTGATTGAACGGCAAAAAGCGATCCGTGAACTGCTGGCGCAGTCAGCGGCGGAACTTGAGGAAAATCGTAAAAAGGTAGCAGCACTTGAAACCGATCTCGAACTCGCTCGCGAAACGCTGATCCGATTGGCCAGACAGGTCGAGGAAATTGAGGATAAACCGCTCAATATCAAGACGCTTGAGCATAAGATCACACCCGTCAGTCGAGTCGTGCTGGGGAAGGAAAAACATTATCGTTTAGAGCGAAATCGTGTGGCCGAAGTCCCGGTTGATGAGCTCGTTTCCAGGCTGAAAGAACAGATTGACCGCCGCAAGGACTGGCTCGTGAAGACCCGGCAACATCAGGGGTTGATCGGTCCGGTTCAGGGCTTTCGCATGCAATATCTTGTCCACGTCGAGACCCTGTCTGGTCTCGAAGAAATGAAAACTGGCCATGGCGGATACCGGATCAGCCTTTCGAATTGGGAAATTCATCCCGAACCAGAAACCCGCGGCGAAACCGCAGAGGTGGCTCTTCGGAAGGGATCCCAATTTTATCAATCCATCCTTGGTGCCGCCCCGGATACAACGCTGACTTTCTGGGTCTACCCAGACAGTTATGAAATTTATCGAAAACTGCAGAAATTTACCCATGACCACGGTTTTTCTGTTGCAGGAAGGCCGCTTCCCGCAGGCATTCCGATCTCAGGATCTCCCAATGGTTCCAAAACATCCAGTCAATGAGTCTGAAAACGCTGCCAACAGAGGGAGAGATGGCACTGATAGAGAATATTCTCAGCGGTGCTTTTCTCGTGGAAATTTGTTGAAATCGCGAAGCGGACAGATTTGAAGTTGAAGCTGAGTTGACAGTTCAATGACGACTGCAATAATCGAAGACTTCTTACGTGTGCCTGATTCAAGGATGGTTATTCGCCGGATTCGTCAATCAAACCTCGGGCACACAACGGCGACCTCTGAGAATTCCGATGAATTCTCAGGGGTCGTTTTATTTTCGGGATTGGATTGGTCTTCCCCTGTTGTGAAATGGGGATTTCCGCAAAAATAGCCGTTTTCTCGAAATTCTTCCCTGATTTACCCCGGAAATTCGGGTCGAGTGGACCGTGGAAATGGGCCGGCCCTCACAATTGGATTTCCTGATCATTTGACGTGATTAGGAGGGGCCGTTAGGATGCTGGACCTGAGAAACGCCGCAGATTTTGCGGCACCAAGTCAATAAAACCGCCGGATTGGATTCCGGACCCGCTAGTTTTGCGTGGAGGAGTCGGTAACGTGTCAGAAATTGTGGTGAAAGATTTTCTTGAAGCGGGCATTCATTACGGCCATCGTACCAGTCGATGGAATCCGAAGATGCGACCCTACATCTACGGTCGTCGGAATCTCATCCACATCATCGATATCAAAGAAACCATTCGTGGTTTGCTGCGGGCGAAGAAGTATCTGCACAAGGTTGCTTCCCAGGGAAGCTTGATCTTGTTCTGTGGTACCAAGAAACAAGCCGCCGAAACGATTCGTGACTGTGCCACCTCCGTCAACATGCCTTATGTCGACTATCGCTGGCTCGGTGGGATTTTCACCAATTTTCGCACCATGCGAACACGCATGAAGCGATTGGAAGAGCTCGATCAAATCTTTTCGTCAGGTGACATCAATACCTACTCGAAAAAGATGCAATCCAAACTGCTCAGAGAGCACCGCAAGATGTTGCGAAACATCAATGGTTTGCGATTGATGAACCGATTGCCCGAGGCGATCGTGGTTGTTGATCCGAAGAAAGAGCACAATGTGGTCCATGAGGCCCATCTGGTCGGAATCAAGGTCATCGCTCTGCTCGATACCGATTGCAATCCTGATGATGTCGATCTGCCGATTCCCGGTAATGACGATAGTATTCGTTCGATTCAATTGGTTTTGAAGCATCTGACTGCCGCTGTGGCCGAAGGCCGCAACATGGTGCCAAAGGAAGAAGTTGAGCAACCGCTGGAAGAGCAGTATAAGGCTCGTCCTTCGATCCAGTCCTGATCAGTTCATGCTGGTTGGTCAGGGTTGCCGATTTGCGGGTGAATCTACATTCGTAAAAATCAATGATTGTCGTTCCGCTCAATCCACTATCGGGTTCGAGCGGACGATTTTTTCAAGCTCTGTCGCAGGCGGGCGTCGATTTGACGACGCCGGTTCTGTGTTTTTGTACCGCTATTTTTTGAGGAGTGTATGCCATGGCCGAGATCACCGCGAAAGCAGTCAAGGATCTGCGTGATCTGACCAGTTTGCCCATGATGGAAGTCAAACGGGCGCTTGCAGAGGCAAACGGTGACCAGAACAAGGCCATCGAACTGCTCAAGGAATGGAACAAGAAAGTCTCGATTAAACGAGCCGAAAACGCCACCAGCGAAGGGGTCATTCTGACCGTCGTTGCTCCGGATGGTGCTCTGGCTGCCATGGTCGAGTTGCAATGCGAGTCGGCCCAGGTTGCCAAGGCAGATGATTTCTTGTTTCTGGGGAATCAACTCGCGAAGCAATTGCTCGCTGGGGCTGGTGCTGCGACTCCAGAGGAATTATTGGCTCAACCCGCGCCAGACCGTGCCGGTTCGACGCTTGCCGGTTTGATGGAAGACGTGGTTGGTAAAGTACGAGAAAAAATCGTGCTGGCACGTGTGCTGAGGATCGCGGGTCCTGTCGGTGCTTACTCGCACCACGATGGGAAGACCGGCGTGTTGTTCGCCGCCAGTGGCGACAACAAGCTTGCCACCGTTCTGCGTGACGTGGCGATGCACGTTGCGGCACTAAAGCCAGTTGTCACGCATCCCGAAGAACTCGCCGCAGCCGATGTGGCGGTCGAAAAGGAACGGCTGACTGCCGAGGCCGCTGCCTCTGGTAAGCCCGCAAATATCCTGGAAAAAATCGTCGAGGGTCGGATGAAGACCTACTACGCGGAACATGGTGTATTGGGTTATCAGTTATTTGCGAAAGATGACTCGAAGACCGTGAACCAAGCCTTGGCGGAAAGCGGCTTGAAACCCGTTTCCTTCACACGCTGGTTGCTCGGAAACTGAACAGAAATCGGAGAAAGCCTTTCATGGTTTCCGGGACCCCCCCCAAGTATAAGCGAGTTTTGTTGAAGCTGAGCGGCGAGAGTTTCGCTCGGCCTGGCGAGTCAGGGATTAGTCTTTCTGAAGTCAAAATCATCTGCGAGCAGATCAAGCGCGTGGTTGAGAGTGGCGTGCAGTTGGCCATCGTTTGTGGTGGCGGAAATATCCTGCGAGGCAAGGAATTCTCTTCGACAAACTCGATTGTCGTTCCGGCGACGGCCCATTACATGGGAATGCTGGGGACTTCGATTAATGCATTGGCCCTGCAGGATGTCATGGAGCAGTATGGCATCCCGACGCGGGTTCAAAGTGCGATTCCGATTCCGCCCGTTGCGGAATCGTTTATTCGACGACGGTGTATCCGTCACCTGGAAAAGGGGCGCGTTGTGATCCTGGCCTGCGGTACCGGTAGTCCGTTTGTGACGACCGACACTGCAGCAGCCTTGCGTGCTCGCGAAATTGATGCTGATCTGTTGGTCAAGGCCACACGGGTTGACGGAGTCTACTCTGATGATCCCCTGAAAAACCCTCATGCGGTGCGATACTCGGAAATTTCCTATCAGGAAGTTCTGCGACAAAACCTGCAAGTCATGGATGCCCAAGCGATCCATCACTGTATGGAGCACAACATTCCGATCGTGGTGCTCAATTATCAAAAATCCGGCAACATCGAAAGAGTGATTGCAGGTGAGCGTCTGGGGACTCGTGTTGGTGCACCGCCAACAGCCTGATCCCTCGCGAAAGAGAATTCGTCTCTGAGTGGTATTCCACGGACGGATTCTTTCGTCGGCTGACCGACTTCACACCGCTATCGATTTTCGTTATTTTGAAACTTGATCGCGTGGTGCTTCGCGTTACCTGTCAAAACCCTGCGTATCATCACTTTGCCATTCAAAACTGAGGTTGAGCTCGATCGGGCCACCCTTTTTCTACGGAGTTTTTTACCATGGACCAGGACGAAATTCTGCTGGACGCGGAAGAGCGGATGGAAAAAGCCGCCTCCGTTGCGCACGATCACTTTCAGGGATTACGAACAGGGCGGGCGACTTCGGGTTTGGTGGATTCGATTCGGGTCGATTACTACGGTTCTCCGACACCACTCAAACAGATTGCCACAATCAGCGTTCCTGAAGCGCAACAGATCATGATTCGCCCATTCGATCAAGGGGTCATCAATGATATCTCGAAAGCGATCCAGTCAAGTGATCTCGGCCTTGCTCCGAATTCCGATGGGAAAGTCATTCGGTTGAATATCCCACCGCTGTCGACGGAACGCCGCAAACAGATGGTTTCCCGCCTAAAAGACCTCGCTGAAGATGCACGCGTTGCGATACGAAATATTCGTCGCGATGCGAATAAGCACACGGATACGTCCATGAAGGACAAACTGATCAACGAAGATATCCACGATCAGCTGAAAGAGCAGATTCAGGAACTGACCAAACAATACGAAGGAAAAGTCAATTCGATGGCTGATGCCAAAGAAAAAGACATTATGGGTTCCTGAGAATTTTCGATGCGCGTTGTTCGAGAACTCGATTTGTTCATGATCGGTTGTCGCAAGCTCTTGACGTCGCAAGGTCTCATCCGGATCATCTACTCCCCTTTAACGAGGGAGCATGTGGAGTCCGAGTTGAAAATGCCTCTGGAATTACTCGGCAAGCGTCGGTTCTGGCGTGGGCTCCACTTCGGAGCACGGCAATGCTGGCTGGTCCAAGGAATACAGCATGGTTTTTAAAACCTTGAAGCTCAGTAGCGCACACTTTTGTCGGCTGGCAGTGAGCCGGACTTTCAGCAGTTCCAGCATCTGTTGGGCCTGAAAGTCACGCAGTTCCGCCAGCGATTTTCCTTCGATGGTCTCGCACAAAATCGATGCAGCTGCCTGGCTGATGGCACAACCTTTGCCGTGAAAATAGGCTTCGGTCACGACATGGTGATCACTCACAAGAAGTTCCAGGGTAACCTGATCGCCACAAATCGGATTCCGATCGGAGTGAGAGCAGGTGGGGCAGTCGAGATGGCCTTTGTGATACGGCGATTCAAAATGATCGAGTATATGGTCGTCGTACAGTTCGTCAGACACGTCGGGATTCCTGTGGAATAAGGACAAGCCAGCCATTGATCCCCCTCACGCGGCAGCAAGACTGGTTCCTGAAGATTCTAGGCCGATTCCGCAGCGATTCCAAGCGGCGAACGTTTGCGAGAATTCTGCGTGATTATTCTGCGTGATTATTCTGCGTGATTATTCTGCGTGGCAGGATCGGTCGAGATGAACATAGCCACCATCGACATGAATCAATTCTCCCGTGGTATGGCTGGAGCAGTTGGAAAGCAGGAAAACCACCATATTGGCAATTTCGGTGCAGGTGGTCATTCTCTGTCCGAAAGGAACTCGCGATTCGACTTTGCGTCGGGTTTCTTCGGGGTTCGGCACGGTTGCCAGCCAAGTCGCATACATGGGAGTCCAGCATTCGGCTACGATCACCGAATTGACACGGATGCCATATTTTTCCAGTTCAATCGCCCATTCCCTGGTCAGAGCGTTCCGGCCTCCATTTGCGGCAGCATATGCGGAAGTAGCTCCTTGACCTGTTTCGGCGACTTTCGAGCCGACATTGACGATTGAGCCTTTTGACTTCTTCAATTCGGGCAAGGCAAACTGAGCCATTTCATAGTAGTGGATCAAATTTTTCCGGAGCGAAGCGATAAATCGTTCGGTGTCACCCTGTTCCAGGCTCACACCGTCATTGATTCCCGCGTTATTCACAAGCCCCTCGATCCGACCAAATTTTTCGACCGTGGACTCGACCGCGCGGCGACAATCCTCGGTTCGATTCAGTTCGGCCACCACCGACCATGCGGCATTTCCAGCCCCCTCAATCGCACGGACGGCAAGCTGATTGTCTGCAGCATTGCGGCCAACAATCACCGGGATTGCTCCTTCTGCGGCCAGCACCTCAGCTACCCCTAAGCCGATCCCTTTGGCCCCACCCGTCACGAGCACGACCTTGTTTTTTAGCTGCAAATCCATGTTGATAACCCCTATTCCATCTCTCGTCCAAGTCTACCTGCCGAGTCACGACGAAACACGATAACAGTTACCGACGGCTGAAACGATGAATCCGCTTAAATTCTGCGGGAAAAACGCCAGTTGCTTTCGAGGATTTATCGATCGTTCGTCAGCCTGTATCCATGCTTGCCAGCACATCGGGTCCCGTCAACCCGGTTTTGGGAACAGCGGGGCTGGAATGGAACCAGCGGATCTGGTTTTTCTTCCTGTTTTTCCTGTCGCCTGATTGAATTCTACGGAAAAATCTACCCCGACAGTGATTTACGGATTTGACCGGGCCGCATGGATGCCATATCCTCAATCAAATCGAAACTTGCCGATGCTCGCCTTGCGTTTTCGTCGTGGCGGATAGGCTGACTTTGGAGACTGATTCAATGTACCGAAGAATCTCTGCTGGAATTCTCGTGAACCGTATGCTGTCGGGAAGCTCGTTGCTGTTGTTTCCATTATTGACCTTCTGTGTTGGCGTCCGGGCTGACGAGGCCACACCGGTCGCTGAACCGATTCAGGTTTCTCGCGTCTGGACGATCCCTGAAAAGTTGGTTCTGAGCGATCTGCGCGATGCACGCAATGTGCTGGTGTTTGGTGAAACCAGCACAGGAAAAACGGTTGACCTTTCGAATGTTGCGACCAAAGCGACCGGGGCTCCCTGTGTGCGGATTGATCAGGATGGTTATGTTGTTCCCGTTGCTGCCGGAACCGGAACGGTGGTGGTCTCTGCCGGCGGCCAATCGGTGAATGTCGCCGTTGATGTGAAGGAATTGTCGGCAAAAGCAGTCGATTTCGTTCGGGATGTCGAGCCGATGCTCGCGAAGGTTGGCTGTAATGCGGGAACATGCCACGGGGCACAGCAAGGTCGAAAAGGATTCAAGCTCAGTCTGCGTGGCTACGATCCCCTTTATGATTATCGCGCTCTCGTGGACGATGTCTCGGGGCGACGATTTAATCGAGCCAAGCCGAGCGAAAGCTTGATGCTGCTCAAACCGACTCAAGGGGTTCCTCACGAAGGGGGATTTCTGTTTGATGAAGATTCTCGTGGTTACAAAGTGATCGAACAATGGATTGCAGAAGGGTGCAAGTTTAGTGAAGCGACCCGCCCGATCCGGCTGGAAGTCCTTCCTAAAAGCCCTGCGTTGGAAAAATCGGGCCAGACTCAACAGTTACAAGTCATCGCCTTTTTCGATGACGGAACGTCGTTCGACGTGACCCGTGATGCCATCTTCGAAGTGAGCAATTTTGAAGTCGCCACGGTCAATTCGACTGGCCAGATCAAAGCCGTTCGTCGCGGTGAAACACCCGTGCTGGTCCGTTATGAAGGGGCCTATGCCTCGAACACGGCGGTTGTCCTGGGATCTCGGGAAGGATTTGTTTGGCAAGAGGCTCCCGAATTCAATTTCATCGACACTCGGGTGAATAGCAAGCTGAAGCGGTTGAAAATTCAGCCTGCCGATCTTTGTTCGGACGCCGATTTTCTGCGTCGTGTCTCACTGGATTTGACCGGACTTCCGTCGACGAGTGAACAAGCTCGCGCCTTCCTGAATGATCCTCGTGATTCACGCACCAAGCGGTTGGCCAAAATCAACGAACTGCTCGATTCCGCCAATTATGTCGATCACTGGACACTGAAGTGGAGCGACCTGCTGCTCTCGAACCGTAAATTTATCAATGAGCAGGGTGTCTGGGCGTTTCGCAACTGGATTCGTCAGGGAATCGCCACCAACAAGCCCTACAATGAATTTGTTTATGACCTGATGACCGCTAGCGGTAGCACCCTCGAAAATCCTCCTGCGAATTATTATCGAATCGCTCGCGAGCCGCGCGAGGTGATGGAGAACATGACCCAGGTCTTCGTGGGGACCCGCTTCGTCTGCGCCCAATGCCATGATCATCCCTTTGAAAAATGGACACAGACCCAGTACTACCAGCTTTCGGCCTTTTTTGGTGGGGTCGGCCGTAAGGGTGGCAAGCGTCCGGAAGAAGAAGTGATTTATGATCTCCGTTCACCAGCAAAGGTGAATCATGCTGGTACCGGTCAACCGGTTTCCGCAACCTTCCCGTTTTCATTGGACGGGGTGGATGTTTCCTCCGACGTGCTGCGAATTCAGCTGGGAAAATGGCTCACCGCACCGGAAAACCCGTATTTTGCCAAGAGTCTCGTGAACCGCTACTGGAGCTATCTCAACGGTAAGGGGATCATCGATCCGGTGGACGATATTCGGCTGAGTAATCCTCCGACGAACCCGGAACTGCTGGACGCCTTAACGAGCGATTTTATTGCTCATCAGTTCGATTTGAAGCATTTGCTGAGAACGATTACCAGTTCGCATACCTATCAACGGACGTTCGCGACGCATCAATGGAACGAAGATGACGATGTCAACTATTCGCACGCCACACCTCGTCGCCTTGCGGCCGAGCAGTTGTTTGATGCCATTATGACGGCCACGGGAGCTCCAACCAACCTGCCCGGTGTCCCCGGCGGGTTCCATGCCTCGCAGCTTCC
The DNA here is from genome assembly GCA_945869955.1 of Schlesneria paludicola DSM 18645. Lineage (GTDB taxonomy): Bacteria > Planctomycetota > Planctomycetia > Planctomycetales > Planctomycetaceae > Schlesneria > Schlesneria paludicola_B. Next base: position 9,692 of record CAMBQP010000119.1, read on the forward strand.
CGATTCCTCTGCCAGCGTCAGTTTCCTGGATATGTTTGGTCGAGCCCCCCGCGAATCACCCTGCGAATGTGAGCGATCATCCGAAGTGAGTTTGGCGCAGACGTTGACCCTGATTAATGGGCCGACCATTTCGGATGCGATTGTCCATCCTCAAGGAGTCGTCGCCAAACTGATCGCGGCGAAAGCCGAGCCAAAACAGATTGTCGACGAGATTTATCTGTCGGTCTTCAATCGGCCACCAACCGAGACCGAACTTCTGCAGGGTGAGAAATACCTGACTGCTAACGGAGTTGGTGACGGTGCACAGGACTTGATGTGGGCTTTGATTAACAGTCCGGCATTCTTGTTTAATCGTTGATTCTCCCCCCAATTTATGATGACGAATAAGACCTGCGCTCGAGAATCCAATTGGCTTTTCGCTCGCAGGTTTTTGTTTATGCCTCTACGGATGTTCACGGCTAAGTCCCTAAAGTCTCGGCCTGAAGGTCGTCCGGTTGACATAAGACTTGAGGGCAGAATCGCGATTTTTGACTGCAGGCCCCCCAAGTCTGCCCACTAGGTCCGAGTCATTCCGATCCAGATTGGCTTGAGAGCTCATCAGAAAAACCGGGACGATCGTTGGTCATGACGATGGGTGGAAGAACGCTTTCTCAATACCCCCTGCTACCGGGCCAGCCCAACATGATCCATTTGTGGAATTGATTTTTCATTTCTTCCACACCATGATTTTTGATTGAATCATGTTGTCAGTTGCAAAACAGAAACAAGTCCCTAGGATTCCAAAAGGGATTCATCAAAACCTCAAGTTTTGATGAGCCATAAGCTGTGGGCCTGATTGAGCGATTGATTTCGATGTCAGGCAATTTCCCAAAATCACACTGACCGCGACAAATCGGCTTTGGATGATTGGACCAGGGATGCAATCAGATTGTCTTCGAGTTTCGAAGACCTTTTTGCGTCCCTCTGTTCTGGAACGCCTCTTTCCAAAACGCATTAATGAAGGATTTCCAGATGCAACTGTTTCGTGATCGTGGTTTCCACAAATATGTTCTGTCGTCGGTTGTGACGTCCCTGTGCCTGGCCGGGCTGTTCTTTGCTTTTCGCTCGAATTCTGCAGACGCTCAGAATGGGGGTGTGGCCGCGAATCCCGTTGCCTTTTTGCGCATGGGAACCGGTAAACTGCATGCGGTCACAGTGACCCAGGCCGATCTGAACTATATGGGGTCTTGTACAATCGATGTTGACCTCTTGGAAGCGGCAGACATCAAACCGTTTCAAATGATCCAGATCACCAATCAGTCGACCGGGGCCTTCTGGCAAACTTACACCATCGCCGGGGAACGGGGGAGTGGCATTATCAGCTTGAATGGCTCACCCGCTCGACATTTTCAACCGGGAGACAAGGCTTACATCGTGGCGGAGGGATTAGTGGATCCGCGACGCTTGTCCGAACATCGATTGAATGTTGTGTTTGTTGATGACAAAAACAAGGTTGTTAAAGTCGAGCATCAAACGTTCAAGGCCAAACCATGACGACCATGCGAAACCAAGTTACCTTGCTTCGTCCAAGCCTGCGGTTTGCGAGTTTGTTGAATCAAGCCTTCGTCTGGTTTTCTCGGGTCACCTTGACAATCGGACTGACGAGTCCGTTCTGGGGGAATACCGCGTCAGCGGCCGAGGCCACCATAGGTACGCCTGTTCCCATTGTGGTGGTGGCCGCCCACTTTTGGGATGGACTTTCGGAGACCATCGAGGGCTCGACCGAGATCCTGATTCGGGAGGGCAAAATTAGTCAAATTGGAAAGAGGGTCGATCACCCTGAGAATGCACGATTTATTCGGTTACCTGGCCATACGGTGACACCAGGATTCATCGATTGCCACGTCCATCTGACACTTTCCCCGGAAAACACCTCGCGGATTTATGTCGATTCTGACACCCGGAAAATCCTCAGTAGTCTAGAACCTGCCAAGCAACTGCTGATGAACGGATTTACCACAGTTCGTGACGTCGGTTACGTGACACGGGGATACGCGTTGGGAGAATTGAAACAACTGATCGACCGGGGGACGATTGTCGGCCCACGAATTATTGTGGCCTCGCACGTGATTTCTTCGACCGGAGGTCACGGTGATGCTGCGAACTTAATGTCCGAGGAATTTGAACGATTTTCTTTTGGGGTCGCCGATGGTTCCGATGCGATTCGCAAACGCGTTCGTGAAGAGATTCGCGGGGGGGCCGAGTGGATCAAGTTTGCTGCCACGGGGGGATTTTCTTCCCCCTCGGATGATCCGGCGAATGTGACCTACACCCAGGAAGAGATGGATGTACTGGTCGCCACGGCCAAGCAGTTGAATATTCCGGTAACGGTGCATGCTTATGGCGATCAGGCGGTCCAGATGGCAATCAAAGCGGGGGTTCGCTCGGTGGAACATGCCAACCTGGCTTCGGTGGAAACGCTGAAGCTGATGGAGCAACAAAACATTTTTCTGATCCCAACACAATACGACCTGCTCAGCAATGCACTGAACATTGATAACGATGAATACTGGAAAAGCGCGTCCGTCTTCAAACGAAAAAAATACGTTCGCTACTCAGCAGACTTGCTGAAAACGGCTGGCAACCTCGCAAAAAGCGAGGTTAAGATCGTATTCGGGACCGATGCAGGAATGTTTCCACATCGGGAAAACTGGCGGGAATTTCCGATGCTCGTCCGGAATGGCATTTCGCCAATCCGTGCCTTGCGTGCGGCGACCAGTACCGCAGCCGAAATGTTGCAACGGGACGATCTGGGGGTCCTTGCGGTGGGCAAAGCGGCCGATCTTGTCGCGATGCCCGGTAATCCCCTTCAGGACATTGATGTCACCGGGCAAGTCGATTTTGTGATGAAGCAGGGGACGGTTTACAAATCTCCCAACAATCCGAAACCGGAATGATGTTCAGCGGAACGATTCAGCTGTTTAAGGATTCCGCGACATCGGTGCGGTAGGCGGTCATGCCGGGAAGAAATCCGACGAGAGCCCCGATGGCAAACAGCACGGGAAACAACACGAATTCATACGGAGAAAATGCGCGAGGGTCGATGATCAGCCCTGTTTTTGCCGCTGCGATCGGTGCGGCGGCAAAAACAAGTCCGTGACCAAGTAACAGCCCCAGCAGGCCCCCTCCGACACAGAGGATGATCGATTCCGCCAGGATGATCGACAAGACGGTTCCCCGTTGAGCACCGAGCGCCCGCATAATCGCAATTTCGCGGCGTCGGGCGGACATCGAGTTGTAAATACTGACAAAGATACCAATTCCAGAAACGAGAATGATCAACGAGGTCATCACCAACAGCAGCGATTGTGCCGGGCCCAGGAATTCTTTCAGCAACTTCTGCATCGGAACAATCGGATTGACCCCCTGCCCCTGATTTCCTTTTTTCAGTTCGCCACTCATCAGATTCGCCGCAATCGGGGATTTGCATTGCAGCAAAATCGCCGTCACTTCTTTTTGGACTTCGGGGAGATCATGGGAATGGCCATGATGCCCGTGTTCATCGGCCGCGTCATGATCGTGAACACCGTATTTTTTCTGAATCCGGGTCACCTCGTCTTTCAGTTCTTCCCCCTGCAGCGCGGGTTCTCCAAAAAACTTCCGTTCACGTTCGATCGCTTCTTTCAGCGGTTTATCATGGCCCTGAATCTGATAAAATCCCTGCAAATTCACATAGACGGTCTTATCATGCGGGGTCCCCGTGGGGGCGAGTAAACCGACAACCTCAAATTCTTCGTTGTGAACATGTCCTGTTTCTGCTCCCCCATGAACCAGTTTCAGCTTGGTTCCCAAGCCCCAGCCGTTGTCGCGTGCCACACGGTCGCCGATGTAGGCATCGAAATCACGGCGAAAACCATGCCCCTTCACCATGAACGGCCGCTTGGGTGCGTAATCCATATCGAAAAATTCCGGAACCGTCCCCACAATCGGAAACCCCCCTTGCTCGGTCGTATCCCCCATGGCGACCGGAATCGCCACACTGACCCGCGGATCCTTTTTCAGGTCGAGATAATACCGATACGGCAAATTTTCGATCGGGGGGCTGATATGGTAGACGGTACTCAACACCAGTTGCAGCGGGTCACCCTTGGCCCCCACGATCAGGTCATAGTTAATCGCCCGCTGACTGAAGGTGCTTTGCAGGATTCCATAAATGACCAGTACAGCGACCATTAACATGACGCCCAAGGCAACACTGAGTGCGGTCAACGACGAAGCGAGCCCCCGCTGACGAATACTTTTCCAGGCGATCGTGGCAAGATTCACAGGTTTTCATCCGAAAAGAGACAGAATCCTCGCTGCACAAGTTCTCGATGCCGAATTGGCCTGAGATTCAGATTGCCAGTCTACTCGATGCCAGCGTCGGTGACGATTCTCAGCGACTTTGCAGCACCGGCGTTCCCATCCTCTCCGCAATTCATTTCAATCTCCCCAGTTTCAGGGAAGCTCGTCAAAATCGGGCTTGGCACAAGAAATCACCTTTGCCGCTGTCACCCTGATTCCGGTCAACTCCACATGACCTGCTACATCAGCATCACGAGCCCCTCAATGTGGCGGATCGCATTAAAAACATCAATCACTTGCTGTGCCGATTCCACCCAAGGCTCAATGGTCACCGACACATGCCTTCCTGCGGCCGTTTCCTTGAGCGCGTACGGCGCGTCGAAATCCTGCTGCAGCGTGGTTCGAACGACGGCGATGACTCGCAAAGCGAAGTCGTTTTCGGTGTGACCGATGGCTTTGAAGGTGAAACGTCCGGGAAACGAATGGGTTTCTTCCAACAGTTCTTTGGGCGGATGCGGGTTCATCAGCGATCTTCCTGCGTCATGCATGGGACACATGGGACAGAGATTATGGTAGCGGCTTGCTCGCGGATGTCGAATCGGAATCGGTACGATTCGTTCCAGAAAAGTGGACCGGCAAGGGACAAGGATCATCGCGAAACGGCAGGAACTTCGTCTACAATTTGGTCGAGCATCGCGTCCATCACCGCGCATTTTGGCAATGATCCGCGATGGAACATCCTCACGAAATCCCCAATCCCCTCGAGAACGATTTTCATGAACAATCCGACCCCGATGTTGATTACCTTGCCGATGATGCGAGAATCGCTGTACAGCGCCGTTGTGAGCGACGCACTGGATGGCCTCGGCTACAAGCACCAATCGCCTCGGTTGCCGCTCAGACCGTTTACGACAACGGGTTTGCTGGTGGGACGCTGCAAGACAACCCTGTGGGTTGATATGGCCCATGTCGATCCAAGGCCGTATGAACTGGAACTCAAGGGGGTCGATGACTGCCAACCGGATGATGTCTTGATTGCAGCAGCCGGTGGGTCGGTTCGCTCGGGGATCTGGGGAGAACTTTTGACCACAGCAGCCCAAAATCGGGGATGCGTCGGGGCCATTATTGACGGGGCCATTCGTGATGTCGGAAAAATTCGAGCGTTGCAATTCCCTGTTTTTGCTCGCGAAACCTGTGTGTACGACAGTTTGAACCGCCAGCGGGTGGTCGATCTGGATGTTACCGTGGAATTGGATGGGGTGGTCTTCCATCCTGGTGATCTGGTTTTTGCGGATGAAGATGGTGTCGTGGTGGTGCCTCAGGAAGTTGAGGACGAAGCCATCCGCCGAGCCTGGGAGAAAGTTCACGCGGAAAACATCGTCCGCGATTCGATTCGCAATGGTTTAAAAGCGGCCGAAGCGTTTGAAAAATATGGCGTGCTGTAAGGGTTTCGTCTGAGGTTTTTTTGCCGGCATCCTGACAGCGATTCGCGCAATCCGATGCATAATCGTCACAAGCTGCCAAGGATCCCTCGACCTCACCACTTTCTTCCCAAGCGGGGCTTCACAACGGTGAGTCCGCAGGAGCACTATGCTGTCCCTGATTGTGATTTCGAATGATGGTCGGCATTCTTGGTGAATCGTTTGGAGCTTGCATGCTTACGTCGTACCGGTTTCTTGTCGTAGTCCTGACCCTGGCAAGTACTGCGGTCGCCAGCGACATTTATGTGGACAATTCCAGCGGACGCGATGGGAACGACGGCCAGACGCTCATTGCCAGCGATGGAAACACCGGTCCCGTTTATTCGCTTGAACGAGCGGCCCAGTTAGCCCAATTTGGCGATGTCATTGTGCTGATGAACACAGGAAAACCCTACTATGGCTCGCTTTCGCTCACGGGTGATCGCCACAGCGGAACCGCCAATCGCCCCTTTGTGGTTGAGGGAAATGGAGCGATCATCAGTGGATTACGGTCTGTCCCGCATGCCAGCTGGCATCAGGAGGGGCATCGACTTTGGAAATTGACTTTGACGCGTAAAGGATACTATCGCCTGCTGCGAAACGGCCAGACGTTACCCGAAGAGGTTTCTCCCTGTGGCTGTGACCCTCGTTTGACACTGAAACCGGGCCATTGGGCCGCCTGGCAGGGGAGTCTTTATTTTCGGCAGGATGGAGTTGACCGTCCCGAGAGCCAGAACTTTGCCTATGCTGCCGACCAGACCGGAATTTCACTCCATCAAGTCAATCATGTCCTGATCACCAATGTGACGCTGCAACACTTCCGTTTTGACGGACTTCACGCACAAGGTCTTTGTGATCACATTGTGCTGGAAAATGTGAACGCGGTGGAAAATGGGCGGGCAGGAGTCGTTTCGAGCGGTGCATCGCAATTGAAAATTTTGGGTGGACGAATTGGGAACAACGGACGTCACCAGTTACTCGTCCTGGACCGCTCGACCGCCAAACCCGACAACTGCGACATTCAAGAGATCCCAGAACCTCAGGTGATCTCAAGGGAACCAGAGACACGCTGAGTCAGACACCTTTTGCGCAGAATCCGATGTATTCTCAACGCCAACACGACTCGCAGGGATTTTGGCTTTGCGGTCGTATTCATGCCGGGGATTTAGCGAGGAATCGACATGTTGGAGAAGTCAAAGTCGTGTGAGGGTAAACCCGATGGGTCTCTCCCATCGCCATCATCAATCCGAAATGTGACATCACCATGATCAATATCAATCACGGTGAGTACGGTTTCACCAATCTGAATCATGTCACCAACGGTCACTTCGAGTTCATGAATTTGCACCATTAACCTCCGTGTATCAATGGGAATAGATCTGGCTGAAGAGAATCGCAATATAGCGGCTACTTGACCACCCTGCAATCACAAGGGAGTGCGACATGGCTGGCGATTTTCACTTTGCGATTTTTCCCCTTGCCAGATCCAAGTGATTGTCTTCTCGATTGGCCCGAACCGCGAAGTGTTGACACAACATCCGCCTCCACCGGCCGGGGTCACTCAAAAGCCAGCGAAGGATTATCCAACTTTCGCGGCGTCTTCCGGATGGAATTCAGTTCGAATTCATCTGATTCTTCCGCATCCCCTGCCGAATTCTTCGACAACGGGTTAATCCACCACCACGATGACCATCTGTTCGGACTTTATCCATTTCGAAAAGCCTGTTTTTGCGATCGATTACTTGAGGTCATTGATGGCGTGTTGGTTTGCACTGCTTGTCTGTGCCGTATCTTGCCGCTTGACCGTTCGGGTCATGGTGATAGATCTCCGAAATCCACTTTTCGATTTCGATTAAGGTTTCTGGAGAAACTTCTGAAACTCTGCAAACAATGATTTTTCTCGCGACTTGCCACAAAACATCGATTTTTGAGTTTTCGGTGTTTATCAATTCGTACTCTCATTTTTAATAATCTCTTTGCAGGCCAGCTCGACATCATGGCGAGAAAGCAGCAACAGTAGATGGAAAAAACTCTGGTTCTGTTCGTGTTTCAAACCCGCTTTAACTCCGCGTCCAAGCCTTCCAATACTTGCGGTCTACGGCGTTTCCGATTCCCAAAGCTTTGTCATCGGTCAATCTCGGGACCATTGGCATTTGCGAGCATCGGTTTTATCCAATTGCCTTGGAGGATCGTTCCGCAGACTTGGCTGCCGGGGGCAAACAATTCCTGGTGGGGATCTCGCATTGGGGATGTGGCGGGGCGGATGATCGTGAAATCGCTGGGGATGATGCTCGTCTCT
>CAMBQP010000120.1 GCA_945869955.1 Schlesneria paludicola DSM 18645
CCCCTCCCTCCGAACCGTACCGGAAGTTCTCCCGTGTACGGATCTCCGTTCCGTGGGGTTCCTCTGGCTACGATCACGGAACAGGTCGATATCAATTTGGCAGTCCTCAAGGTCTGGTTGACCGTGTCTCCTGTAGATGTTTCTTGAGCGAAGATCAACAAAGTGGAGATCGGTCATGATGTGCTTGGTTCCGGCAGCGAAGTCCTCAATGTCGCCATTCTTCGCTCAGTGTGATGAGGCTTGGTCACAAGACTTTGATCGTTTTGAGCTCGCCTTCAGCAGACTCGGATCATCATTCTTGGACAGATTCGGACAGAAAATCAATCAGAAATTTGGCTGGATGAGAACTGAAAATCCGTTCAACGACAAACCAAGTGCGCGGCTTTGAAAATTCAGTTTTCAGTTTTCAGTTTTAGGATTTTAGGATTTTAGGATTTCTTCCCTCCTATTCGTGTGATTCGTTTGATTCGTGGTTCACACTCTTCGCATTTTCTGAACTCTTCGCATTTTCTGAACTCTTCGCATTTTCTGAACTCTTCGCATTTTCTGAACTCTTCGCATTTTCTGAACTCTTCGCATTTTCTGAACAGAGTGTGATTCACGAATCGAACGCGGTATCTCAGGGATTTGCCCGAACGTCTCTGAAAGAAGGGGACCACAAAACCGGTCAATACCAAGCAATTCGATCGTCATGGCCGTCAAACGGAAAGAATCAGGGACCGAAGTCGCCATTTGCTGCAGAGTACGGGATTTGTACCTCGCGCACGGGGTTTGTGGTTGAACCAGAAAATCTTCGGATTCGCTGGGTGACTTGCGTTGGCTTGCACTGAAATATTTCAAATGGGTTGGTTTTGAACGGTTGTTTGGTTCCCGACGGAGCCTCATCACGCGGGAGCGATGATGGGCCGCAAGCGGCTTTGATCAGACGAAAGTCGCCAACGATCGGGGTAGAAAGGACTGATTATATTCCTCCCTCCCTCCGAACCGAACCGAACCGGCGGTTCTCCCGCATACGGCTCTCCGTTCAGTGGGGTTCCTCTGGGGGACGGAAATGGGACGTTATTTGACGGACTGCTGGCCGTCGGAGGGAAAATGAAGGATACGTTGCTGCATGCGCACGGGGACGGCGACCACGGTGACCACGGTGACCTGATCCTACATCACGATTAACCGCGTGATTGCAGCGACGCTACGGTGAGTCGATCGCTGCGAACCCTCTTTGGTGAGCAGCGGTGGGTTCCCGAACGGGGACAGACACTGCGGACGCACCCAGTCCCCCTTTTCGCGTCGACGTCTGAAACGAAGAAAGCCGCAACTCGTTTTGAGTAGCGGCTTTACCTTCAGTGCCCCCACTAGGGCTCGAACCTAGAACCTAATGATTAAGAGTCATTTGCTCTACCAATTGAGCTATAGGGGCAGACGGGTGCGGATTCTACAGTCGAAGCTCGCGATGATCAAGCAAGTTTGGCGTCGACCCGCACAATCTGGAAAAATGAGTCAAACTGGAGACGCCGTAGTCGACGGGGTTCGCCACTTCGCATACGCTGCAGTGATCCTTGTTTTCCTGGATTTACTGGATTTTTTGCTTTCTTTCCCTTCCCTGGTCAGTTCTGCTGCTATGCCGTTCATCGAAACTTCTTCTTCCCCGGTGGTGCTGCGATTGAATCGCGATCTGGTCCGGATGATAAAACGTGGGCACCCTTGGGTTTACGCGGATGCCCTTCGCGAACTTCCCTCAGCTCCAGCCGGTCAGCAAGCACTGCTGCTCGACAACCGCAAGGGGCAGCCTGTGGCGAGAGGATTTTATGATCCGGGATGTCCGGTTGCGCTGCGGATCTGCGAAACGGACCCGGATGTGAAACTCGACGACCGTTGGGCCGAACGCCGTTTCCGTGCGGCCAAGGCTTTGCGAAAATCGTTTGCTGCCGGTGGATCGACTGCGGCGGCGACTCCAAGCTCCACCGGGGTTGGTCTGACCAGTGGATTTCGGCTGTGGAATGGGGAAGGGGATGGTGTACCGGGTTTGGTGGCGGATGTTTATCACGATACTGGCGTCATCAAGCTGGATGGCGAGGGGCCGATCGGGTTCTGGCGTGTCGACGAGGTGGCAGACTGGATGGTTCGTGAGCTGGGGCTGGTGCGGGTTTACGAGCGGCAGAAGGAACGGGGGGTGATGGGGCGTGCGCTGATTGGATCAGTTCCCAACCAGCCGGTGACGTTTCATGAGCATGACTTGCCGTTTACGGCGGATGTGGTTCACGGACAGAAAACGGGCTTTTTTTTGGATCAGCGAGACAATCGACAGTTGATCCGAGCCTGGTCACGGGATGCGACGGTGCTGAATGTCTTCTCGTATACGGGGGGATTTTCGGTTGCAGCAGGGGCGGGTGGGGCGAGTCATGTCACTTCGGTTGATATCGCCCCGGCAGCGATTGAGGCGGCGAATCAGCATTGGCGATTGAACCAACTCCCCGAAACGCAACATACCGGGATTGCGGCGGATGCGTTTGAGTTTCTGGCGGATGCGGCCAGTCAACGTCGCCGCTGGGAGATCGTGATTTTGGATCCGCCGTCGTTTGCACCGAACCGCGACTCGGTCCCCAAGGCACTCGCCGCCTATCAAAATGTGATTGAAGCGGGGGCACGCGTGACAGCCCCGCAGGGGTTGTTGGCAGTCGCTTCGTGCTCAAGCCATATCGATTTGCCGATGTTTCTGGAATGCTGTGAGGAGGGGGTTTCGCGAGCTCGTCGGCGCGGGACGGTCGTGACCATCGCGGGCCAACCGACCGATCATCCGACCCCGCTGGCACTTCCTGAGTTTCGCTATCTCAAATTCGTACTGCTGCGACTGGACTGAGTGAGCCCGGTGGCTGACGACGAGGAAGTTCTTTTCGTAACCTGTTTTTTCGTAACCTATTTTTGTGCAATGGTTTCGCGATTTGTGGACTGCTGAAACTTGTGGACTGCTGAAACTTGTGGACTGCTGGAAGAGGGGATTTTGTGACGCTGCACTGGAGACAACTTCGTGACGACGTGATCTCGTGCCAGGTCACTTCCGAAAGCGAGACGGATGAAGCGGGTGGGGCACTTGGTCGGCTCCTTGGTGCGGGAGATGTCGTTGCACTGATTGGTGACCTGGGTGCCGGGAAGACTCGTTTTGTGAAGGGTGTGGCGGAAGCGTGGGGGGTTTTTCGCGATGATGTGAACAGCCCGACATTTACTTTGATTCAGGAATATCCTGGACGCATCCCGATTCGGCATTGTGACACGTATCGGCTGCGGAATGCCGAGGAGTTCGCTGACCTGGGGTTGGATGAGTTGTTTGCCGTCGACGGAATTGCGCTGGTCGAATGGGGCGATCGGGTCGAGGAATATCTTCCTCGTGATCGGATTGATGTTCGAATCACGATCGATAGCCCGACCGGGCGAACCCTCGAAGTTGCAGCGACCGGCCCTCGATACCGGCAAATTCTCTCCCGGATCCTGGCGGGGGATGAGGGTGCTGCGGCGGGATGAGTTCTCTGACAGTCATGATTTTCCTGTGAAGATTTTTCCTGTGAAGATTTTCCTGCCCAGGAATTGTTACGGCGGAATTCTTGGGACGGAATAAAATCCGAAATTCCGGATCCACCACCAAGGGGAAGTGGAATCGTTGGCGAAATTCGGGTCATGAAAGCCGGGTTATACAGGAAGATTCTGACCGATTTGAGCGGGCTCGCCTGATCTATTCGGGAGCTTCCCAACGCCCGCTCCCTTGGTGTCGCACGATTCCCAGCGAATTTTCTCGAGATTGATGTTTTCTTTATTCCCGTTCCTGTTATCCTTAATTCAGTGCGGCGAATCAGCCGATTGCTGATAAGGGTGAGATGCTGGTCAGCTTGCCAAACAGCGGCCATTGGCCAGTGCAGTCCCTCGTACGAATTTTGTCGGCCCGGATGAGAATCTTGGGCGAGAATCTTGGGAAAGCAACTGGATAAGCAACTGGATAAGCAGCTGGGTAAGTAATTGGGGCGAGGCTCTCAGGCGGGAGTGTTTGATGCAGGAAAACGAGTTGCTTGCCGAGGCGAGTCCAAATCCGACGCAGCGGGCCGAGACGCTGCATGCCTTGCGGCAGATTTGCCGGGGAACATCGATTCGGGGAGCATCCAGCCGGGGAATCTCCAGTCCGTTTACCACACAAACGGAATCGCGGGGACGGTTATCGACGGGTTTACCCGCTTTGGATGCATTGCTTCCCGAGCGGGGGATCGAGCCGGGGTGGTTAGTCGAATGGCTGGCTCCGGTCGAGGGGTGTGGTGTGTCGGTGCTGGCTCTGCAGGGGGTTCGACCGGCGCTCGCACGGCAGCCGGTCTGGGCAGTCGTCGATGGGATGGGGGAGTTTCATCCTGCGGCGGCACTTGGTTGGGGTATCTCGATCGAGATGTTGCTGTGGCTTCGTCCCGCTTCCGTTGCGGATACCGCGTGGACCGTCGAGCAGTGTCTGCGCTGTCCAGCGGTGGGGGTGACCTGGATTCAGGCAGACCGGCTACCCGAGCGAGTGTTGCAACGGTGGAAGATTGCGGCCGAGGCAGGGGGAGGAATTGGAGTGTTGTTTCGGCCAGCAACGGCCGCTCGACAAGCCTCGTGGGCCGATCTGCGCTGGCTGGTACAGCCCCGACCAACGCTGGCACACGTGGAGGGAAAACGAATACGAGTGGAACTGCTCTCGTGTCGTGGCCGATGTCACGAAGGGGGCGCTGTCGAATTGGATGTGTGTGATGCGACGGGTGATGTGCGTCTGGTTTCCTCGTTGGCCACTGCAACGTCTCCGCGCCGAGCGGCCGGGGCCTGAACCGGAGCCTGAGCAAGCTGCGGCCGAGCCTCCTTTCGTCATCTTTGCCGAGGGACGACGAGGGTTTCAGGTGACCGTTTGCTCTTCCGAGGCGGAGTTATGGGGAATTCACCCAGGAATGCCATTGGGTGAAGTTCGGTCGCTGCTACCGGTTCGTTCCACAGCGGCTCAGCGTTCTTCCCAACGAAATCGGCAGAAAAACCGGGTGGATAAGCCGCTGTTGCGACCGGTCTTGAAGCGAGCCGATCCGGTGGCCGACCGTTTGCGACTGCAGGAACTGGCTCATTGGTGCCATCAGTACACTCCGCTGGCAGGGTTGGAAGAGGGAGCAACACCTGAATCGATCTGGCTCGATATTTCCGGGAGTGAATCCTTGTTTGGTGGCGAGCGGGGGTTGGCCGAACGTTTGCAGTTGGAATTTGCCCGACAGCGGATTCAGATCCGCGTGGCGATTGCGGACTCGTGGGGAGCGGCGTGGGGGATCAGTCATTTTGGCGAGGCCGAGATCGCGCTGGTTCCAGCGGGTCAGCAAGCCGCGTGGCTCGGACCGCTTCCTGTCGCGGCGTTACGGATTTCCGAGACGGTCAGGGAATCGCTACAAAAACTGGATGTGGTGACGATTGCCGAACTGCAGCGGCTTCCCCGTACGAGTTTGCCGTCGCGATTTGGTAAAGAGTTACTAAGTCGCCTCGATCAGGCCTTGGGGGGTGCTGCGGAGCTCTTACAGGCCGAACGGCTGGTTGAGCCATTATTAACCGAGTGGCCGTTTGAAGAGCCGGTGACAGATCGGCAGACGCTGGATCATGTTTGCGAGGTCTTGCTGGAACGATTGCTGGTGATACTTGAGGAACGCCGGGTCGGATTGCAGGAACTGGTCTGTCACTGGCTCGGTTCGACGACCGAGCCGACGCGGTTGCGTTTGTTACAGCCGACGACACAGAAGCGGCATCTGCTGGAACTGCTGCGTCTGCAAAACGAGCGACGGCTGTTTCACACGGGGGTACACGGGGTCCGGATGGAGGCGGTCGAGATCGGCTTGCCGTCGATTCGACAGCGCACGCTGTTTGCCGACGAGGCGGATGATCCTCAGCCACAGGCACTGGCGGAACTGGTTGACCGGCTGAGTGTCCGGCTGAGTCCACAGCGTGTACTTCGCCTGCAATTGACCGCTGATCCGCAACCGGAATTCGTCTGCCAGGCGGTCCCCTGGCTCGCTCAACAAAAGCCGCTTGAGTTAGAGGGGATTCCCTCTCTCTCACGGCTCCGTTGTCGTCCCTCTCGGCTGTTTTCAACACCACAGCCGCTGGTGGTGCAGGCTTTTTCCCGTGATGGTCTGCCGCGACAAGTGAATCATTCGTCGGTGGTGCGAGTCGGTGGCCCCGAGCGGATTGAAACCGGCTGGTGGCGGGGTCCTGACACGAAACGAGACTATTACCGTCTGGATCTGGCGAACGGAGTCAGTCTCTGGGTTTTCGTTGACCGTGACAGTCGATGCTGGTTTTTGCATGGACTGTTTACTTGAGACGAACGGATCTGGTGTCAGGGGAGGGCAGGTCAGGGAAGGGCAGGGCTTGTCTTACAATGCTTGTCTTGCAGGGGGTGTCTTACAGGGGGTGTCGAAACAAAATCTCCCCTTTGCCAACGGTGAGCAGATCTCCCCGGTAGAAGTCAAACAGCGAGGATTCCAGCGCGGGATCGATCTGGAATCCTTGATTGCGAACAGTCCGCAGCATCAACGGCACAAATTGTGGCTGGGCGGTACAGGCGTAGCGAAAGCTGGGAAGTAGCACCGGTCGACGGGAACCAAACAATCCTAAAGTTCCTCGACGCATTCCAGCGCCGGGGCGAATTCCGCATTGGCCCATCACGAGGATCGTTCCGGCAATCAAACTGAAGCCGAGCATGTGACCTGCCGAGCCGCCGATGGCGATGATTCCTCGGCGCATGGCGAGGCCGACCTCATTCCCGGCGTTGCCATCGATCAGAATCGAACCTCCGGTCATCCCTTTGGTCGAACCTCGATAGGCGGCACCGACGAGGTCTCCTGCATTTCCTCGGGCATGAATGAGTCCCCGGTGTAAGTGGGCACCGACCCAGTCACTGACGTTTCCGTCGATCAAAATTTTGCCGCCGCGCATCTGGCTGCCGACATGTCGCCCTGCATCACCATGAATGTGAATCGTGCCAGAGGTCATGTGGGCACCAATCCAGTGCACACCCGCCAGATTTCCTTCAAAATCCCAGCGTCGATCACTCGGATCACCCGAGATGGCAAACAGTTCTGCGAGGGGAAGTTTGCGATTGCCGTGAAAGATTTCGAACCGTTCGATTTCGGCCAGCGATTTGTCGCTCGCCCAATCCGGGGTGAATCCCTCGATTTCGACGGGGATCGGTGTTTCAGTACGATAGACGAGCTTGAGCGCCATCAGCTTCGATTTCCTCGATAATTCGGAGAACCGGTCAGAGGCCATTTTGGTCGCAACCGTAACCAGAGCGGCATTTGGCAGCGCGGTTATGGTTGCATCGGGCCACGACCCCTTGTCACACTAACGCTTCGGGCCATTTCGTACAATTGCCGACAAGGTTGCCGGACGGGCGGGTTGCTGCAACAGAGGGGGAGATTGGCCCGCGTGCTCACGGTAGGCAATCTGGTGGGGCAATCTGGTGGGAAATTGGGAATCATGGTAAACGCGGGGACGAGGGGGCGTTGAAGCTTCGGATCCGGCCACGTGAGGAACGCCGGAATTAAACTAATGTCATTTTGTCGGCGTGATTCCGAGTTTACAGGGGCCTGTTGGCATGAGGCGGGGAGCAATCATCCTTTGTGGGGGAAAATCGAGCCGAATGGGCTACGACAAAGCCTCGCTACCGTTTGGTCCCGAGCGGATGTTACCGCGCGTAATCCGATTGGTAAGTCAGGTGGTTCCGCTTGAAGAGTGTGTGGTGGTCGCGTCACCCGGCCAGTTTCTGCCAGAGATTTCTTCCGTGCTCAGGATTGTACGCGACGCACGTCCTGATCGCGGCCCGCTCGAAGGGCTGGCTGCGGGACTACGTGCGATCGGCTCGCAGGTCGAGGCGGTCTATGTGACCAGTTGCGATGTTCCCTTACTGGTTCCGGGATTTGTAGAGCGCGTATTTGAAAAACTGGAGGGATACGAGATTGCGGTTCCTTGTGATGGCCAGCACTGTCACCCTCTTGCTGCCGTCTATCGCACATCGATACTTCCACACGTCCTGGCGATGCTAGCCGAGGGGAGTTTGGCACCACGCATGCTTTTCGATCGACTGCGGACGTGGAAAATCGAGATTGAGGAATTCCGCGACGTCGATCCCCAGTTGGCGACGCTGGAAAACCTGAATTCCCCAGCAGAATATGAGTCAGCATTGGTTACTGCGGGATTCCGACAGGTGGTAGGCCAGCCGGCCTGGAACCTCGAAGTGGCACAGCAGCAACAGCAGCAACAGCAGCAACAGTAATTTCGCTGGCCCCCATTGGAGGTTCATCTCAATACGGGTCGTCAGCGCTGGTAGATGGGGAGGTAACCGTATTCGACGGTGAGAGCCAGTACGGCGAGGCTGGTGCTATAGACGGTGCCATGCGGTTGTTCGCTACCATTGCGCGCAATCCAGCCTCCCTGGGGGCCCTGATTTGATAACAGCTCTGGAAACAACAGCAGTTTTGTTCGGTCCCAGTCAGCTCCTCCGTACTTATAGGCACTTACCGACTGATAGTAGGCACCATAAAAGAACCACGATTGATCATAGCGCAACGGCTGCCGCTGAAGAAATTCCATTCCCGCAACCACTTCCCGGTCTTCAAAATGGTCGCAGACCTGCAGGCAGAGGATCCCGGCAGCGGTCAGCGTCGCGGTAGAGCCATTACCGGGCTGGTATCCGAATCCGCGAGGATTTGCACATTTTTTGACATATTCAACGGCGAGATCAATCCGTTCGATCGGAACATCACACCCAATATCCTTGGCCGCTCGCAGCGCGAGCAATTGCCAACCGGTGACGCTGAGGTCACTGTCTTCACTGCCAGGTTGATACCGCCATCCACCCGACTCGCGGCGGGCTTTACGGACCTGTTGGGCTTTGAGAATCAGGCGGATGCCGTTTTCCAGCACTTGGCGAACTCGAACCGAGTTTTCTTTCTTCGTCATCCCGGCCACTTCCGCCAGCATCAACGTGCTAATGCCATGATCGTACATCGGCCCATGTGTCGACTTGTCGACGATCAGCCCGTTCCGTTGCTGGTGTGCCAGCACGTAGTCGATGGCCCGATCGATTGCCGGACCATAGGGGCCTTCCGAGGGGAGATGTCCTGCAGCCAGAAAGGCCATGACCGCAAGTGACGTGGTGGCGGTTGACTCTCCTGCCGAGGTGACACTCCAACTTCCATTGCGATTTTGTTGTGAGGCGAGAAATTCCAATGCCTTGACGACCGCATCATCAACCGCCTGATCCTCAACCGCACCTGCCAGAGGTGCCCAAATCATGAGGGCGGTCAAGGTACACAGCCAGAAGCAGAGTCGGATTCCAAAATGGTTCATTTGGCCGGTTTCGTAATTTCATCAAAATAGGATTTGATTCGCTGCGTATATTCCGGGTGTGACTTTTTTCCAGCCCCTTGCAGAATCTCGGTACGGAGTTGACCGGGAAGCCGACCCCAATTGCGCCGGGCTTGCTGTTGCAGTTCCCCATCCAGATGGTTGAGGTTTGGCGGGGTCGTCGTTCCATTCGGGGTTTCCCCCGCTTCGCCTTTCCCTGGTTCGCCTTCACCCGGCTCCGATTCTGCGAGAGACTCATCTGATGCTGCCTTGCCGGGTTGAGATTTGGGGCTCGATTTTCCAGGCGCGGAATTTGGCTTGAGTTCCTGGCGAGTCTGCCGCAACATCGTCGCCACTTCACGAAACTGTTCGGCAGCCTTGGCGAGTGAAGAGCTTGATTGCGGAGCGGGCTTCTCTGTTCCACCAGCACCGCTGGGAGACGCAGCCCCGCGGGGGGACGACGACGGTTTTTGTTGTGATTCGGGTTCCCCCTGCTGTGCTGCCGTTTGCCCTGGCTTCGACTCTTTTTCCGACCCTTGCTGAGACTGCTGTGTCCCGTTTGACTGCGTCCCTTGTGACTTCTGCGGTGGCCCCTCGCCGATTTGCGGATCGCCTCCCTGCTGCGGATCGCTTTTGCCACCCTGTGAACTGCCGCCAGGCTTGGCTGGCCCCTGCCCGCTGCCGGGATTCGGGCAGTCACACGCTTGCAGTTTTTGTTCGGCTTTGGCGAGCTGTTGGCTGGCGTCGGCCATTTGTTTGCCGAGCTTTGGAGGAACCGGCGTTGCTGATGCAGGGCGGGGTGAGGTCGGTTTGACTTCGTTCGCGGCCTGTTTCAGTTTTTCGGCCGCATCGGCTGCCCCCTCGGCCGATTGTTGTGGATCATTTTGCCGATTGGCCCGTTCGGATTGCTGCATCGACTCGCTCGCTTTTTCGAGCCCCTGTCGGGCTCGCTCGCCCGACTCGGCCGATGAAGGTTCATTCAGTGGTTCGGACTGCAAGTTTTTCGCGACCTGATCGAGTTGATTTGCCAGCTGTTTGGTGGCCTGCATCAGTTCTTGCTGGCCCTGTTGTTGAGCGCCACGAGCCGCGTCGGTCGATTGCGCCAGCTTCTGCAGACGCTGTGCGGACGCACGCTGCCGGTTGGCGAGTTCTTCTGCGGTTTGGGACTGCGGCGAGATCGACTGATCGTCCGGATTCAGTTGCTGACGGGTTTCTTTCGCGGCAGAGGCTGCGGCTTCCGCTGCTGTTGCGGCAGCGGCCAATTCTCCTGTCTGTGCCTGTTGTTTTGCCGACTCGGCCTTCCGCGCAAATTCGGCTGCGGCCTGAGTGGCGGGGGCATCTGCTCCCACTTCGCGTGCCAATTTCAAGGCTTGCTCGGTTGCCTGTTCAGCAATCTGTCCCTGCTCTCTCGCCGCCTCTGCCCCCTGTTTCTGCTGTGACGGTTTCTGCGGTGACGGTTCCTGCTGCGACGGTTCTGACTTGGCTTTTTCCGACCGCCGATCAGGAATATTCTGCGGGCGGGAGGTCAAATCTGCGGCGGGTGTTTTCGGCAGGGGATCAGGGATTTCGGCGGCGTTGGCCTGAGTCGCGAGGTCGCGATCTGGCGATGCGCGATCAGGCGATGAGGGAGCGGTCGCTGCGTCGGCGTTTTGTGGTGGCGGTGGTGTATTCGCAGCGACTTTTTCAGACGCCGATTCGGGTTGTTCAGACTTGTTGGTCTGTCCGTCAGGATTCGCAGTGGCGGTCTCGTTGGGATTCGAGTTCTTCGACTGAGGCGTCTCTGCGATCGGGGCTTTATTTTCGGGGCGTGAAGCGACGGCAGGAGAGTCATCAGCCCCCTGCTTCAGGGCGTCGGCCAGTCGCTGTTGCGGTTCCGCTAATTGTCGCGCCTGTTCCGCCAGATCACTGAGTTGTTGCTGCTGTTCACGGCGAGCGGCTTCGACCAACTCGGGATGCTTCTTCAATAACTCCTGCATCTGGTCGGCGAGTTTTTTTCCTTCGTCTTTGAGGTTTTGCAACCGCTGCGCTGCATCCGTTTCGTCCCCCTTCACGGGCTGGGGAGACGGCGATTCCTGGTTCAGGTTTTTTTGTTCCTGCTCGTGCTGGATTTGTTCGAGCTGTTCGGCGACGCGTTCTGCTCGCTGCGCCATTCGAGACATTTCACCGAGGTCTTGTTCCAGTTTATTCAGCTCATTGAACTGTCGTTCGAGCTGTTGCAACTGCCGATCGGCAGTACCCGTCCGATCGATGGCCTGAGACACCGGTTCCAATTGATCACGAGAGACCTGGTTTTTTGACTGTTCCAGTCGTTCCTGAGCGACTTTGATTTGCTCGTCCACAATTTGCTCGGTCATCGCGGCCAGGTCTTCCGTAATGGGTCGCTGAGCGAGTCGATCACCCAATTCTTCCAACCTCTCGATCAATCGCGTTTGCTCGTTCTGTAACTCATTCAGTCGATCGTTTTTGTTGGATTCTGGCTTCCGATTCAACGACTCGCGTTCGATCTGTTCATGGAGCGTCATGAGTTCTTTTTTGGATTCATTCAGATCCATTCTGAGGTGGCTCAGCATCTCGTCGAGACTTTGTGATTCTGCTGCGAGTTGTTGATCGGGAATTTGCTTGAGGCTGGTGTTGACCATGAGAGTTCGCGTCACCGACCAGACCTCGTGGGGCGCTGGCTCGGGGCGATTATCGACTGCGCGAATGCGGTAGGTGATCACTTGGCCGCCACTGAGGCCGAACGGAGTCAGGTCGACGATAAAGGTGTGGTCGACAGGTGATTCCTGTCGTTGCTCGGCAGTCAGGTGTTCGACCTGCTTGGTCCCGGTTGAGGTTTCCAAGTGCAATTCGACTGCCGCCAGTCCAAAATCATCGGTGACTTCAACCTGCTGCTCAAACCGTTCATCGGGCCTCACCAGGACCGGAGCATCCGCACCATTTAATCGGATCGTTGGGGGCTGGTCCCGTTTGACCAGAAGTTGGCGCGCGGCATCCTGGTTTGTCAGCTTCAGTGCATTTCGGGCCTGCACGGCAAACGCGCCGCTCGCCCGAGCGGTCACGTTGGCACTTCCTGACTTGCCGTCTGCAGCCAACTCGATCGGAATCGAATGTTCCTTGCCCTGTGCTTCTTCCGGTGCGGTGGGATCCCGGTGTGGGTTCTCGGTGGGGCGCGGCCACAAGAGTTCGGCGTCGACGACCGGATCCTGAAAGGTCACCTGCAACCGGATCCGACTGAATTCCTGGACCAGCACTTCACTGGGGACACCCAACAGATTTTTGGCGGGGAGTCCTGTATAAGGGGGCGGGTCAATTTCGAGATTCAGCTGAGTGATGACGGGTGGATCCGCGACATCAATCCGATAAGTTCCCGATTTTGCACCGCTGGTCGAGATTCGGTAGGTGAGCGATTGCTGGAGATGTGGCAGTGTTGTCAGCCATTTTCCCGCTTGATCGTCCCAATCGAGTCGTCGGCTGTCCGCAGAATGATTGGCATCGGTCCAATGCAGCCACAGGGGGGTGCTGTGGCTCTTTTCCAGTTCACGATGACCACGACGCTCGAACAAGGCGACATGGATGGGGACATCCGATCCGCGTGCCACCACTTGGTCACCCTCGATCACCTTCAACTCCAGGCGGGTTCCCCAGGCAAAGTTTCCGGAAGGAGCGAAAAACCGACCAAGCAGTAGCCCGTATCCGTCGGCATTCCAGACGAGTGGTGCGACCAACAGCAGCACTGCGGCAGCCGCAGAAACAATCACCAGCAGCGGACTTTGATTCGCGGTCACCTTGTCGACAGAAATCTGATTCATGGATTTAAGCGTCTGTCGCGCCAGCAGATCTTGCATCAGTCGGGAGGCACCGGGAGCCAGATCAGTGCTGTCGCCGCCGCGAAGTTCCACCAGTGACGTTAATCGCTCGCGCAATTCGGGGAATTGCCCCTCGATCATGGCGGCCAGCGTGGAAAAGGAGACGGTGGCGAATGCGGGCCGGATCAGGCCGCGCCACAACAATAGCCCGGCGAGGGCCATCCCACTGCAGAGCAGCCCCCAGCGGAGAGTACTATTCAGATCCAGCAGCGCATCGAGGACAAGACCGCAACCGAGAAACAGACACAGCCCAAGCACCAGCCGTCCGGTTCCGCGTAAAAAGGCAAGATCACGAATTTGCCGATCGAGGGCCAGCAACTGTTGCTCGATCTGTGGCGGAATCCCCCGCGGAACTGCTGACATGATTCCTCCCGCACGAATTCGGAGACGACCAAACAAAAAAAGACCGTTCCGTGAGTCGATGAACTCGATATAGTATCCGCATCCTGGTTCCAAGACGCAATTCGAGTTCCTCAGGAAATTCCTTTTCCCGGTAAAATCGGTCAGTCAGATTCAGAACACCTGACGCTCGTTCTCGCCAAAAGGCTGTCGATGCCACGCCCCCGGATCGCGATCATTTTTGAATTCAGCACCTTGAACGGTGGTGAACGTTCGATGCTGTCCGTGCTGGATGAATTGTGTCAGGGTGACTCGCGCTTCGATTGGATTGCCATCGGCCCTCCGTTGGGTCGGCTCGCCCAAGCCCTGCATGACCGCTCGATCCCGCTGGTCGCCTGGTCGCCCTGGGATAAATTGGGACATCGAATGTCGGCGTCCGATGTGGAGACATCGTTGAGCACGTTGATTACGGCCTTAAATCCAGACCTGGTCCATGCCAATTCGCTTTCCATGGGACGGCTACTCGGCCGCATCGCAAACGTGCTGACGATGCCGACCACGGGGCATCTTCGTGACATTATTAAACTCAGTCGAGCCGCTATCGCCGACCTGAACCGGAATCAACGAATGGTGGCCGTCTCGCAGGCGACCCGGCAGTTCCATGTGGATCAGGGACTCGATCCCACTCGCACCACGGTGATTCAAAACGGACTTGATTTGAACCGTTTTCAGCCACGACCCCGCACAGGCTGGCTTAAGTCGGAATTGGGACTCAATCCTTCCGACTCCCATCTGATTTCCACGTCAAGCGAACCGGTCAATGAACCGACCATCGAACAGAGGTTTGAACCGAGTTTCGAGTTTGCAGGGAATTCGCCAAATACCAGCGACCGGACTGCGGTGAAGCTCATTGCCTGTATTGGGCAGATTGGCCTGCGAAAAGGGCAAGACGTGCTGGCGGCGGCAGCGCCCGCGATTGTAGCTCAGTTTCCGCAGACGCATTTTCTGTTGATCGGTGAGCGGACCTCGCAGAAGGAGGAAAGCGTTTTGTTTGAGCGAAAAATTCAGCAGGAATTTGATCAAGCGGGACTTGCCAATCGACTGCATTGGTGCGGAAACCGGGAGGATGTCTGTGAACTGCTGGGCGAAATTGATCTGCTCGTTCATCCCGCCAATCAGGAACCGTTTGGTCGGGTTCTGCTTGAGGCCTCGGCGGCGGGGATTCCGATCGTGGCAACGGATGTGGGGGGGACAGCGGAAATTGTGATCGATCGCGTGACCGGACGGCTGGTCCCCCCTCGCAATCCAGCGGCAATCGCCGAGGCGATCCTACAGCTCTTGGCGGACGCGAATGCCGCTCAGCGGCTTGGTGATCAGGCACGCGATCGGGCATTGAATCACTTTTCGATTGCGATCGCTGCCCAGCACCTGGGGAATTTCTGGCAAGAAGTACTGGCAGTCCCGACTCCTACCCCGGATTTGGCATAAACTGCCGATTGGTAATTGGAAAATTCCAATTCACCGTCGCAAAGTCCCCCAAGCTTTCCCAAAGGGCCGACGAACAATTACGGGTCTTCAAGTCCGGGCCGAAATCCCGTCGATAGCGACAAGAAGCGAAAAGGGAGGTGCAGTTGAATCCTGCGCAGGCTCGCATTGATGGGGATTTGGTGATCGAATGAAAACTCATCGAGTGACGAGCGTAGACGAACCGAATGGCAGCGGGTTTTTATCGGCTGTGATCGGGTCGATGAAAACTCATCGACCAACGAGCGTGGATGAACGGAGCGCGATCATGGCAGGCCGAATGCGAGCGTTGGCAGTCGTGGTCGGATTCTTCTTGATCCATTCGTCGGCAGGCGCCGCGAACCTTCCCAACCCGACCCATACAAGTAAAACACGCTTTCGCATCCCCTTCAAATTTGATGCAGTGGCACTGAAGCGAATGAACGCTCGTGAATTGCAACTGCATGTTTCGCTCAATCAAGGCGAAACCTGGGAGTTGGCTCAGGTGCTGAAGCCGGATGGGGGAAAATTCGAATACAACTGTAGTTCAGAAGGGGAATTCTGGTTTGCAGTCAAAACGCTGGATGGACAGAATCAGCTACACCCGCCCCGTGGATCCTATGAAACCGGCTTGATCGTCGTCGTGGATCATACGCAGCCGTTAATGGACATCGTTCTTCAGCAGACCGCTGTGGGAAGAATTCAGGCCCGGTGGAAGGCGAGCGATTCGAATCTGGATATCAATTCGCTGCGGCTGGAATACCTCGCGCCGAACTCGAAAGACTGGTCACACCTGGATGTCGTACCGCGGGCGCGGGGCGAGACTTCCTGGAATATCGGGCAAACAGGGATTGTTTCTGTCCGTGGGAGTATTTCCGATGCAGCGGGAAACGTGGCACAGTCCAAGGTGCAGATTGAAATCGATGCCGAGAACTATCCCGCTTTGAAGCAGCGGCAGGTTCCCCAGGGAAAGATTGCCACCAAACCACGCGAAGACGAAACCGGTCGCGCATTCATTCACGATCGACTTTCGGCAGTCCCGATTCCTGAGGTGGAAACAACAGAACAGGGGGATCAAGAGCTGCGCCCCGATTCTCACCGCGAGGCAGCAGGCCATTGGAAAACCGCCGGGACGACAGCATTTCCGTCTTCGGCTCGCGAGAGTCCGACCCGTAGCATTCCTGCGATTCCGATCTCGATTGATCAGAATGGAAAAGTCGCAAATTCCGAGGAGTCTCCAGCCCCCTTTGCGCTACGGAAGAATTTTCTGCTATCTCGTTCCGTGCCGGATGAACGGTCGGGGGGGCCCCGTTCCAGCTCACAGAAATTTGTTGCGTCGCGGCATTTCCAGCTTGGATATCAACTCGAAGATGTGGGACCATCGGGAGTCAGCGCGGTTGAGCTGTACGTCACCGAAGATCTCGGACGGACGTGGTGGAAGTACGGAGATGATCCCGATCAGAAAAGCCCGTTTGCGGTAGATGTGCCTCACGATGGCAATTATGGGTTTGCCATTCGGGTCAGTAGTGGAGCGGGTTTGTCTCAAGATCGCCCCGCAGCAGGGGATCCCCCCGCGATGTTGGTGACCGTTGATCAGACCGCACCGACCGTGGAACTGCTCCCGATTGAACAAGGCCAGGGGCCGAACTTCAATAAACTGCGGATTCGCTGGCGAGTGACCGAATCGTATCCCGCCGAAAAATCCATTTCCCTGTACTATGCTGCGAGCCGCGAAGGGACCTGGATACCGATTCGTGGTTGGCAGGAAGACGCGAACGGGGAAATGGCCTGGACGGTGACTGCTGGTGTCCCCAATCAGTTCCTGATCCGCCTGCTGGTACGTGACGCCGCCGGGAACGTCGGCAAGGCCGAAACAACTCACCCAATTCTGATTGATCAGTCACGGCCTACAGCGCAGATTCTCGACATTGAAATCCCCGAGGCCTCCGTTCCGAGAACGTGACCTCGGACTCGCCTCTTCAACCAGGCCGAATTCCCCACACCGAGGAGTTGCAGGGTCGTTTGGTGAGTTCTCGGTTCTCACTCGGGTAACGCGGGAGGGGCTGGTGTCGCATCGGTTTCGGGCAATGCAGTCGGTTTGACCGGTGCGGCGGGATCGACCGGTGTGGCGGGATCGACCGGTGTGGCGGGAACGACGGGCGGGACTTCCGGTTTGACAGGGGCCGTTTCAGTGCGGTCCGAATCGACTTTTGCCTCAGATTCACGATATCCGCTGATCGGAATCCGCTTTGCCTGCAAGATTCGCTTGGACTTGAGCTCGGGCTCAATTTTGTCGTTCTGCACCCAGGCGACCAACGATAAGGGGCCTTGTATGGCCGGTTTCATTTCGGGCGGAAACTCGATCCGACGACCGGTTTCAAATCGTTTAATGTAATCCACGACGTGCTGTTCGACATCCGAAATCGGCATCGTGATCGAATACTTCAACTCCCCTTTTTT
>CAMBQP010000121.1 GCA_945869955.1 Schlesneria paludicola DSM 18645
TCAGTCCGACTCCCGAGGTAAGCGGTTCCAGCAGCACTGTGCCATTGGTCGAGTTGGCCTGCAGGCTACCGCTGACGAGATACATGCTGTTCGCAGTGAGTGTGAGGATTCCCTGTGAGGCGGGCGTTGAAATCGTAATGCTACCGCTACCCAGAACGTACTCCAGGATGATCCCCAGGCTGGTGGCGCCACCCCCTTCCCGACCGGAAATGGTGACGTTCCCTAATGGCGCTTCCACGTTGATCTTTTGGGTGGAATTTCCATAGAGCCAGACCCCGTAATTTTCGTTGCCGGTCCCGGCAAGGTTTCCCCCGATCCCGTTGAGAGTGACGTTGCCGGCACCACCAGCCGTCAATTGACCGAAGTTCATCGAGATACCGACGTTGTAGGTACTGGCTCCGCTGCCACCCCCTGTTCCGGTGACGATCACGTCGGATCCCTGTGAAGTAATTGTGGCACCGGTTACCGAAGTATCATCCGCCAGGCCGATCTGGATACCGTAGTTAGCCGTATCGCTGCCGGCTCCTCCCGTTCCGGTGATTTCCAGGGGCTTGGAGGTCCCCCCCTGGACGACGGCCCCATCCCCAATATTCACACCAAACGTATACGTCGTGGATGTTGTCCCTCCCACGCCGGTGAGGATGACGCTTCCGGCGCCGCTGGACTTGACTGCCCCGTCCACGGTGATCCCCGTGAAGATTCCCGCCGTGGGAGTAGCCTGAGTGTTAGCCAGGAGCGAGAGATTGCCATCGGCGGTCTGAACCACGGCACCCGTGTTGACGGTCAGGTCCCGGGCGGTGGTGACCGACAGGCTATTATTGCCTGTGAATGAGGTGGTTCCGGTGAAGTTGACACTTCCCGGATTGCTGCTGAGGGCAACCGAGATTCCCGCCTGGAACACGTTGCTGCCCGAGTTGCCAAAGGTGACCGCCGCACCGGAAGCGGATGTTGTATCGGCAATGGAAATCGTGGTCAGGCCCGCATAGCCCTGGGGGTTGACGGTCAAGGTCGCGCCGTTCGTACTGACCCAGCTGGTGGTGGTTCCGGACCAGCTATTGCTGGTGTTGCTGTTGCTCAGTGTGAAGGTGTAACCCGAAGCTCCGGCGTCGACTGTGACCAATTGGCTGTCTTGCAGATTGACGTTCAGCGTGCTGCCCGTCTGGGTGAAGGCTGCCGCCAGCAGTACCCGAGCCTCCAGTGCCTCTAAGGTGGGAACCTGGCGTACGCGACGGGGTTGTAGATCATGCAATGTGAGTCGTCGGCGCTGAATCAGCGGTCGGCGCGGTGTCACCTGCCAGCTCGGGAACAATCGGCCGGCATTGAGTTGCCACCACGAGCAAATTTTGCGGAAAGAGAGCCGTTCCAGCGACCATTTCCGATTTGGAAACAGGGTTCGCAAGATTGCGGTCTGCAGGCGGCGCTGCAGGGCCACGATTTTTCTCAATTGCTTCCGACCAAAAGACTTGCGAGTGGATTTCATCGGGGTCGGAGCCTTAATGGAAAACGGGGAAGCCCAATCGGGCTTCGGTGACGGGTAAAAGTGACGCGCCGGTTTCTGAGAGTGACGCGTCCCATTAAATCGCAAATCCGTTGCTGTAAATCCTTGTTTCACTCAGGCCGAGAGACTCGGCCTGATCCTGGATTTTGCCCACATGGAGCCGCTTCATCGCCATGAAATCGCCCAGAAAACCAAGGGCCAAGGGATGATGCAATTCCTGCGTGGTCTTCCCGGTTCTCTGAAAAAATGGTTTGCAAGATTTGATCATCAGGCCGAGTTGGCGGCAGTTTTGATGACCCATAGACTCGCCCAGGCACTTGTTTTTTTGTGAAACCTCGTATTCGGCTCAAACACCGTCGTACTCATGCGCATGATGTCCCCACCCTCGAAAATGAGAGGAAATGAAAAGCCTGATCAAAGCGCAATTTCAGGGAATCTCCGTGATTACGGATCACAGCACACCCAACATCAAAGCATCTACTGGTGCAGAGAACCGTAACTTGGTAATGAATTCTTTGAAGGAAGATTTTTTGGTGCCAAGATCCCCAATCCGCAGTAGAGATTTCTCACATTTCAATTTAGCAGAAAGCTTATGAACACAAAATTTTTTTCCACTCAATTTTCAGAAATGTGGTGAAACGCGAGTTTTCGGTGGTGAAACGATACCGTAACCAGAAAAAAACCAAATTTGTTACAATATTGATCGAGGACGGGCAAACGAATCAGACGAACTCTCAAGGTTTAAGATCGTCGCCATGCCGCTTGTGGCGCATTGCTTGATGTGCTTGCGAGGCTTGCTCGGAATTCGTTCCGTAGTTCTCAGCGAGCGAATTCCAGGCCGGGGTCAGTGGCGGGGCTACCGACCAGTTTGAACTGGAAACCCGCGTCGCTGGTCGAAACGAGTCTGGCGACCAGTGAGCCACCACCGGTTCGTTCCAGGGTCAAGGTGTTCCCTTCGACCGAGTACAAACCGCTGAAGGACTGTGTCGGTTGGTCTTTGGGGGTAAAACTCCACGTGAAAGTTTTTTCGTTGTCGAACGTCAGTAAGAAGGCCGAGCCTTCCTCGCGCGTGGCTTTCCAACTCCCCTGGAAAACAGTCGGGTTGATGTTGATGGGGGGCGTACTGGGCGATGGTTGCAGTGGGGGTGTATCGACCGTGGGGGGCTCGGGCGTCGGTTGTGCTGTTGATGCTGCTATTGTTGGTGCGGCGAATTCCGATGGGTTTGTTTTTTCCGGTGGAGCGATCATCTGCAGCAGATCGATCGCGACCTGATCGCGGGGAACCATCGCCACCACCCGTGTTAACATGCGGGCTGCGGCGTCGGGTGACCCGCCTGCCAGATAGTGATAGGCGAGCAAAAATCGGGTGGCGCTGTCATCCTGATTCTGTTTGGAAACCGCCTCGAGCGCACGAAGATGCGTGGTGTAAATGCGGATATCGCTGTAGATGCTGATCAGTGTTTCCCAGTCCCAACCGGGTGATACGGCGAGTACCGCATGCAGGGTGGCCGCAGCTTGTTGATAGTCTCCGAGCGCAAACAGGGCGAGGGCATGGAATTCATGGACGACAGGATCCGCGGGATACTGGGCGATCAGCAAGTCACTGATTTCGAGGGCGTCTGCAAACTGATTTTGTTTGAACGAATTGACCGCAGAATTCAATAAGAGCTGCTGCTGACTTTCCCCTTGCAGGATCGAACCGGGCTGAGCCGCAGGGGTGGAAGATCGTCGAGACGCCATTGGAATCGGCTGCGAATAGTTGAATCCCTGTGAGGGGATGTTGGTCTGATTCAGGTTGCTCACGTATGGGTTCGAGTAACTCAAATAGCCGCTGCCATAGGGAAGCACGCCGTATCCTCCCTGGGTCATTCCCCAGACAAACGGCTGAGCTCCTGAAAATCCGGTCCCATTTCGAAACCCTTGGCTGGGATAAGGGCTCGCCACTCGGGTCTGATTGCTATGGCCGAATGTGTTACCGTTGGCAATGTTGTTGCCGTTGCCAACAGGGTTACCGCTGGGAACGTGGTTGCCGGTGCCATGACGATTGAGGTGTCTGTGGAGATGGTTGATGGAACCGGGGCTGGTTGAACCAGGATGGGTTCCCATACGATGCGTCAATTCAGGCTGTGTCCCCGATCCGCGGCCCAATCCGCTGAGGATGGGTTGATTGAGCCTCGGATTTGCGGATTGGTCGGAAAAGCCGGGGCCTCCGACCACAGCGCTCGGGGACGGGGTTGAGAAGGGTTTGCCACGCGGATTCCCCGTCGCGGAATGACGGCGATGCGGTTCAACGTTCGCCGTAGGGTTGGGTGTGGATCCTTGGTTTGCAGTTCCCTGGTTTGCAGTTCCCTGGTTTGAATGGGGAGTGAAATTCGGTTGTAGACGGCGATGGCCTCCCTGCGGTGCTTCCGCCGGCGGCGAACCATTTGTCAGGCGATGATTCGGTTGTGGGATACCTGGCGGAGTCGGAGTCTTGATTTGACTGGGAGTATTTTGACTGGGAGTATTTTGACTGGGCGCATTTTGATTGGGGGCATTGGAATAGACTTGACCAGTCACGGCAGTGGCGGAGTTGCCAATGACGGTTTGATTCGCCCCGATCGAGGGTTGTGGCGAGGATGTCCCCGCACCGCCTCCCCCCGCATTTCCACCCTGAAAACCGGTGTGAGGCCGACCTCGGTGAATTCCGGAATTTCCGTTGAACGTGGGGCCTGACGAAGCACCGGGAGGGGATCCCACGGGAGCATTTGGAGTGACTCCTGGTTGCAGATTGCTGCGGAAGCCGGGGTTGGAGATCGCCGGGGCGGAACCGCCGGGTGCCGAGCCAACGGGTGCGGAACCTCCCCTGACTCTGTGCTGCATGCCGCCACCAACACTAGCGCCACCACCACCACCACCACCACTTGGTGCGATGGGGGCATTTGGTGCGCTCGGACGAATTGGCGCGCTCGGACGACTGGAAACGCTCGGTGCGCTCGGCGCAGGGGAACTGTGTCCGGCCCGATGCCGCTGCGCGGGCCTGCCACCCGGTTGTGCCCAAAGTCTGGCGTGATTGTCGCCAGCCAAAGGATGGAAACCACTCAATAACGATCCGAGGAAAGCGGCCATCGCGACCCAATAGGTTGATTTCATAATCTGGATTTCCTCAGAAGTGCCTTGAGCTGTCCGCTGCCCTGACTCATTCCCGTTTGCCGAGCAGGCCAGCGACGGGGTGTCCTCAGCAACGTTTCCGACGCAAATTCGCAGCGGAAAATCCACATCAAAACAGACCACTGGCGTACTCGAACTGGTGGAAAGTCTTGATTGTCGATGCTCTTGCGTGATGATACTAGCGTGTTCCAGCTGATTCAGGGACGACGGAATCGGAATCGAACTGAGAAAAACGCAGATTTTCAAATTTCGTTTTTTGCCGATGTTCGTGTGGTTTTGGTGTCCGATTCACGCAGGATTCTCATGGCAATCGCACCGAAAGCGAAAAATCGCGGATTTGCCACCTCGGATTCGCCCTTTTTCGTGATCGAATTGTTGTCGGAATTTCAGCAAGTTTCCCGCAAAAGGAAGTCGGTTTGTCGTGCTGGTGAAAACCGAATCCGGACCCTCGTCCCGTGATTTTTCTTGCGAACGTGATACAGTCAGGAAGATTCGTCCGCGAAATGGCTCGAACAGAGGGATCAGAGGGGTGAGCGACTTCACCGAGATGATGGGAACATGTTCATGGGATGGTTTTGGGGGCTGCTGGTTAGTTTTGTAATCGTTCTGGGTGCGGCGTTTGCCGTCATTCCCCTGGCTGCTTGGTGGAAACGCCGCGATGCTCGTCGGGCAATCGCCCTGTTCCATCGGCGACGTGAGATGTTGGAAGCCAAGTTTTTCGAAATGGCACAATCGCTCGGCAAGCCGCGGGGATTGAAGTGGCTTGATTGTGACTGGTCGGACGAGGTGACATTTGGTCGCGACAAGACTTCGGGATTGCTGACCGCATTTGCAGGGATCAACGTTCACTTCGAAGCGATCGCGGGAGGGGACATGGAAGATGTCGAGGCGGTCTCGACCGTGCGCGATGCCGCAGCCCTGTTTCATTTCCACCAGGGGGCATGGGGTACCGGGGGAAAAGCTTTGTTTAATATGAATCCTCAGGTCGCCTTGGAAAAACTCGTCGCTCAATTTGAACCGATCTCAATTCAGGAATAAACGATGAATACAATCAATGTGATGCTGGATGTGATGGAAGTCTGCCGTGTTCGAACGTTGTTGACTTTAGAGGAAATTGCCAAGCAGCCGGACCCTGCAGCCGTGCTGGGGTGGCGACCGGGTCCCGAGCGAGCTCATCTTGGCTGGCAACTGACCCATATCGGGGTCACCGAGGAACTCACCGCGACGGAACGGATGCGCGGGCTGGTTCCTGCTTTTGCCGACCTGGTCCCTCGATTCAAGTTTGGCAGTACTCCTGACAACCAGATTCCTTCGCTCGATTTGATTCGTCAGGTTTTGACCGAGTCACGTGAGCACGTTCGCGAATGTTTTTCGCATTACGGCGAAGCCGACCTGGAAACCATTCCGGTCTGGTATCGGGAGCGAGGCTGGGATATCCGGCGGATACTGCAGATTCTCTGCTGGCATGAGGCGCATCACCAGGGGCAGGCACACATCACCCTGAACCTTTGGAAAGCCTCACAGCCGAAAGGATAAGAAACAACGTTCCCCTGGGGATTTTCATGCGAATCCGTTGTACGCTGTCGATGCTGTTGAGCTGCTGCTGTTTCGTGTTTTCAGCGCGGGCTGATATGTTCACCGTTCGTGAAGACGACGGGCAGACCGTGACGGTTGAGGCGCGTCTGGTCGGTGAAGGCCAGGGTGTCGTGGCCCTGGAACGGACAGATGGCCGGATCGAAGTGGTTCCCCAACAACAGATCCTCAAAAGAGACCCGGGTGCGGATCCCGAACCGATTTCTTGCTCAGAAATGATCGAGCGGTTGACAGCGAGGTTTGGTGCCGACAAATTTCGTGCCTATGCCGATTCCCCTTACGTGATCGGTCTGGTTCTGACCGAACCGTTGCCTAAAAACTATGAGGGGAAAGCGACCGCTTGCCTGAAGCGTGCGGCAAGTTTTATGAAGACGGTCGAGAAGCTTTTTCTTGATTTTGTGAACGACCTGAAGATCGACCTGGAAAAACCACGCTTCCCGCTGGTCCTCTTGATCTTCGAGACCGATGACGACTTTATTCGCTTCACCGCCGAGGAAACGGGTGGACAAGGTCTTTCTGCCGGATTGATCCTGGGTTATTACAACGGGTTATCGAATCGACTCGTGATTCGGATGAGTGAATGTCATACCTTTGAGACACCCTTGCATGAAGCGATTCATCAGCAGGTCTATAATCGCGGTCTGATCCAGCGACTTGCCCCCTCACCCGTCTGGTTCAACGAAGGGATTGCGACCGGTTTTGAGGGGAATGGAGACAAGATCAAAGGGGGGCCCCTTCGTGTCAGCGCCCGATACGGGCGGCGGGCACGACTGGCCACATCCGTCAACTGGGACCAGATTGTGGCCGACGACAAAGCCTTTCGGGGGGATGTTCTGGCAGGCGAAGCCTATGCCCATGCCTGGTCGATTCACTGGTTTTTGGTGACGAAATACCGCAAACAATACATCGAATACCTGCGACGCCTGGGTGAAAAGTCGACTCTTCAAATCGATGATGCGGTGACACGGACCAACGATTTTGAACGGGCGTTCGGAAAACCGGTCGGAAAATTGCAGGGCGAGTTCCCGCAGTGGGTGGAACAGGCGGCTCGAAAACAAAAAATCTCGTTTGAAGAAAAAATCCCACAAGGGCGCTTGATCTCACAGATGAATCTGGCCGAGGTCGAAATGTCGGCGGCCGAAAATCAACGCGCAGGAGCTCTTTCGGCGGAAGGGCAACTGCGGAATCTGTCACACCTGCGTCCGATGAGTTTTTACGTCACCATCGAAACAAATGCTGGGAATTATGCCGAGTGGTATCTCCCTAGCGTCCCGCCGCAGAAAATTGTGCCGCTGCCACAGCGACTGGCCCAAAAGCAGCTGAATGGTGCGCGGGGTGGGGACAATCGAACGTTTCGTGTGAAAATCAAAACCACTGTCCCTGATAGTGAAATGGGTAAGAAGTGGCAAAGTGGGCAGCTTCCGGTTCCGCTGGGTGGCGATCAATAGACCCAGGTCTTCTCGTTTCGGCAAATCTTGCCGCAGGCATCTTCAGACTTCGGTCATGCGAGTGTAACGGATTTGCCGATAATTCCTGGTAAACGGTCGGAAGAGACGTTCGCAGCACTGCTGCCGGATATGGGATTGATCCCTCTGGGGGATCAACTCGTTTGCGGGATTGGGTGGGCATGTCGAAGAGGCTCGGATCGTGAAATTATCAGGTATCATCATCCGGAAAGAGACTCGATCATGGATCTTGCCAGTTGGGGCTTTCGATATTGGCCGTTTGATCGGACCTTTGCAGCAGACCGATTTTTCGCGAGTCCGCAACATGACGAAGCGATGTCGAGGCTGCTGTTTCTCGTGGAAGAATCTCGTCGTTGTGGATTGGTGACAGGTGCTGCCGGCACTGGAAAAACGTATCTGATGTCGCTGACTCAACAACGAGCTCAACGATTGGGACGGATGGTGGTTCGCTGTGATGCGACGGGGCTGACCTGCGAGGAAGTGCTGCTGCAGGTGGCAACGGCTAGCCAGGTCCCCTGTGACCTGAATTCCACCGCCGCTCAACTTTGGTATGGCCTTCGAGCACGGTTTGCGGCCCTGTCACTGATCCGACAACCGGTGGTGCTGTTGATTGATCATCTTGATTCGAGCGATGGGGGAGTGCTGCAGGCGATTCGACGACTGAATCAGCTCGCCGATCTGGTCGGATTGAAGTTGACCATCGTGCTGGCAGTCACGGACCAGGTTGTCCCCGCACTCCTTCAAGACATGGTCGAATTGCGGATTGAATTGAATCCCTGGTCTGTAGGCGAGACCTCACAGTTTATTCATGATGCGACCCGTCAGGCGGGAAGACTGCAACGACTGTTTACGGAAGAGGCGATTCAGGGGATTCAGGAAATCACTCGAGGGATTCCGACAAAAATTGTCTTGTTGGCGAATTTGAGTTTGTTGGCTGTGGGAGGAAACGAAGTTCAGGTTGTCACCCGGGATTGTGTGGAAGCGGCTGCGGCTGAGTTCCTTCCGCAGGCTCAGCGTCCTGGTGGTTTCGCCCCGTCACCAGCGGCAGGTCTCTCAAAAACCAAACGCCGTCCCAGTTCGGTCGGGATGCTCGGTCGCTGACATCACCCACAGGGGCCGACCACAGGGGTGGAACCAGCGAGGCGGGATACGCTTACCGAATTCTTATCGCCATACGCGACCCCATTCGGCAAAATAGAGCGGCCCCAGAAACATTCCGCAGAGCCCGGATAGCAGGCTGACGAGAGCGATGCATCGGCAGGAGGTGGTTTGGTTTTCGGGGCGTGAGTCTGACAGTAACAGAAACCCCTGGATTGTCGCGGCAAAGCCGAGGATGGATGCGGGGAGTACTCCCCAAAATTCCGGCCGCATCGCCAAGGCCGACAGGCCGATTGATGTCAGTCCGCAGGTCATGGGGACCACAGGTCCCCAGGTTGATCGTGTGCTCCGCCGGTATCGCGAGACTTTGTTCTCGATGGGCAGAACGAGAAATGGCGATGATTCGCTGGGTACAATCTCGCTGGCGTTGTCGACCTCATGCGAAATCGCCTTATCCACAGTAGGGATGATTTGAGACAGATCAGCATCGGCAACAGCTTGGGATTCGCTGCTGTGCTGTTCAGCTTGATCGCGATTCTCGGAACTCGTCGAGATCTTATTGTCCGCTTGGGGATTTCCCCCCCTTCCCCGCCGCATCACCTCGAAGAGGCTGTGAGGCGTCGGGTTGGTTGCCGGTCCAGTCAAATCTGCATCGACAGAAGTTTCCGCAGGGGGGAGGTCAATCGGACTTTGAGGAATCAACGACCACAGGCTGCGGGGCTTGGGAAGCGGTTCCGGATCAGGTTCGGGTAGCGAGTGCGTCATGCCCTGATCTTGGCCATCCCCCAGCAGAAACGCAATGTTATGGGATCACGAAAAACAGTCCGGTCACGACGGCGGCTTCGACGACGGCCGCTTCGGCGTTCAAAGGAACCTGATAGTGCAGTTTCGGTGCGCATTCGCCGGGTCGGTAGTAGCCCAACGGAGATTCATACGAACAAGGGGGGGTGATGACCATCTGGTAGGGGAGGAAAAGCGCCTGGGTGCCGAAGCGACCCAGCGAGGCGAGTGGCTGAATGAGTGGGTGGTGTGCGTGACCGTATCGCTCAAGCGCCGGGTCCGAGAAATAGAGTGGGTGATAACAGAAATTGCTGGCTTCCCAAGCGAGTCGAATTTGGGGGAAGGATCTTTCTTCATAGGGTTTTGGATTAAAAGGGATGTTGATTTCTTTCCCTTTTTCGAGTGCAAACTGTCGGATATCACGATCTTGATCGCGATCGTAATACGGTTTGATGCTGCTGATCATCCGTTCCATCGGGGTTCGCGGCCCCGCCTGATTGGGCTGGTCGTTAAGAGTTGGGCTGATCGGATTTTGATTCGATGTCGCGGAAACGGCGGTTCTCGCGGTACGGTTTTCGATAACGCGATCTTTGACGGTCCCTTCGAGAGTCGTGTTCTCGATTGCGGCATTCAAGTCGGCCACTTGAGTCGGGCTTAATGATTCGGGAGCAAAATCGATTTCCGCTTCGTCGGTCTCTTGATCCAATACCGGGCGTGCTGGACGGATCCAGTCGGCGGAATCCTCGACCGGTAATGCAGCCAATCGAGGAATCGAAAAGCCGTCAGCCGGTGAGGGAGGAAGGGCCTCGTCTGCTGCCGTACGCTGCTGCTCACGTGAAAGCGTAGCGGGGACACTGCGCCGAGGAGCCTGAGTTTCTGCGGGATATTGCTTTTTCACCCGCTCCCAGCGTTCTGCCGCCGAGCGTTGTTTCAAGTTTTCGAGCATGGTACTGGCCCTGCCCGCGTCCTCTTCGGCGCGAACAGCTTGAAACGTCGTCAACGTCACGACGAGACAGCAGAGCCAGTTCTTGAAACCAAACGCAGGAAACCGTGATCTTTTGAAACCGAAGTTGGACATGTCAATGGATCTCCCTCATCATCGCCGCGTTGACCGGCAAAAACTCTGCGGAAATCGGTCTGCAGTGCGAAAGTCCCTCTTTGCACTCGTTCCGCCAGGCGATGGCTATCAAAATACATCGGCTGTTGAAGCTGGGTAAACCGCATCTCACGCAGATTCACATTGGAGATCGGCAGAGATTGCCGATTGGCGCGCTTAACCACAATCGAAAAAGGTGTGCCGAACCAGTGACTTCGCAGTGAACAAGGGATTGATTGGGATCCGTTCAGCAAAGACCACGACTGAAGAGGGTTTCCACGGCTGTCATGGACGAGCTATTAAAGATCGGCAGCATCAGGGCAATCAGCACAAACAAAATCACACCCGCCATGATCACGAGCATTAAGGGTTCGAGCAATCGCACCACCAAATCCAGTTGGCGATTTGTCTGACGTTCCATCTTGTCGGCAATTCCGACCAGAACCTGTTCCAGGTTGTTTGCCTCTTCACCGACGGCGATCATTTCGAGGACATCGACGGGAAACTGTCCACATTCGGCCAAGGGTTGTGCCAGTGATCGTCCCGAAGAGACGTGATCTGCGGCTTGAGCGATCGCGGCACTGATGACGCGATTGCCGGTCGCATCTTTGGCGATGTTCAGTGCACTTAAAATCGGCACCCCATTTCTCAGCAAGGTACCAAGAACGCGACAAAAGCGTGCGACGGCCAAGCTGCGAATAACGCGACCAATCCCGATGATTTTCAAGCGAACTTGATCCAATCGCAGTCGACCGACATCATTAGCGAAATAACGTTGAATGAAATACGAAGCAATTCCGATGATGATCAGCAGTACCCAACTGTATCGCTGCAGAAAACTGCTGGCGGTCAGCAGGGCAATTGTGGCCCAGGGAAGCGTCCCCTCCGCCCGCATCGTTTCAAAGAGTGGCTCAAATTTCGGTACGAAAAAGATCAGCATTCCGACCAGAATCAAGCCACCGACAACGACGAGAAATGCCGGATAGGCCATCGCTCCGACCACGCGCCCTTTCAATTCCTCCTGATGCTCGGTGAAGTCTGCGATCCGTTGCAGCGATTCTTCCAGAAAGCTTCCTTCTTCACCGGCCCGAACCATGCTGATTGTGAGATCATTGAAGACGGTTGGATGTTGACGCATCGCTTCCGCCAGCCTGGTTCCGTCGGCAA
Source organism: Schlesneria paludicola DSM 18645 (assembly GCA_945869955.1). GTDB lineage: Bacteria > Planctomycetota > Planctomycetia > Planctomycetales > Planctomycetaceae > Schlesneria > Schlesneria paludicola_B. The sequence goes on from CAMBQP010000121.1 coordinate 11,849, forward strand.
TCTGGTCGCGGACTTCTTGCACCACCAATTTCAGGGTCATCTGCCGAGTCTGCTTGACGAGCAGATCAAGAGATCTGAGGAGCGGCACACCCGCGCGCAACAGGTCTGCCAGTTGTGTGTAAAAAACGGCCAGAACTCGAGCTGGAACGCGCCGAGTTTTGTTGGCTTGATGCGCTTTCGCGGCTGCAGCCAATGTGATGGAAACGGGAAACAAATTCTTGGCGGTCAGCGACCCGAGCGCTTCCCGCTCGGATGCCGCTGAAACGGTTCCGTCAACCTGTTTTCCCGATAATTCCCGTGCAACATAACGAAACTCGGCCATGAAAACCTCGGTCACGACGATCAATTGTCACGACGATCAGAAAACAGATCCTGTCTCATCGAGGGTCCTGCAGTCGGTGGCAAGTTGAAAAAACTTGCCACCGGAGTTGGCAGCCAGCGGGCAACGGCATGATCGCAGCCCGCTCTTCGATTCGGATCCATGGGGATACTCGCTGCGGATAATCGTTACAGCGACCATCCCGGACGATAGTCCCGTTTCAAAAAGCGATCTGCTTCAGGAGAATCGGTCTTAAAGTTCCGAGTATCCCAAACCAGTGGTTTCCCCGCGCGATAGCTCACATTTCCCAGTAACACCGCCTCGGTCAGATTTCCGCCATATTCGAAGTGAGATGAGGTGCTGCCATTTGTGCGGATCGCGGTGAGCCATTCGGCGTGGTGTCCGGCGACCGAGTTTTCGATCCAGGGTTTCACGGGGGCTGCGGTTTTGCCTTCTTGCATGAAGAGTTTATGGGACCCGTAGTCTGCGATCAGGCGTCCATCCGCTCCTTCGAACAGCACCGCAGAACCCATCTTGTAGGCCTCTGCCCCTTCGGGCATCCAACCGCCATGCGACCATGTCAGATGGACTGGTGGCATGTCACCCCTGGCGGGAAATTTGTACTCGACCCGCATCCGCATGGGGCACTCGTTGTCCCCGTCATGCCCTTTTTCTCCCGTCGCAGCGACGGAAGAGGGGGCTCCCAATTCCAATGCCCAGAATGGCAAGTCCATGAAATGGCAACCAAAATCCCCCAGCTGACCACCGCCGAAATCCCACCAGTAACGCCAGTTGAAGTGGAAATGGGCTTCGTTGAAGGGGCGAAACGGAGCGGGGCCGATCCATTGGTCGTAGTGAATGTGGGAAGGAGTTTCCATCGGTTTCACCGCGGGGAACGAGCGAACGCCGCTACCCAGCCAGACATGGACACGTTCCACCGGCCCGATTGTTCCGGCCCGAATCATCTCGACCACGCGGCGATAATTTGGTTCGGCGTGAATCTGATTTCCCATCTGGGTGGGAACGCGTGCCTGGGCATTCAGCTTGCGCAATTGACGAGCTTCCCAGACCGAGTGTGTTAGCGGTTTTTCGCAGTAGACGGGGAGTCCTTTTTTGAGTGCGGCGGCGACCACGATGGCATGCATGTGATCGGGGGTGCTACAGACCACACCATCCAGGTTGGCGACCTCGAGCGCTTCTCGAAAATCGACAACCCGCTTGGCATTTGGGAATCGGGCTCCGGCCACTTCGAGTCGCCGATCATCGATATCGCACAGGACAACGATGCTTTCGTTCGCCACCCCATTCAAGTTGGCTTGACCTCGGTCGGCGACACCAATGACCGCCAAATTCAATTTTTCATTGGCGGTTTTCGGTTCTTTGGCAGAAACCGGTTGGGGGCTCGACAAAATTCCCGCGCCGCCAACGGTCGCACCGGCAACGGCTGTGCCGGCGGCGACAGCCGCTTCGAGAAATTCGCGTCGACTCAAATCACGTTTCATCGTGAGGCTCCGGGCGAGAAAAAGTAACGAATCAGGGAATTCCAAAATGGATCGGTGGACAAACGGACGATCTCGCGCTTCAATAGACCAACCACTGCAAAGAATCGCAAGTGCCACCCGACATTCCCTGGCGGGACTCAGGAAATCTTCAGGTTCAGTCAGTCGACCCAAGTCTCCTGCTTCCCCATACTGAACCGGCAATTTCCTGCATCGTATCCGATTCCTCCGCAGACATGAGTTACCTTGTCGACAATTCCTTCCACAGCAGACGAACCAACCAAAACAGACGAACCAAAAATGTCGACCAACCTGCCCGCGCGCGGAAAGACCATTGCGGTCATGCCCGCCTACAATGCTGCTTTAACACTCGAAAAAACGGTCACCGATATTCCTTCGGGTGCGGTCGATGAAATCATTTTGGTTGATGATTGCAGTCGTGACAACACCGTCGAGATCGCCAAGCGACTGGGCCTCACCGTCATCCGCCACGAGAAAAACCTTGGCTACGGCGGGAATCAGAAGACCTGCTATCAACGTGCTCTTGAAAACGGAGCGGATTATGTCGTGATGATTCATCCGGACTATCAGTACGACAGTCGTGTGATTCCTGCAGCGATTGAATTCATTCGACTCGGGATTTGTGATTTTGTCATGGGGTCCCGCATTCGGACGCGTCGAGAAGCGCTTTCGGGAGGGATGCCACCTTGGAAATACGTTGCCAATCGCTGTCTGACCTTCACGGAAAACGTCGCCTTGGGGCAGAATCTCGGCGATTTTCACAGTGGCTTTCGGGCGTACCGCCGCAGTGTGCTCGAAACGATCCCCTACCTGAGAAACTCGAATGATTTCGTTTTTGACAGCGAATTCCTCGCTCAAGCGGTTCACTTCGGTTTCAAACTGGGAGACATTCCGGTCCCGGTCCGTTACTTTGATGAAGCGTCAAGCATCAATTTTCGCCGCAGTGTCACCTATGGGTTCTCGACCCTGAATGTGCTTGCGAAGTTTTGGGGTCGAAAGACCGGGGTCTGGCGTTCTCCTCTTTTCGACCCCGTTGCCCCGGCGAGCCCTGAGTTGAACCACCAGGAATAAGCTGAACAACAGGAATAAGCTGAACCATTAGTACCGCATAGAACCATCAGGACGAAAAAACCTCTCATGCGACTTGCAACTGTTCTGACCCCGATGTCTGACGAGAACTTGACCCTGGCGGCACAATGCTCGGTTACCGATGTAGTCGGTCGCTACCCTGGTACAAATCTGGATGATCTGTTGCGACTGCGAGATCGGATCGAATCATTCGGTCTGCGACTGGCTGCGATTGAAGGCTATCTTCCCATTGAACAAATGAAGATTGGTCGGGATGATGGCAGCGAACTGGCTGCCATGAAAACGCTGCTGAAAAACATGCAAACCGCAGGGATCCCCCTGCTCTGCTACAATTTTATGGCGGGGACCGATTGGGTGCGAACCCGACTGGATCTTCCCGAACGGGGTGCAGCCAAGGTTACGGGTTTTCGTCTGGCCGAAGTGCAACAGGCAATGTCACTCAGTGCCAATGCCTCGGTCATCGATCAAAATCCGATTTCCGCTGAAGAGCTCTGGAAAAATCTGGAGGTGTTTCTCCGCGAATTGATTCCCGCTGCCGAAGCCGCAGGGGTGACGATGTGCATGCATCCTGATGATCCCCCGCTGCCAGAATTACTGGGCAAGGCCCGCATCATGAATTCGGTCGAGAACTTTGAGCGACTGGTTGACCTCGTTCCCAGCAAGTCCAATGCGATCTGTTTTTGCCAGGGGACCTTTGCGACGATGGGTGTCGATATCCCGGCGACGATCCTGCGATTGGGATCTCATATTCGCTATCTCCATTTTCGCGATGTTCGGGGGTCGCGTGACGCGTTTGTCGAGACGTTTCATGACAACGGCGAGACCGATATGGCCGCAGCGATGCGTGCTTACCGTCAGATCGGGTACAGCGGCCCCATTCGCCCCGACCACGTTCCGCAACTTTTTGGCGAGGATGATGGCGAACCGGGATACACCATGCTTGGTCGCCTATTCGCGTATGGGTACATCCGTGGCCTGATGCAGGCGACCGAAATGTGACCCGGTGATTTGCGGGAGGATGGCCTCCTCACCCACTGGCTGGGGAATGCTGGCAGGATCCTCGCGTCGATCCATTCGGATGGAATCTACGACAAGAACTCTCAGAACCGGCGCTCGAATCCGATCCCTTGACTTCGTCCCCAGATATCAACAAACGGGACCAGTTTGAACTGGTTGTTCGGGTGATAACGCATGGAGGCGATCGATTTGCCAATCGCATAACCGAGAGCGGCACCAAACACGACATCGGAAACTTGGCGCTGGTTCTGATCGATCTCGCTCCACCCAATCAAGCCCGCAGTGATATAGGCAGGGACACCACCTCGCCAGCCATAACGTTCATCGATCACCGCAGCTAATGCGAAGCTCGTCGCAGCGGGGGCCGATGGAAATCCGTGATCCTGAATCGAATCGAACGCCCCTCCATCAGACCGATGGGTTCCTGTCGCGTATTGCAATGCGAGTGACCCAACGATGCTAAAGTTAAAACTGGCAAACATCGTCGTGGAAAGTTCATGCAGATCCTCATTCTGCTGCAGCAGACTCGTCGCATAGAGACCCGCAATCAATGGAATCTGCACCATGAACGGGTCGCCAAAGTGCGCGACCGTGTCAGTAAAGCCTCCACCATACGGACCATGTTGCTGCACATCCTGAGCGACATGGTCGTCGACATTGTTACGGAGAATCAAAGCCACACCCGCGAACGTCCCCAAAAAGAGCGCGTTTTCACAATTTGCAATCCCACGCAGATCGGAACTCCATCGCCCGGGGATTCCCCGCACGTCTTCGCAAAGACTGAATTGATGCAGGTCCATCTCATGGACAGGACAGAGTGGGCGGATGAGTTCCGTGGAGGGGAATGGCGCAGGCCCAGGCTCCATCGCCACCTGGCGATTCGTCAACTCGTTCCAATACGGGGCAGGCAAACCGTCGACAGCGACAGGCTCGGCAAATGAGTTTGCATCTGTGTCCGCGACCATCGGATCTAACATCGAATCGAAACCGCGTGATGGGCCGCTGCGATGACTGGGTGCCAAGCCGCGTCGGCTCCCCTTTTCCAATGCGGGGTCACCAAACGAAGAGTCCGAGACCAGATTGCTGGTGCTCCACATCGCATGGCCTGAGTTCAAAAACCATGGCCGATAGCGAACTCGTTGAGCGGGGCGCTTGTTGCACTTCGGACAACGTTGCGGATCTTTCAAGTGATGACATTCGGCAACTTCGGAATCGGCACCCCACACCACCGTCTGTGGCTGTGATAGCCACAGTCCACCCAGGCAAAACAGCAACAACCCCAGTCGCCGACAAAAGCCGGAGAGGGGTCGCACTTCGTCGAAATGGCGACGAGGGTTCATGGGTGAGCAACTGAATTGAAGGGATGATAGAAGGGGTGTGGCGGCGATTCTCGCCGGATCGCAAACTAAGTCAATCTCAGCTTTTTTCGGTTGGTCAAGCCGAGTGCAAGACGCACTTTGCGCGTCTTTTGATTGCGAGTAGAATCTGCGATCGGATGTGTTTTCAGTGAATGGAGTTAGCTCAAAGGAGGCCAAGGATGGCATTCGCGAAGAGGTCTGTGGATCCCAATGTTCAGTCTCGTTTGCGTGAGATGGCAGCGG